>VGZD01000090.1 GCA_016872715.1 Planctomycetota bacterium
GCGGATCGGCCCTACGCGGGGCGCGTGTCGCGCATCTGGCCGACCGCCAATCGCCAGAAAGCCACGGTCGAAGTGCGCGTGCGCTTCGACGCGCCCGACGAGCGCCTGCGGCCCGAGATGGGCGCGCGCATCGTGTTCGGGGCGGCGGCGCAGCAGCAGGCAGCGGCGGCCACGAGCGAGAGCGAAGCCGTGGTGCTCGTGCCGCTCAGCGCGGTCGTGCCGATCGACGGCAAGCCGCACGTGTTCCTGATCGAGCGCGATGTCGCGCGCACGCGCGCGATCGAGCTCGGCGCGGAGAAGAACGGGCGCGCGGTCGTGCGCTCGGGACTGCAGGGAGGCGAGCGACTGGTCGACCAGCCGCCGCCGCAACTCGCGGACGGCGACCGCATCCGCGTGAAAGGTTGAGAGCGATGTCGCAGGCGATGATCCGAGTCCGCAACCTCACCAAGAGCTACCAGCGCGGCGGCGAGACGCTGACAGTGCTCGACCAACTCAACCTGGAAATGGCAGAGGGCCATTTCTACGCACTGATGGGCCCCTCGGGCTCGGGGAAGACGACGCTGCTCAACCTGATCGGCGGCCTCGACTCGCCCGATTCGGGCGAGCTCTTCATCGCGGGAGAGAATCTCGCGCAGCTCGAGGGCTCGGAGCTCGCGGCGTGGCGCGGCGCGAATGTCGGCTTCGTGTTCCAGAGCTTCAACCTGATCCCCGTGCTGACCGCGCGCGAGAATGTCGAGCTGCCGCTCAAGCTGACGCCGCTCTCGCGCTCGCAGCGCCGCGCGCAAGGCGAGACCGCTCTCAAGCTCGTGGGCTTGGGCGATCGCATGGACCATCGCCCGCGCCAGCTCTCGGGCGGTCAGGAGCAGCGTGTCGCGATCGCGCGCGCCGTCGCCACCGACCCCAAGGTGATCCTCGCCGACGAGCCCACGGGCGACCTCGACCGCAAGAGCGCGGAGCAGGTGCTCGACCTGCTCGGGCGCCTCAACCGCGAGTTCAAGAAGACCATCCTGATGGTGACGCACGACCCGCACGCCGCCGAGCGCGCGCAGTCGATCGTGCACTTGGACAAGGGCCAGCTCGGACGCATCGAGCACAACCAGCCCGTCGCGGCCGGCTGAAGCCGCGAGAGAAGCACCCTCCGTGTTCAAGCTCGTCCTGCGCAACCTCTCCAGCCACCCGATCCGCTCCGGCATCACCGCCGTGTCGGTCGGCGTCGCGCTGTTCCTCGTGTGCGTGCTGACATCGATCGTCACCACGCTGCAGTCGGGCCTCGCCGCCGCGAGCTCGACGCGGCTCGTCGTGATGAGCTCGATCAGCCTGTTCGTCGACATCCCGCTCTCCTATCAGGAGAAGATCGCGCGCGTCGAAGGCATCGCCAATGTCGTGAAGTGGCAGTGGTTCGGCGGCTACTACAAGTCGCAGGACAACTTCTTCGGCCAGTTCGCGGTCGATCCCGAGCGCATGTTCGAGGTCTATCCCGAGGTCAAGGTCGACGAGGAAACCAAGCGCAAGTTCCTCACCCAGCGCAACGCCTGCATCGTCGGCTGGCAGCTCGCGGCGGAGTTCCCCGAGTGGCAGCAGACCGGCAAGATCCCGATCACCGGCGCGCTCTTCCCGCACCCGTCGGGGCAGGCGTGGGACTTCGAGCTCGCGGGCGTGTACCGCTCCGAGGCGGCGAACTTCGACAACCGCACGATGTTCTTCCGCTGGGACCTGTTCGAGGAAACCCTCAAAGCCGCGGGTCAGGATCCGGGTGTCGGCGTGTATGTGATGAGCGTCGAGCCCGGCGCCGACATCGAGAGCATGCGCGCGCAGATCGAGGGCATGTTCGAGAACGGACCGGCGACCGTGCGCTGCGACACGGAGAGCGAGTTCACGCGCCAGTTCGTGTCGATGCTCGGCGATATCCCGATGTTCCTCGGTTGGATCGGTGCCGGCGTGCTCGTCGCGATCCTGCTCGGCGCGGTCAACGCCATGCTCATGGCCGGTCGCGAGCAGACCCACGACATCGGCATCCTCAAGGCGCTCGGCTTCGCTGACACGGCCGCCTTCGGCGTGCTGATCACCCAGTCGCTCGTGCTGTGCCTCTCCGGCGGCGCGTTCGGCATCGCGCTCGCCGCCGTGCTCGAAGAGCCGATCTCGCTCGCGATCGGCTCGGCCTTCCCGGGCTTCTTCATCCAGACGTCGACCTACGTCGGCGCGGCCGTGGCGAGCCTCGCGGTCGGCCTCGCCGCCGGCGCGATTCCGGCGTGGAATGCGCTGCGTGCCAACTGCGTCGAGGCGCTGCGCGCCAAGGGAGCCTGAAAACATGGCCATTCCGCTCTCCTACACGCTCCGCAGCCTGTTCGTGCGCCGCAGCGCCACGCTGCTCACGGTGCTCGGCATCGGGGCGACCGTCGCGATCTTCGCGGGCGTGCTCGCCTTGCAGCAGGGCTTCGTCACCATGCTCGCCGGCGGCGGGCGCGAGGACGTCGCCGTGTTCCTGCGCCCCGGCGCCACGGGCGAGACCGACAGCCAGTTCCGCCGCGACCTGGGCCTCAAGCTGATCAAGCAGACGCCCGAGATCGCGCAGGGCCCCAACGGGCCGCTCGCGTCGATGGAGTGCTACTTCGCCGCGCTCAAGCCGCGCATGGACGGCGGCTCGGTCAACGTGCCGATGCGCGGCGTGCAGCCGATGACGTTCGAGATCCGCGCGAGCGAGATTCGCATCGTCGAAGGCCGCAACTTCGCGCCGGGCACCGACGAGGTGATCGTCGGCTCCAAGATCACCGGCCGCATCCAGAACTGCCGCGTCGGCGATGTGCTGCAGCTCAACACGACGCCGTTCCGCGTCGTGGGCGTGTTCGAGAGCGACGGCGGCGCCGCCAGCGAGGTGTGGGGCGATCTCGACCGCTTCCTCGCCACGCTCGATCGCTACGGACCCAACCGCGTGATCGCCAAGCTCGTGCCCGGGACGCTGGTCGGCGATCCCGACGCCGAAGGCGGCGCCGAGCCGAACAGCCTCGCCGCGCGGCTCAAGAACGACACGGAAGTGCCGGCGAAGGTGATGACCGAGAAGCAGTTCCTGCTCTCGCAGACCAAGATGCTGGGCGGAATCCTGAAGAACCTCGGCCTCGCGCTGGCGTTCGTGATGGGCATCGGCGCGGTGCTCACGGCGATCAACACGATGCTCTCGGCGATCAGCTCGCGCACGAGCGAGATCGGCATCCTGTTGTGCCTCGGCTACCGCCCGCTGCCGATCTTCCTCGCGTTCTTGATCGAGTCGATCGCGCTGTGCCTGCTCGGTGGCGTCGCCGGCTGCCTGATGGCGCTGCCCTTCAACGGCATCGAGACCGGCACGATGAACGGCAACACGTTCAGCGAAGTGGCCTTCGCCTTCCGCGTCAACTCCAACGTGCTCGCGAGCGCCGTCACCTTCTCGCTCCTGCTCGGAGTGCTCGGCGGCCTGCTGCCCGCGCTGCGCGCCTGCCGCATGAAGCCCACGGAAGCTCTGCGCCGCCAGTAGGCTGGGTCAACATGACCGACCCGGTCCACGAACGCCGTCCCTGGGGCGAATTCCGCGTGCTCGCCGACAGCGCGAGCTTCCGGGTCAAGCGCATCGACGTGCGGCCCGGCCAGCGGCTCTCCTACCAGCGCCACCAGCGGCGCGCCGAGCACTGGATGGTGGTCGAGGGCCGCGCCCGCGTGACGCTCGAGGGCGTCGAGCACGACCTCGTCGCGGGACAGGCGATCGACATTCCGCTGCGCGCGTGGCATCGCATCGCCTGCACGAGCGACGTGCCGCTGGTCTTCATCGAGATCCAGACCGGCAGTTACTTCGGCGAAGACGACATCGAACGGCGCAGCGACGACTACGGGCGCGCGAGCTCGAGCTGACGCGCGAGCAGTCCGATCCGCAGCGCCGAGGTCGGATGCAGCGGCGCGTGGCTGGCGCCCCCACCGCTGTCGGCGAGCTGCCGCAGCGCGCTCGGCTGTGCGTCGACGAAGTCGATGCGATCCGCGTCGCGCGCGTCCGGTGCCGAGCGCGCGAGCGCGAGCAACTCCCGCGACTCGAAGGCGACGTCGATGCGCGAGAGGAAGGCGAGGTTGAGCGTCTCGAGCTCGACGAGCGCGGACAGAAAGGTGCAGCGCGCGAGCCGCGGCGGAACCCCGAGCTCCTCGTGCACGCCGCGCAACGTCGCGAGCGCGATCGCATCCGACTCGACGAGGTCGTCCGCGACCATCTGCTCCTCGAAGCTCGCCGCCCAGTGCGACGGCCGGTAGAGCACTTCGGCGGCGCGTCGCATCACGACGAGCTTGCGGTCGCGCGTCACGACCACGCCGTGCACCGCTGCGAGCCCGGGCGTGATCGGCTGCCCGGACAAGGCCGCGGCGAGCCACTGCGGCGCTTCGCTCGGCGCGGCGAAGCACGCGAGCAACGCCATGTGAAATCCGCGACCGAGCTCCCACGACGTCGGCGCGAGCTCGACCTCGAGCGCTCCGTCCCTCGCGCGCGCGAACGAGACGACGCGCAACTTCGGCTCGAGCCCCGGACCCGTGGCCTGCGGACCGCAGCGCTCCAGAAAATTCGCCACGCTCGCGTGCAGCGCGGGCTCCGCGACGCGGCGCGTGCGCGCGGGCTGGGCTCGCAGCCCCTTGGGCCCCGCATCCGCCGCCAGTCCCTCCACGTCCCACCCGCTCGCGCGCGCCCAACGCCCGAGTTCCTCGCCGCAGCTCACTTGATGTTGCGCACGATCAGGATCGTGCCGACGAGCGAAGCGAGGAACAGGAACGAGCTGCCCGTGAGCCAAGCGCTGTACCACAGAAACGTCGCCAACCCGACCGGGATCCAGTTCGAGGCGAGCTCCATGCCGTACAGCTTCTTGCGCGGCTTGGGCGAGGGGTTGAAGGCGAAGGTGAAGGCGTGGAACAGGCCGCCGACGCAGCCGCGGCGCGGCGCCTCGCGGGGTGAAACGTACGGTTCGGCGGCGATGCGATCGACGTCGGTGCGCACGGCGCCCGCCGACTGGTAGCGCAGCGCGGGTTCCTTCGCGAGCGACTTGAGCACGACCTCGTCGACCTTGACGTCGACCTGCAACTTGTGCGACGGCGGCGCGAAGCGGCCGAGCGGCAACTCGCCCGTGAGCAGCTCGTAGAACACGACGCCGAGCGCGTAGATGTCGGCGCGGTGATCGACCTCGGCGGGCTTCTCCCACTGCTCCGGCGCCATGTAGTGCGGCGTGCCCATCGCCTGCTGCGTGCGCGTCAGGTTCAGGTCGGTCTGCGCCGCGCCGAGCAGCTTCGCGAGCCCGAAGTCCGCGATCTTCACGCGCCCGCGGCGATCGACGAGGATGTTCTCGGGCTTGATGTCGCGGTGGACGATGCCTTCCTCGTGGGCGTACTGCAGCGCCTCGCACACTTGGCTCACGATGCCCAGCGCCTGCACGGGCTCGACCTTGCCCGCGCGCACCATCTGCCGCAGGTTCGCGCCGTCGACGAACTCCATCACGAAGTAGTACAGGCCGCCCGCGACGCCGGAGTCGTGGATGCCGACGATGTTGGGGTGGTCGAGCCGCGCCAGCGCGCGCCCCTCGCGCGTGAAGCGCTCCGCGAAGGTCGGATCCGCGGCCGCATCCGCCGGCAGCACCTTGATCGCCACCGTGCGCTGCAGCCCCTTCTGCACCGCCTTGTAGACCGCGCCCATCCCGCCGCGACCGATGAGCTCGACGAGCTCGTACTGCGGGAAAAACGGCGCGAGCTCTTCGGGCGCCGGCGGCGGCGTCGACTCCTTCGCGCCCGTGACGAACAGATCCGGCCCCGAGTCCCCGCCGAGCCCCAGCCCGAGCAGACACCGTGCGCAGGCGCCGCCCGCTCCGAGCGCATCCCCGCACTTGGGGCAGCGTTGTTGTGTGCCTGCTTGCGTCATTCCGCGTGCCTACTCGACCGCGCCGCGCAAGCTGAAGCAAGCGCGCGCGAGAGTTACCGCCCAGAGTGCCCTCCCGCAGCGCAGGAGTTCAGCTCGCTTGCGAGGGATGGCCGAGGGCGGTGATCAGGTTGCGCAGCTCGTCTTCCGGGTCGCCGCCGGGGCCGATGGTGTCGGCGATCTCTTGGCGCAGGGACTCGCGGAAGGCGGCGCGCAGGCGGTGGAGAGCGACCTTCACGGCGCCCTCGGTCATCCCGAGCGCGGTGCCCATGACGGCGCGCGAGAGCTCGTCCTCCGCGGCGACGAGCGCCGGCTTGAGGGTGGCGAACAGCGCTCGCTTGCCGCGCCGCGCGTACTCCGACTCCAGCCGCGCGAGCGCGCGTTCGAGCACCTCGAGCGCCCAGTTGCGCTCGTACTCCATCTCCGGCGTGAGCGGCGACGCGGGCTCGCGCGAGAAACGCTCGTCGGCGAACTCGAAATCGAGGCTGAGCGTCGCCGTGCCGCCGCCGCGCTTGTGCGTGCGCTCACGATCCCACTCGTTGGCGAGGAAATTCTTGAGCGAGGCCAGCAGGAAGGCGCGGAACCGCCCGCGCGCGGGGTCGGCGGCGTTCACGACGTTTTTTTCGAGCAGGCGCGCGAAAAACGCCTGCGTCAGATCGTGCGCATCGTCGCTGCCGTGGCCGCGGCGGCGCACGTAGGCGTAGAGCGGGTACCAGTACGTCGCGCACAGCTCCGAGAGCGCCGCGCGCGCCTCCGGCGTTCCCACCCGACCCGCCGCGGCGACCATGCTCCAGCGCGTCGTCAGAAACGGCGTGTCCGCGCGTCGTGCGCCCTCGTCCATGCTCCGCTACTTGGCCGCCTCCAACTCCGCGAGCAGCTCGTTCACGGCCGCGTCGAGCTCGCCCTCGCGCACGTCGCGGAAGCGGATCACGCCCTTGTGATCGAGCACGTAGATGGTCGGCCAACCGCTCACGTTCCACGCGCGCGCCCACGGGCCGTCCCCCGACACGTCGACGGCATTGCGCCACGTGATGCCCTGCTCCGCGAGCAGCTTGCGCACCGCGGCGGCGTCACCGTCGCTGTTGATTCCGATCAGGGCGAAGGGCTTGTCCTTCAAGCGCTCCACGAGCGCCTTTTCGTGCGGCAACATCGCACGGCACGGGCCTCACCAGAAACCCCAGAAGTCGAGCACGACCACCTTGCCGCGGTAGTCGCTGACCTTGAACTTCACGTCGTTCTCGTCGCTGGCCTCGAAGTCGGGCGCGAGCATGCCGATCTGCAAGCGCTCGAGCTCGAAGAGCGCGCGGGTCGCCACGTCGCCGTAGCTGCCGCCCCAACTCGCTTCGAGGGCCGCAAACTTCGCGATGAGCTCGCGGTAGAGCTCCTTCGCCTGCGCGACGTCGCTGCGCACCAGCACGTGCGCGAGCGAGAGTGTCGCCGCGGCCCGCACGCTCGGATGAGGCGACTTCGCGCGCAAGGTGTCGAGCGCGCTGCGCACGAACTCCTGCGGCAACTGCGTGTAGCCGAGCGTGGAGGCGAGTTCGGAGAGCTCCGCGCGCTCGAGGTGCCCGGCGAGCAGCGCGCTGACCGCGTCCTTGACCAGCGCTTCGTCGTCGATGCGGAGGTTCACGACGCGCAGCCAAGCCGTGGCCGACACGAGCGTGGCCGGGGCCTTCTTGGCGAGCGCCGCGAAGCGCGGCGCGAACGACTTGGACGGGTCCTGCGCATAGAGCTCCTTGACCTTGCGCTCGAGCTCCGCGCTTTCCTCCTCGGACGGATCGGTGTTCTCGAACGGCGCGTAGAGCTCGCCGAGCTTGTCGTAGAAGGCCCGCTGTGCGGCCTCGAACTCCTCGTCCAGAGCCGCGAGTTCCGCCTGCAGGGCGGCTTCGTCCGGCGCGGGCGCGGTGGGCGTCGCGGTGGGCGTCGCGGTGGGCGTCGCGGTGGGCGTCTGTGGGCGGGCCCACAGACTGGGGTGCGTGCCGAGCGCGGCCAGCGCGACGAGCACGTGAATCGATCTTCGCATGTGGAGGGTCCTCTCTCGCCCCAGCTCGAGCACAGGTCGGCCAGTTTAGCGCCGCGAGCGAGCGCCAACACCGGCCCCGAGCGCTGCGTAGCGCCAGCCTGCCTCGAGGCCACCCGCCCCCGCGCCCCCCCCCGACAGGGGGCCGTGAGGGCGGCTCGCTTGAGCCGCTCCAGTCCCCCGAGTACAAGTGTCGCCCCGTTGAACGCTCGGCGAGCCCCGTCGGCCCCCCGTGGGCCACCCGCGGGGAGCGCCGAGCACTCCGTCGCCGATTCGCTCGCGCGTCCCCCAACGCGCCGCGAGCTCTACGACTCCCCTTCCCACCCCCAAACCCCTTCTCGAGCAGACCCCTCCCATGGGCGCGATGATCGAAATCGAGAACCTCCAAAAGAGGTTCGGCGCCATCACGGCCGTCGACGGCGTGAGCTTCCAGGTCGAGCGCGGCACCGTGCTCGGCTTCCTCGGCCCCAATGGCGCGGGCAAGTCGACCACCATGAAGATGCTGACCGGCTTCCTGCCCCCCTCGGGCGGGACGGCGCGCATCGGCGGTCACGACATCCAGACCGACAGCCTCGCGGCCAAGCAGCTCGTCGGCTATCTGCCCGAGGGCGCGCCGCTCTATCCGGACATGACGCCGGAGGCCTTCCTGCTGTTCATCGCCGAGGTGCGCGGCCTGTCGGGCGCCGCGGCCCGCACGCGCGTCGCCGAGGTGGCCGAGAAGGTCTCGCTGCAGCAGGTGATGCACCAGCCGATCGAGACGCTCTCCAAGGGCTTCAAGCGCCGCGTCGGCCTCGCGCAGGCGATCCTCCACGATCCGCAGGTGCTGGTGCTCGACGAGCCGACCGACGGCCTCGATCCCAACCAGAAGAAAGAAGTGCGCGCCCTGATCCGCTCGATGCAGAAGGACAAGGTGATCATCCTCTCGACGCACATCCTCGAAGAGGTCGAGGCCCTGTGCTCGCGCGTGATCATCATCGCGGGCGGGCGCCTCGTGGTCGACTGCACGCCGACGGAGCTCGCGGCCAAGTCGAAGTGGCACAACGCCGTGCGCCTCGAGTTGCAACAGGGCGAGACGGGCCGCGTCGAGTCGGCGCTCGCCGACAGCTACGGCGCGTCGCACGTCGAGAAGCTCGGCCCCGCGTCGCTGCTCGTCACCACCAAGGATCGCCGCGCGATCCTGCCCGAGATCAGCCAGCGCGCCCAGAAGGAGCAATGGAAGCTCGAGGGCCTGCGAGTCGAGCACGGACGGCTCGACGAAGTGTTCCACGACCTCACCCGCGCCGGCAGCCGCAACTAGGGAGCCCCCAAAAGCCATGCGCCAAACACTGGTCCTCTTCAAGCGCGAGCTGGCGGGCTACTTCTCGACGCCCGTCGCCTACGTCTTCATCTGCATCTTCCTGCTCTTGTGCGGGATCCTGACCTTCTACCTCGGCAACTTCTACGACGCCGGACAGGCCACGCTGGGCTCGGCCTTCTTCGAGTTCCACCCGATCCTGTACATCGTCCTGATCCCCGCGATCTCCATGCGCCTGTGGGCCGAGGAGCGCAAGCAGGGCACGATCGAGCTCCTGATGACGCTGCCGGTGACCCTGCCGCAGCTCGTGCTCTCCAAGTTCCTCGCCGCGTGGGCCTTCTCCGGCATCGCGCTCTTGCTGACCTTCCCGCTGTGGATCACCGTCAACTACCTCGGTGATCCCGACAACGGCGTGATCCTCGCGAGCTACCTCGCGAGCTGGCTGATGGCGGGCGGCTACCTCGCCATGGGCGCGTGCATCTCGGCCGTGACGAAGAACCAAGTGATCGCCTTCGTGCTCGCGGTGATCACCTGCATGTTGTTCCTGATCCCCGGGTTGCCGCAGGTCTCCGAGGCGCTCGCCGGCGTATTGCCGAGCGAGGCGCTGGTGGAAGCCGTGCGCAGCTTCAGCTTCATGACGCACTTCGGCGCCATCGCGCGCGGGGTGATCGACCTGCGCGACCTCGTGTTCTTCGCGTCGGTGATCGGCGTCTTCCTGTTCATGAACGCGATCGTGATCGAGCTCAAGAAGGCGGACTAGCACCATGAAGAACCGCTTCCTCTTCTCCCTCGGCGGCCTCGGCATCGCGCTCGGCCTGCTCGTCGCCGTCAACCTCGTTTCGCGCGCCTTCGTCAACGGCGCGCGCCTCGACCTGACCGAAAACCAGCTGTTCACGCTCTCGGACGGCTCGCGCTCGATCCTCGCGGGCCTCGCCGAGCCCGTGAAGCTGCGCTTCTTCCGCTCGCGCAAGGAAGCCGAGAAATACCTCGGCCCCTACGCGCGCCGCGTCGAGGAGTTCCTGCGCGAGTTCGAGACCGCCGCGGGTGGACGCCTGACGGTCGAGCTGCTCGACCCCGAGCCGTACTCGGAAACCGAAGAGCGCGCCATCGCCGCCGGTCTCAAGGCCTACGCGGGCTCGCCGCTCGGCCCCGAGGAGCAGCTCTACTTCGGCCTCGTCGGCGCGAACACGGTCGGCGACGAGAAGTCGATCGCGTTCCTGAGCCCCTCGCGCGAGCGTTTCCTCGAGTACGACCTCGCCAAGCTGGTCTACGACCTCTCGAGCCCGAAGAAGACCGTCGTCGGCGTGATCTCGTCGCTGCCGATCGAGGGCCAGATGGACCCGATGAACATGCGCCGCGAGGCGCCGCAGCCGTGGGCCATCGTCGAACAGATGCGCGACTTCTACGAGCTGCGCCCGCTGCAGCCGACGTCGCTCGACGTGCCCGCGGACGTCGACATGGTGTTCCTCGTGCACCCCAAGAGTGTTCCGCAGGAGCAGCTCTACGCGCTCGACCAGTTCGTGCTGCGCGGCGGCAAGCTGCTGTGCTTCGTCGACCCCTTCTGCGACGCCGACATGCCGCCGCAGGACCCGCAGAATCCGATGGCGGCCTACGCCGCCGTGCGCAATTCCGAGCTGCCGACGCTGTTCGACGCGTGGGGCATCTCGAGCCCCAAGGACAAGCTCGCCACCGACCGCAAGTTCGCCACCAGCGTGACGTGGCAGCGCCGCGGCACGATGGAGCAGGTGCCGTTCACGGCCTGGCCGGCGATCCCCGCGGAAGGCGTGGCCGAGGGCGAGGTGTCGACGAGCGAGCTCAAGATGCTCATGTTCAAGTACCCCGGCTTCCTCGAGGTCAAGGAGGGCGCGACGACGACCTTCACGCCGCTCGTGCAGACCTCCGAGGAGTCGATGGAGCTCGGCGCGGACACGGTGCGCTTCTCGCCCGACCCGCCCAAGCTGCTCGCGGACTTCTTCCCCTCGGGCAAGCAGCTCACGCTCGCGGCGCGCCTCGGCGGCAAGTGCAAGACGGCCTTCCCCAATGGCCGCCCGACCTCGACGGTCGACACGAGCACGGGCGCGGAGCACCTCGCGGAATCGAAGGGCGACATCGCGGTCGTGGTGGTCGCGGACGTCGACTTCCTCGAAGACCGTTCGTGGGTGCAGATCCAGAACTTCCTCGGTCAGCGCATCCCCTACAAGATGGCGGACAACGGCGACTTCGTCGTCAACTCGCTCGACTTCATGCGCGGCTCGACCGATCTCGTCAGCCTGCGCGCGCGCGGCGTCTCGTCGTACCCGTTCCAGCGGGTCGAGGAACTCAAGCGCGTCGCCGAGCAGAGCTTCCGCGCGGAGGAGCAGCGGCTTTCCGACGAGCGCGGGAAGACCGAGCGCGAGCTCAACGACCTCCTGTCGAAGTCCGGCGAAAACGCCGAGCAGGTGCTGATGAGCGCCGAGGTGCAGGGCAAGATCGAGGACCTGCGCAAGGCCCTCGTCGACACCAACCGTCGCCTGCGCGAGGTGCGCTTCAACCTCAACAAGGATGTCGAGAGCCTCGGCACGCGCCTCAAGGTGCTCAACATCGCGCTCGTGCCGCTCGTGGTGATCGCCATCGCGCTGCTCGTCGCCTTCTACCGCCAGAACCGCCGCAAGACGGCCTGAGAGAGGACGCCATGAACTCGAAGACCCTGCTCGTCACGGGCCTCGCCACCGCGGCCCTGCTCGCCGCAGCCGTGTACCTCGCCGACAAGGGCGCGAGCCCGCATGCCGCGGAGGCCACCGCCACCGGCCCGCTGTTCGCGGATCTGAAGTCGCGCGTCAACGACGTCACCGAGGTGACGATCGCGGGCGGCGGCGCGAGCTGCACGCTGCGCAAGGAAGGCGCGAGCTGGGGCGCCGCGGACAAGGGAGGCTTCCCGGTCGACTTCGGCAAGGTGAAGGCGCTCGTGCTCGGCATCGCCGAGATGCAGAAAGTCGAGGCGATGACGAGCAACGCGGCGCTGCACGCCAAGCTCGGCGTCGAGGACCCGACGTCCGAGGGCGCGACGAGCAAGCGCGTCACGATCAAGGGCGCGGGCGGCGCGGTGCTCGCCGACGTGATCGTCGGCCGCGCGAAGGCCTCGCAGGGCATGTCCTCGCGCTCGACGCTCTACGTGCGCGCGCAGGGCGACGCTCGTGCGTGGGAAGCGACCGGCTCGCTCACCGTCGACACCTCGAGCACCGGCTGGTTCGACCGCAACATCAGCAAGGTCGAGGAAAAGCGCGTGCGGCGCGCGACGATCACGCATCCCGCCGGCGAGACGCTGGCCGCCTCGCGCGCGGACCAAGGCCAGACGAATCTCACGGTCGAAAACCTGCCCGCGGGCGCGGAACTGCAATGGGACGGCGTCGCCAACGGCATCGCCAGCGCGCTGCAGTACATGAGCCTCGACGACGTGCAGTCGGCGGGCAGCGTCGAGATGACCGACCCGGTCGTCACGGAGTACTCCTGCTTCGATGGACTCGTCGTCACCGCGCGCTCGATCGACAAGGACGGCAAGACGTGGATCACGCTCGCGGCGCGCCTCGACGAGTCGGCGCGCGCGGCGACGGCGGGGCCCGAGGCTCCGCTGCCCGAAGGCGAGAGCGCGCCGGTGAAGCCCGAGCTGAAGGCGCTCGACCTCGTGCAGAAGGAAGTCGACGAGCTGAACGCGCGCTGGAGCCCGTGGGTGTTCCAAGTGCCCGGCTACAACGGCGCGAACTTGCGCAAGAAGCTGGCCGACTTGCTCAAGCAGGACGCGCCGGAGGAAGGCGCTCTCGAGGACGCCGCGCTCGACATTCCGCACGTGCTCCCGACCGAGCCCGCGACCGAGCCCGCGACCGAGCCCGCGGTGGATCACGCGGGCCACGACCACGAGGGCTCGGCGCCCTCGGGCGGCGGCGAGTAGAGCTCGCCGCGGCTGCACGCATCCCTCGCGGGCCGTCGGACGTCGAGCGTCCCTCGGCCCGCGTCACTTCGCGCGCGTCCCGCGCTCTTTCTTGAACAGCAGCAGGTGTTTGAAGCCGCGCAGGTAGAAGTTCCCCTCGGCCGCGGCCTTGTGATACGCGGGCTTCTCGAGCGTGCGATTGCCGCGCACGACCGCCACGTGATCGACGGGCTTGAAGCGCTGCGCGAGCAGGTTGAAGAGCTGCACGCCGAGTCCGACGAAGCCGCGCTTCTTCTCGAACGTGTCCGAGACGTACACGGCGAGGTAGCGCCGGTCCTTGAGCACGCGATCGGCCTCCGCGAAGGCGCGCTCCATGGCGGCGAAGTAGCTGCCGTCGAATGCGTCGAGCTTGCCGATGCAGTCGGGCTCGTCGGAATAGTCGATGTGCGTGCCGTAGGGCGGATCCATGAACACGAAGTCCGCCTTGCCGTCCTCGAGCGGCAGCTTGCGCGCGTCGGCGCGGAAGATGTCGGGCCGCGTCGGGCGCACGTCGTAGCCGAGCGCGCGGCGGCGCAGCTCGCGCGCCACGTCGAGCGTCGTGCCCCCGCCGCAGAACGGATCGATCACCAGATCGTCCTCGCGCGTGTAGCGTTCGAGCACGTTCCAGATCACGTAGGTGGGCGTCGCACCCTTGTAGCGCGGGTCGCCGAGCGGCTCGTGCCCGTGCTGCTGCGACGGGTAGTACCACAGCGTGGTCGTCTGGAGCTTCAGCGGCGGCTTGTACATGACGCAGAGGTTACGCTCAGGCCGTGAGCCTTGCGTCGAGTTCCACCGAGCGCTTCGAGATCGCGATCGAGGATCCGCGCGTCGGCGCGACCGGTGCGCGGATCGACCGACCGGCGGGTGCGAGCCGCGAGGCCGCGATCCTGTTCGCCCACGGCTCGGGCGTCGACATGGAGCACCCGTGGATGGAGCTCGCCGCGCGCGCGCTCGTCGAGCGCGGCTTCGCGGTGCTGCGCTTCCGCTATGCGTACATGCAGCGCGCGATCGAGCTCGGTCGCGTGCAGCCGCCCGACCGCGCGCCGCTGCTCGAAGCGGTCCACGAGCTGGCCTTGTCGGAACTCCGACGCAGGCTCGAGCCGCGCCGGATCCTGCTCTCCGGCAAGTCCATGGGCGCGCGCATCGCGACGCACCTCGCCGCGAAGGGGGCTCCGGCGCACGGACTCGCGCTCTACGGCTATCCGCTGCATCCCCCCGGCAAGCCGCAGGCGCCGCGCAGCGAGCACTTCGCGATGTGCGTGCAGCCCGCGCTGTTCGTGCAAGGCACGCGCGACGAGTTCGGCACGGGCGACGAGTTGCGCCTCGCGCTGCGACGCTACGCGGGGCGAGCGACCCTGCACGCCATCGAGGGCGGCGACCACTCGCTCGAGCGGCCGAAGGCGAGCGCGGAGCCGCTCGAGGCGGTGCTGCGCCGCGCCGCGGCGGAGATCGACCGCTGGGAGCGCGAGACGTGGCCTTGAAGGCTCGCGGGCAGCGGCCGCGCGGCTAGGCGCGCTCGATGCGCGTGAGCGGCAGCGTCATCGTCGTCGGAGCCGGCGCACGGCGCAGCCTCAGCTGCAGGCGCTCTTGCTCAGCCTCCAGCTCGCCCGCGACATACCACGCCGCGACACCGGAAACCGCGAGCGCGAAGGCGGCGGCGAGGGCGAGCAGTTGGCGCTGGGACATGGGCTGGGGCTCCGAGGACGCGAGGGGTCGGTCTGGAAGCTACTAACCCGACCCACCGGCACAAGTTACGCGCTTCGAACCCACCTGTTGGGTCCCGAGGTAATTTCACCCAAGAAATCTGGCTGTACGCGGGCGAAATCCGCCCCCTTTTCGACCGCTCCCTTGGGTCGGACAGAGCAGGCCGCCGCCCGTCGCCGACCGCGAGAAGCAACGGGCCGAGACATGAGCACACACGAGGCGACAACTACGTCGATTCCCCCGGCCGCGGGCATGAAACGTGCCCCCCCCTTGCGCCGATCCGCGTCGGACTCGGCGACTGGGGCGCGACTAGGCGGGGCGCCGCTCACGTCTCCTCAAGTGGTGTACTTCCCGTTGTTCCTCTGGGCGCTGGGTTGGTTGAGGTGTCCGTGAGTTGGTGAAGGCCGTGGGTGCGCAGCATCGTCACCAGCCTCAGCAGGCTCGTCGTGTTCGGGAAGATGCCCACCACGCGCTTCGGCGACGGATCTCGCGATTGAGTGGCTCCAGCGGGTTGGTCGAGTGGATCTGGCGCCAGTGCTCCTGCGGGAAAACCATGTACGCGAGCACGTCCTCGGCCATCGCGCGCAAGAGCTCGGACGCCTTGGGGGCACTTCGAGTCCAGGAGCTTCGCCACCTCGTCGAGCGCTTCGCGCGCGTCCGCCTGGCTCGTGCGCACGAAGATCGCCTTCACGGCGGCCAGCACCATCGGCTGGTGGCTCTTGGGCACGTGG
>VGZD01000091.1 GCA_016872715.1 Planctomycetota bacterium
ATGCCTTCGTTCGCGGCGCGCAGGCGCGCGACATACAGCGGCGCGCCATAGAAGGTCTGCGCGAGCGACTTGAAGGAATCGCCGGCCTTCCACGTGTAGAGCATCATGTCGTCGCTGGTCGTCGGCTCGAGGCCGACGGTCGTGACGAGGAACGAACCGACAGCGGGCGCCGCCGCGACAGGCGTGGCAACGATCGGCGTCGCGACGGCGGGCGTCGCGACGGCGGGCGCACTGAGCGCGGGCGCGGGTGCAGCGAGCGCGGGCGCGGCGACCTTGGACATTGGCTGTCCAAGGTTGCCCGCGGCGGGCTCGTCGAGCTGGAGCGAGGCGTTCATCACGCCCGTCGCTTCCGACTTCTCCAGAGTGGCCTCGGCGGCCTGCGCGGCCGCCTTGCGGCGGTTGCGCGCGGCGACCTCGAGCGCTTCTTCCTCGCCCCCGCCGTTGAGCGAGATACCGAGGATCACGGCGACGATGAACAGAACGGTGACGACGACGATCTTTTCGAGACGGCCCATGGACGTGGAACGCCCTCCCCTAAAGCCTTGGTGTGACGGAACTTGCCCTCGCGCTGCGAAGCGCCGCGCGAGGTGAGCGGCGCGCCACCTGCGAGCGCTTTTGCTCGCCTGCGACGTGCGTGGCGTAGAAGAAGCCAAACCGCACACCGGTTTTCCACAAAATCTTGCGTGTCGATCCGCTGCCCACACCGGATCAGGGGGGTCGAGGGCGTGCGACAGCGCACGTTTCCACCATCTGCCCACAAGCGCGGCGCTCGCTTGTCGGCCTCCAGAGAGGGCGCTAAGGTGCGCCTCCGGCTGGCCCGCGGAGGTGCCCCCGGAGCGGGGGTCGTCCACCCCCCATCGGGCGGCTCACCACCATGCTGCTCCCCGCCGCCCACCGATCCGCGAGTTGCCCCCAGCGGGCCGTCGCGCTCGCCCTGCTCGCCCTGCTCACGCTGTTCGGGACCAACCTGCTCGGGAGCTGCGCCGCCGCGCCCGTGTCGCGCCAGCACGGGCCCACCCGCGTCGGCCTGTACGACTTCCGCAGCCAGCGCCGCTTCGAGCTCGTCAACGAGGCCCACACCGCACGCCTCGACCAATACTCCACGGTGCGTGCGAACGCCGACCGCAAGGTGCAGTCCAACGAGATCGTCGCGGAGCTCACCGGCTGGCTGGAGGCGGAGGGCTTCGCTGCCCTCGCCCGGGATGGCGCGAGCCCGAGCCGGGGCGCCACGGATGCCGTCTGGGCGCTCGAAGTCGAGCGCGAAGGCAAGGCGCGCCACCTCGTGGTGTCCAAGTCGACCTCGCCGGAGGACTACGCGCACTGCCGCAAGCTCAAGGACGGCTTCCTCGACATCTACAACGCGACCTACGCGGGACAGGCCACCCAGACCAAGCAGGGCGAGTCCCCGTTCCTCGCCCCCGAGCCTCCGAGCCGCGTCCGCCGGGGCCAATGAATTCGACCGGCGACAGCCCGCGCGCGTTGGCGATCGTGCCGGCGCGCCTCGCGTCCGTGCGCCTGCCGCGCAAGATGCTGCTCGCCGAGACCGGCCTGCCGTTGTGCGTTCACACGGTGCGCAACCTGCGGCGCTGCGCGGCCCTCGAGCGCATCGTGCTGGCGGTCGACGACGAGGAAGTGGCCGCGGCGGCGCGCGCGCACGGAGTCGAGGCCGTGCTGACGCGGGTCGAGCATCCGAGCGGGACCGACCGCGCGTTCGAGGCCGCCTCCAAGGTCGGCGGAACATTCGATGTCGTCGTCAATGTGCAGGGCGACGAGCCCGAGCTCGACCCGGCGGACCTCGGGCGGCTGGTGGCGGCCTTCTCGAGCCCCGAGGTCGAGGCCGCGACACTGGCGGCGTCGTTCGTCGATCCCGACGAAGCTCTCGCGTCCCAAGTGGTCAAGGTCGTGCGGGACGAGCGCGGCGACGCGCTGTACTTCTCCCGCGCCCCGATCCCCCATCGCTCGACCGACCCGAGCCGCGCCTACGCGCGGGCGGACGCGCGGCCGTGGGCGGAGGTCGCCCGGCGCCATGTGGGGGTCTACGCGTTCCGCCCCGCGGCTCTCGAGCGCTTCGTGCGCTCGAGCCCGGGCACGCTGGAGCGCCTCGAGAATCTCGAGCAGCTGCGCTGGCTCGAGCAGGGTCGGCGCATGCGCGTCGTCGACGCGGGGCGAGTGCCTCTCGGAATCGACACGCGCGCCGATTACGATGCGTTCGTCGGGCGAGTTCGGAGCGAGGCGGCGCGCTAGGGCGCGCAGCCAGGAATCGAGCGAGCGGGGGCGAGCAACATGAAGCACATCTTCGTGACGGGTGGGGTCGTTTCGAGCCTCGGCAAGGGACTGACGTCGGCGGCGATCGGCATGATCCTCGAGCGCCGGGGCTTGAAGGTCTCGATGCAGAAGCTCGACCCCTACATCAATGTCGACCCGGGCACGATGAGCCCCTACCAGCACGGCGAGGTGTATGTGCTCGACGACGGCTCGGAGACCGACCTCGATCTGGGCCACTACGAGCGCTACACGACCGCGCGCCTCAACCGCTGCTCGAACTACACCACCGGCAAGATCTACAGCGAAGTGATCGCGCGCGAGCGCCGCGGCGACTACCTCGGCAGCACGGTGCAGGTGATTCCGCACATCACCGACGCGATCAAGGACGCGATCCGCAACGGCGTGGCGCCCGGGGCGGACGTCGCGATCACCGAGATCGGCGGCACCGTCGGCGACATCGAGAGCCTGCCGTTCATCGAGGCCATCCGGCAGTTCGCCCTCGAAATCCCGCCCAGCGACGTGATGTTCGTGCACCTCACGCTGCTCCCCTACCTGCGCGCCTCGGGCGAGATGAAGACCAAGCCCACGCAGCAGTCGGTCGGCAAGCTGCGCGAGATCGGCATCCAGCCCGACGTGCTGATCTGCCGCACCGAGCAGGCCATGACCGACGAGATGGCGCGCAAGATCAGCCTGTTCTGCAACGTCCGGCGCGATGCCGTCATCGAAGAGCGCGACGTCGAGTTCTCGATCTACGAAGTGCCCACCATGCTCGTGAAGGCGGGCCTCGATCGCATCGTCACGCGGCGGCTGGGACTGCCCTCGGACGCCGAAACCAACCTCGGCGACTGGAACCGCATGATCGAGGATCTGCGGCGCACGAGCGAGAGCTGCGAGATCGCCGTGGTCGGCAAGTACACCCAGCTCCACGACGCCTACAAGTCGATCTACGAGTCGCTCGCCCACGCCGGCATCGCCAACGGCTGCAAGGTCAAGATTCGCAAGGTGCGCGCCGAGGACTACGCGGAGCAGGGCGCCGCGCTGATCGAAGGCTGCAACGCCCTGTTGATCCCGGGCGGCTTCGGCGAGCGCGGAGTCGAGGGCAAGATCAAGGCCATCCAGCACGCGCGCGAGAACCAACTGCCGTTCTTCGGGATCTGCCTCGGCATGCAGTGCGCCACGATCGAGTTCGCGCGCAACGTGCTCGCTCTCGCGGGCGCCAACACCGAGGAGCTCGACCCGCGCTCGCCGCACCCGGTGATCCACCTGATGGCCGATCAGGCCAACGTGCACGAGAAGGGCGGCACCATGCGACTGGGCGCCTGCGACTGCAACGTCGTGCCGGGCACGCTCGCCCAACGCCTGTACAAGGCGAGCGCCATCCGCGAGCGCCACCGCCATCGCTTCGAATACAACAACGCCTACCGCGCGCGCTTCGAGGCCGCCGGGTTGGTGACCAGCGGCATCAATCCCCAGCGCGACTTGGTCGAGATCGTCGAGCTCAAGAACCACCCGTTCTTCATCGGCGTGCAGTTCCACCCCGAGTTCAAGTCCAAGCCGCTGCGTCCGCACCCGGTGTTCGACGGCTTCGTCGCCGCCGCGCTCGCCCACGCGCGCGGCACGACCAAGACCGGCAAGACCGAGCGCTCGCGCGCCTAGCTCGCGCTCGCCCTAGCGATTGCGGAACACCTCGACCCAGCGGCCGAGGCTGCCGTCGATCTTCTTGCCCGCGTGCAGGCTCTCGTCGGCGCGCAGCACGCCCGCGGAGTCGATGAACAAGAGCGTCGGCTGGAACTCGTCGACGGCGCTGCCGCGCACGGCGGACTGCTCTAGCGGGCCGTGCTCGAGCAGCGTCAGCCGCGGGCGGAATTCCGGTGCGAGGCGCGCGTCCAGCTCGGCTGCCACGCGCGCCACCAGCGGGGCACCGAGCGCGCGCGGAACCGCGAGCGCCAGCGGAGTCTGGATCGACTGGCGCGTCACGATGCGCTCGAGCTCGACCGCGCGCTCGACGATCCGCTTCAGCGCACGCTCCTCGTCGATGCCGCCGTCGTCGCCCGGCTCGGGCAGCGGAATCCACGCGCACAACGTGCCCTTGGCGGACAGCGGCAGGCCGACGAAGCGGCGGTTGTGCGAGTCGCGGAACGCGACCGTGCGCGCTCGATCGAGGTGAATCGCGGGCGGGACGCGCTCGAGCGGCGCGAAGGTCGCGCTGCGATCGAGCCGCTGCAAGCTGACCTCGCTCACCTTGTAGGAACCCAGCCCGCTCGCGAAGCCGAGGTAGCCCTCGATCGGCATGCCATCGGGCGTGTGGTAGGTCGCCAGATACTCGTTCTCGATGAACACGTGCGCCGCGCCTTCGTCGATCGCGATCTCGACCACGAAGGCCGCCACCGTGCGGCCGAAGCCGAAGTTGCCTCCGCGCGTCGAGCCGCCGAGTCCGCCGTCGCGCTCGTAGAGGCCCGAGATGCCCCAGTCGACGCTGGCGAGCTCCGCGGGCTCCTCCTTGTCGCCGATCGCGAAGGCGTAGTCGCCGCCGGAAAAGCGCACGCGCGCCTGCCGATCGCGGCGTTCATAGCCGACGACGACCTCGCCACCGAAGGCGGAGCTCGTCGGCGCGATGCGCATGCGCACGCGCCATCGGCCCGGCTCGATCCACAGGTTCGAGCGCACGAAGGCCTCGTGCACGCCGCTGGCGCGATCCTGCGAGCCCGTGCCCACGCGCGGCGTCGAGCGCCCCACGTGCAGCGCGGCGCGCTCATCCACGCACCACAGGCCCCGCGAGCGCCGGTCGTCGTAGCCGACGAGCTTGTCCTCGATCCAGCCGAACGGCTGCAGCGCGCGGCGCGGCTCGTCGAGGGCGTGCAGGCGCGCCGCGGAGAGGTCGATCGCAGGCAGGCTCGGCGCGAGCCGCGGCGCGCCGAGCAACTGTGCGAGTCGATCGTGATCGGCTGCGAGGGCGGCCGCCGAGAGACGTCGACCGTCGGCGACGCACGCCGCGGATGCGGACTGGAGGGCCTCGAGCAGCGCGCGCAGCTTGGGCAAGCGCGCCAACATCGGGGCCGCGCCCGCGGGGGCTCCGCTCGCAAAGCCGCGCCGCTCGATGTCGTGCGCGAGCACCCACGCGCCGTCGCGCTTGCCCGCCCCCGCGAGCAGATCGCGCAGCGCGGAGTCGACCGAGTTCCAGCGCTCGTCCACGGCGAGCGACCAGCCCAACGCCGCCGTCGCGCCCGGCTCGTCGCCGAGCGCGCGCAGCAGGAAGCCCGCGGAGCGCGCCTGATCCTGCCCGAGCCAAGGCTCCGCGCGACCGCGCGACCAAACCCACGTCGGCTCGTCCAAGACCGTCTCGCTCCAGCGGCTGGCGCGGTAGTCGCCGACGCTCTCCGTGTAGCGCTCCGTGAACGGCTTGCGATCGCGCCAGTAGAAGCCCACCACGAAGGTCCCGAACGCCTGCGCGAAGGTGTCGAAGTCCTTCGCTCGTCCGTCCTTGCCATCGCAGAAGTGGGCCTCGAAGGCCGCCATGGGCGTCTTGCGATCCCCGGCTCGACTCTGCATGTAGCGTTCGAGCTGCGCGCGGTAGAGCGGCTTGGACGGCGTGTCGTACCACGTGTTGAGGTACACGTAGAGCGCGTAGCCCGCGACGTAGTTGTCGCGGTAGTCCGCGATCGTCCCCGCGACGAGGTCGGCGAGCTTGTCGCGCCCGCCGTAGCCGCGGTAGCGCGCGTCGTCGATCGTGCCGAAGCTCGCGTGGTTGGCGACGAACGCGGTGTCCTCGATGTTCGCGTAGGCCGCGCCGGTCCACACCGCGCGTCCCTCGGCCAGCCAGGCGGGAAGGCCGGGGAAGAGCGCGCCGTCGAAGCGGTGCGTGAGCTCGTGCGTCAGTCCGCGGCCGAGCCCTTCGATCGTGCCGATCGACATGCGCAGCGTCGTGACGTCGCCCGATTGGAAGCCGCCGACCCAAAAAAAGGGCGCGCCTTCGCTCTCCAGACCCGCCGATTCCGCGACCAGCCGCACCAGACCCGGTCGGCCGACGAACGGATCGGAGCCGTACCAGTTCGCGAGCCGCGTGTGATGGTCCTCGACGGTCGCCGCCGCGCCCAGCAGCGTCGCATGCCCGCAGATCGTCTCCACGCGGTACCAACTGCGCGGCGAGAGCGCGACGCCGGGATTCGAGAAACGGGCGTGGCGCTTGGTGAACTCGTCGCGCGCATCCCCGTCGAGATCCTCGAGGCGCTCGACCGTCCACGGCTCGCCTTGCTTGGCTCGCAGGCGCACGCGGGCGCGCTCGAGCACCGCCTCGGCCGTGCCGCGCACGCGCGAGAGATCCGGCGCGGCAGGGCCCTCGAGGTCGTGAAACGACGACTGCGCACAGATGCCGCGCAGCACCAGCGCGAGCTCGACCGCGCGCTCGAGGTCGCCCGACGCCTCGGCGGACCCGAGTTTTTTCTCCAGCGCCTCGAGCGTCGCCTTGCGCGCGCCCGAGGTGAGCGGAAAGCCCGGCGGAAACGCGCTCGCATGACGCGCGAGCAGCTCGGGGGCAGGGTGAATGAGCTCGCGCCCGAGGGCGGCGACCCACCCGGCGACCACCGCACTCTCGACGGATTTTTCGGCGGACTTGCGCGCGCTCGCCGCGAATTCCGCCAGTTCGTCCGCCGCCGCCGCGCGCGCCGAGGCGATCGCCGCGACGCTCGCGTCCTTCGGTGTGAGTCGTTCGGCGAACGCGCGCTCGAGCGCGAGCTTGCCGCGCTCGTCCCCCAGCGCCGCCGCGGCCTCGTGACTCCACAGCGTGCGCGCGTCGGCGTCGTCGCGGGCGATGTCGAGCAGCAGCGCCAGCGCCTCGCGGGAACGTGGCTCGAGCTCGAGCGCGCGCATGCCGTGCGCACAGGCCTCATCCTGCGCCTTGGCCTCCAGCGCGCGCCGCCCCGCCTCGACCGCCAGCGCGGACGGACTGGTGCGCGCGAGTTCGACGGCCGCCTGCGGTTCCGCCTTGCCCTCCGGCTTCTGCAGGCCCAGCGCGAGTGCGAGCGACAACACGAGCTCCATCGGCTCGACGATACGCGATCGGTGCGCGAGCCGTCACGCTCCTCCAAGCGCGCGCGGCGGGAGAGCTGCGCGGCTCCCCCGCCGCGCGATGTGCGGCTCCGACCGATGCGGGAGGGGCTAGCGGTAGGCCGGGAGGCCCGTGAGTTCTTGGCCGATCGCCAGCGTGTGGATGTCGTGCGTGCCCTCGTAGGTCACGACGCTCTCCAAGTTGCACAGGTGGCGACCGACTTGGTACTCGAGGCTGATGCCGTTGGCGCCGAGGATGTCGCGGCAGGTGCGCGCGACCTCGAGGCCGAGCATCACGTTGTTGCGCTTGGCCATCGAGACGTGCGAGGGCGTGAGCTTGCCGTCGTCCTTCAGACGGCCCACGCGCAGGGCGAGCAGGTGCCCGAGCGTGATGTCGGTCGCCATGTCCGCGAACTTCTTCTGCGGGATCTGGAACCCGGCCAGCGGCTTGTCGAACACGATGCGCGACTTGGCGTAGGCCAGCGCCTCGTCGAAGCAGGCGTAGGCCGCGCCCAGACCGCCCCAGGCGATGCCGTAGCGCGCCTGCGTGAGGCAGTTGAGCGGCGCCTTGAGGCCGATCGCGCCCGGCATGCGCGCGCTGTCCTTGACCACCACGTCCTGCAGCACGAGTTCGCTCGTGATCGACGCGCGCAGCGAGAACTTGTGCTTCTGCTCGGGTGCGCTGAAGCCCCGCGTGCCCTCCTCGACGAGGAAGCCGCGGATGCCGTCGGGAGTGCGCGCCCACACCACGGCCACCTGCGAGCAGGTGCCGTTGGTGATCCACATCTTGCGGCCGTTGAGCACCCACTCGTCGCCCTTCTTCACGGCCGTGGTCAGCATGCCGCCGGGGTTCGAGCCGAAGTCCGGCTCGGTCAGGCCGAAACAGCCGATGGCCTTGCCCGCGGCGAGCTGCGGCAGCCAGCGCCGCTTCTGCTCCTCGGAGCCGTAGGCGAGGATCGGCCACATCACGAGCGAGCCCTGCACGCTCACGAACGAGCGCAGGCCGCTGTCGCCGCGCTCGAGCTCCTGACAGATCAGGCCGTAGGTGACGTTGTTGACGCCGGCGCCGCCGTACTCGGGCGGGGTCGTCGGCCCGAACACGCCGAGTTCCGCGAGCTCGGGGACGAGCTCCATCGGGAACGTGGCGGCCTCGAAGTGCTCCATCGCGATCGGCAGGTAGCGCTCGGTGACCCACGAGCGCACGGCGTCGCGGACCATGCGTTCGTCTTCGGAGAGCTGATCGTCGAGGCCGAGGTAGTCGAGCTGGCGGAAGTTGGCGAAGGAACCCATGGTCGCAAGGCACTCGCAAAGGGGCTTGAGAGGGGCGAACGAGGCCAGTGCAGCCCGCGCTCGACGGCGAAAGTGGCCAGCATTCTAGCCCGCGAAGGGGGGCGGCGCGTAGGTTCACGCCCGTGATCGCGCCCTGCCCGTACTGCGGATACGACTGGCCCGCGTCTGCGAACGAAGCCTGCGCGACGTGCGCGGGACGGCCCCCGGCGGGGCTGCTTGGACGCCGTGGAGGCTGGGGCGAGCTGCAAGATGGCCTCGCGGCGCTAGTCGAGGGCGCGCGGCTGCTTGTCACGACACGGGGCACCAAGCGCTGGCTGCTGCCGCCCGCACTCGGCACCTTCGCCGCCTTCGCCGCACTCAGCGTGTGGCTGTACCGGACGGTGATGCAGTGGCTCGAGCGCGGACGCGAGCTCGCGCTCGAGCGACTCGGGGAGCTCGACGGCTGGCAGCGCGCGCTCGTCGAGTGGCTCGTCGACCACGCGCTCTCGCTCGCCGCCGCCAAGGCCTCGGCCTTGCTCCTCGCGACGTCGCTGACGCTGCTCGTCTCGCTGTGGGCCTTTTCGCTGCTCTACGAGCTGCTCGCCGGACCCTTCCTCGACGAGGTGCACGGCGTGCTCGAGCGCCGCTGGTTCGGCGTCGATCCGCGCGCCGCGCGCGAACGCCCCGCGGGGCTCAGCGGAGCGCAGTGCGCGTTGGGCACGCTGGCTTGCGTCGGCGTGCTCGCCGTGGGAGTCACGGTGGGACTGTGGCTCGCGCGCCCCGGCTCGCTCCTCTGCGGCGCGCTCGCCGGCCTGCTGGCCTGCGCCGCGATCCTGTGCTACTGGCCGTCGTTGCGCCGCTGGCTCCTGTGGCGCGCGCGGGTCGAGCTGCGCACCGTGCTCGCGAGCGTGCAGGCCACCGCGCTCTCGGGACTCTTGCTCGTGTTCGCGCTCCCGGTGCTGCTCGTGCCGCTCGTCGGCCATCCGCTCTTCGCGCTCGCCGCTGGCTTCACCACCGCGCTCAGCCTGCTCGACATCCCGATGTCGCGCCGCCGCTGGAGCATCGGCACGCGTTGGCGTTTTCTCTCGCGCCACCCGCTCGCGCTCGTCGCCTTCGGCTCCACGGCCGCGCTCGGCTACCTGCTGCCGGTGCTCGGCCCCCTCGTGGTGGTCCCGTGCGCCTCCGCCGGCGGGCTGTGGTTGCTCCTGCGGATCGACAAGTCCACGCTGCGTCGGGCGCCCTAGACCGAGAGCGCGCGGCCCGCCCGTGCGCTACGCTCCCCTCGCGATGACCCGCTACCTCGTCACCAGCGCGCTCCCCTACGCCAACGGCCCGATCCACTTCGGCCACGTCGTCGGCGCCTACCTTCCGGCCGACGTGTACGTGCGCACCCTGCGCATGCAGGGCGAGGAGGTGCTGTACGTCTGCGGCGCGGACGAGCACGGCGTCGCGATCACGATCGGCGCGGAAAAGGACGGCGCCGCGTACCCAGAGTACGTCGCGCGCTGGCGCGACGTGATCAAGCACACCTTCGACCGCGTCGGCATCGCGTTCGACGTCTGGTCGGGCACGAGCGTGTGCCCGCAGCACGCGGCGCTCAGTCAGGACTTCTTCGCCCGCATCGAGCGCAACGGCTACCTGCTGCAGCGCGAAACCGAGCAGCTCTACTGCACGACCGACGCCAAGTTCCTCGCCGACCGCTACGTCACCGGCAGCTGTCCGAGCTGCGGCTTCGAGGCCGCGCGCGGCGACGAGTGCCCGCGCTGCGCGAAGTGGCTCAATCCGCTCGACTTCGCCGACCCGCGCTGCAAGGTCTGCGGTTCGCGCCCCGAGCGTCGCCGCACGACGCACTGGTACCTCGACCTGCCCAAGGTGCGCGACGAGTTCTTGGGGGCTTGGATCTCCAACCACGAGTGGAAGCCCAACGTCGGCACCTTCGTCGAGAACCAGATGAAGGAGATCGAGCCGCGCCCGATCACGCGCGACATGAGCTGGGGCGTGCCGCTGCCCGCGAGCACGCGCGGCGACATTTCCGGCAAGGTGCTCTACGTGTGGTTCGACGCGCCGATCGGCTACGCGTCGTTCACGCAGGAGTGGGCCGCGCGCGCGGGGCGGCCCGACGACTGGCGGCGCTGGTGGAAGGACACCGACACGCGGCTGGTGCACTTCATCGGCAAGGACAACATCCCGTTCCACTGCGTGGTGTTCCCCGCCATGTTGTTCGCCACGCAGGACGGCTACGTGCTGCCTTGGCACGTGCCCGCCAACGAGTTCTACAACCTGCAAGGTCGCAAGTTCTCGACCTCGCAGGGCTGGACCATCCCGCTGGATGACTTCTTCGCGCGCTACGACGCTCAGGCCGCGCGCTTCTACCTGCTCTCGAGCGCTCCGGAGACGAAGGACTCGGAGTGGAACTGGAAGGACTTCCAGTCGTGCAACAACGCGCAGCTCGCCGACGCCATCGGCAATCTGGTGACGCGCGTGCTGAAGTTCGTCGACAAGCACTACGCGGGCCGCATTCCCTCCTGCGCGAGCGAACACGAGGCCGAGCTCGACCGCGTGCTGCTCCAGGAGTGCGGCGCGTTCGGCGATCCCGCCGAGCACGTGCGCGCGTTCAAGTTCCGCCGCGCGGCGGAGCAACTGATCGAGAACGCGCGCGTGGCCAACGTGTTCGTCGACCGCCTTGCTCCGTGGACGCTGCAGAAGACCGATCCCGCGCGCGCGGCGAGCGTGCTGTCGACCTGCGCCGAGTGGATCGGCTATCTCGCGCGCTGGATGGCGCCGTTCATGCCCGAGAAGGCGCAGGCCATCTGGGAGATGCTCGGCGCAAGCACAGCGGTGACCTCGCGCGGCTGGCCCGCGCGTCCCTCCCCGGGCAACTGGCGCATCGGCCTCGTGGCCTCGAAGCTCGGCGCGGTCGCGGGCCTGTTCCCCAAGCTCGGCGACCAGCAGATCGCGGCCGAGATCGCGGCGCTCGAGGAGCGCGCGAGATCCGCCCAGAGCTCCCCCTCCGGCGGTTAGCGCTGTCGGCCCTCCTCCCGACCGGCCAACCCGCACCCGACCGACCAACTCGCGCCCGACCGATCCAGAGAACGACGACGGAAACGACGACGGGAACGACGACGGGCTCCGACCCGCAAGTCGGAGCCCGTCGATGATCGAACCGTGTTGCGCGGGGCCCTTCGCCGACCGCGTGCGCGGTGGCACGCTGCGAAGTGCGCGCGCGGAGGCACGCTATCCCGGGCTGACCGAATCCTTCAGGGACTTGCCCATTCGGAAGCCAACCCGGCGACCGGCCCCGATGCGGATCGGCTCCCCGGTGTGGGGATTGCGTCCGAGGCGGGCCTTGCGGTCCTTCACCTCGAACGTGCCGAAGCCGGCGATCGTGACCGATTGGTCGTCGCGCAGACCCTTCTGGATGCCCTCGAGCACCTTGTCGATCAAAGTGGCCGCACCGAGGCGCGACAAGCGCAGCTCTTCCGCGACATACCCGACGAGTTGGCTCTTGTTCATCCAGAAGCGATCCGCAGCGGGGTTACCAGTCGCGATCCGACCGGGCCCAAGTTCCCTTAGCCCAACTTGCTTGGGCGCAACCTGCTTCGACCCATGTTCACACCAGACTCCTCACACTTGGCTTCACACACTGGGCCGAAGTACCGTGCCCTGAGCGTGCGCTAGGCGTGCTTGTATCTAGGTGTGTCCTAAGTGGGTCCTGAGAATGTCCTAGGCCTTCTTCCCTAGGTCTGCTTCCCTAGGTCTGCTTCCCTAGGCCTTCTTCTTCGCGCCGGTCTTCTTCGCCTTGCGGGTCGCCTTGCGTGCTGCCTTCTTCTTCGCCATGACAGTTTCTCCTTCGAGAGGCTAGAGGTGTTGAACGAGGCGCCGCAGTGGCGCCGTCCATGACACGGTGGACATCGGCGCACAACGCGTGCCACTTTCCCACTTCCCAGAAATTTTCTTTCGAGCGAACGCGCGCATCTCGACTCGCGGCGCGCGACTCGCGGCGCGCGCGCTGCGCGACCGCGCCACTGCGCGAGCGAGCGATCCACGGCCGGACGCCGCGCGCCGCAGGGACGCGCGCAACAACGCGAAACGGCACCCCGCGCGAAGCGGAGCGCCGTCTCGATCGGCGCGTTGGCCGAGTTGGTGGGCTCGCGGCGGTGCACGCAAGCGCCCGTCGCGAGAGCGCGCGGGAGCGAGCGCGAGCGCGCAGGCCTACGCGGTCGCCGCAGCGACGTTGCGCGGCTTGCGCACCTTGCCGGACTTCATGCAGCGCGTGCACACCTTGACGCGCGTGGTCTTGCCGTCGACGACGGCGGCGATGCGCTGGATGTTCGGCTTGAACTTGCGCTTGGTGTGGCCAGTGACGCGCAGACCGATGCCGCCCTTCTTCTTGGGCAGACCGCGTCGGGCGAGCTGGTAGCCGGTCTCGGTGCGCTTGTCGCAGTAGTCACAAACCCGGGCCATGTCGGATGCTCCGCTTGCTCTTGAGATTCTCGGTCCTCGCAGGGTCGACCCGGGATCGGGCCAGACTTCGAGGGCGCAAGAGACTAGCGAGGCGCCCGCGCACAGGCAAGGGGCGGCTCCCACCGACGGGCGGTGTCGATCCCAAAAGGCTCCCTCGGAGGGCATCCCCCAGACCCCTCGCGCTGGGCCGTGCAGCCGCTAGAACAGGTTGTCGAGCGCCGCGGCGGCGTCCGCGCCGAACTGCGCGGAGAGGGCCGCGCCCGCGGCGACGGGACGAGCGTGGATGTCGGCGAGAAGCTCCTCCAAGTGCCGCGCCGTCTCGCTGGAGTAGAAACGCACCAGCCCGAGGTTCGTGCGCTCGTCGAACAGCACGCCGAGCAGGGTGCGACCGCCGACGAGCTGCAGTTGGATCGAGTCGCGCGCGCCTTGGTGCACCATGGTCGTGAACTGGCTCTCGCCGAGCTGGCGCGCGAGCTCGCGCGTGGCGGCGAAGGAGCCCGCGACGAGCGCCGCGATCGAGTCCATCGAGCCCACCATGGCGGCTTCTCCGCGCCGCGTCACCATGTGCCCTTCCTTGTCGATCAACAGCGCAGCCTTGGCGTTGCTGAGCTCGAGCAGCGCGTCGAGCTCGCCGTCGAGTCGCGCCACATCCTGCGCGTAGAAAACGAGCCGATTGTCACGCAGTTGCTCTTCGCGTCCCATCGCATGCACTCCGATTTGGCGCCTCGCGCGCTCGTCCCCTAGAGGAACGACATCACCACATACGCCAGGCCCATCGTGAGGATCACTCCCGCGGCGATGAACAACCCGACGTAGAGCTTGTTCGAGTCCTCGCCCGTTCGAGCCGGGCGAACCTGCACGCGCGCGGCGGGGGCGCTGCCCACGCTTGGCACGGGCGCCGTGCGCGGACGGAAGCGCGAGCCGTCGAGCGGAGCGGCCCGCGGCGCGGGCGTCGGGATGCTCGTGGGAGTGGCGCGCGCCTGCGTCGGCACGCTCGTCCCCGGGTGCAGCGTCGAGGGGCGCATCGCCATGTTGAGCGGCGTGCTCGGGGCGAGCACGTTCTGAGCGTGGAAGCTCGTCTGCGACAGCGCCGGCGCGGCGGGGTGTGCACTGCCAACCTGCGGGGCCATGCCAAACGCAGCGCCCTGAAGTTGAGCCTGAAGTTGAGCCTGAAGCTGAGCTTGAGGCTGAGCTCCGGGGTGCATCGGGATCGCGGGCGGAAAACCGCTCCCCGCGGTCCCCATCGGCGCCGCGCTGCTCGCGTTCGGATGGAAGCCCGTGGCGCCGAGCGCGCGCGCTGGAGCGGGTGCGTGCAACGCCGCGTGCGCGGGTGTGCTCGCCGCCGCGCTCGCAACGGGAGTCGGTGCGCTCGCCGCAGGCGTCGGTGCGCTCGCGCGCTGAGGAATCGGCGCCCTGACCGTCGGCGCACCCGCGTGCGAGCTCGTCGTGCCGAGCGCCGCGGGAGGCGGCGAGGCCGGCCGCGGCGGAGCCGCGATCGGAGTCGAGCTAGCGGGGGCGCCACCGGCGGCGTGGATCGCCTCGAGCACGCGCGCGGCGAGCGCCTTGAGCGTCGGGAACACGCCGTGACCCGAGCTCGCGACGGCCTCGAAGCACGGGGCGCCGCAGGGGTTCAGCAGACGCTGGAGCTCCTCGAGCGGCAGCGCGTCCGGCAGGTCGCGCTTGTTGAACTGGATCACGTGCGGCAGGGTCGCGAGCGACTTGCCGTACTCGTTCAGGTTCTCCTCGAGGTTGCGCAGGCTCTCGAGGTTTTCCTGCACCATCGAGGCCGACGAGTCGGCGACGAACACGACGCCGTCGACGCCCTGCAGGACGAGCTTGCGCGTCGAGTTGTAGTACACCTGTCCGGGCACGGTGTAGATCTGGAAGCTGGTGCGCATCCCAGCCACCGTGCCGAGGTCGAGCGGCATGAAGTCGAAGAACAGCGTGCGATCGCCGTCCGTCGAGATGCTCGTCAGCTCGCCCTTGTTCCCGTCTGGCGCCTTCTGGTGAACGACCTCGAGGTTGGTCGTCTTGCCCGACATGCCGGGCCCGTAGTAGACGATCTTCGCGCTGACTTGCTTCTGAGCGAAATTGATCTGAACCATGGATCTTCCTGCGAACTAGTCCCGGGGGGGAGTTTCGAGCGAGGTATCGTCCAGCGCGCGGGGCGCGGCTTGAGCGATTCGCGCCGGAAATGGCGGGGGCGCGCAGGCCTGCGAGCGAGCGAGGCGCGCGAGGCGCGAGAGGCGCGAGAGCGCCGCCTCGAAGGGCAGGCCCAGCTCGTCTGGGCTCGTGCCCGGCTCGAGCAGGACGAACAACAGCGCCGAACCGGCGTGGCGCGCCAAGAGGGTGCCCCGCGTGCCGCGCAGCACCGCGCGCTGCCCCAACTCCCACGAGGCCAAGCCGAGCGCGGGTCCGAGCGACGCCAACCAGCCGCAGACGAGCGCGGACAGCGCCGAGGGATCCTCGGGCTGCGGCCCGCAAGAGCGCCCGCAGAACG
>VGZD01000092.1 GCA_016872715.1 Planctomycetota bacterium
CGACGACGAGCTTGCGCACCTCGGGCTCCCACTTCTCCTTGCGCGTCGTCTGGGCGATGCCGCCCTCCGCCGAGTCGAAGGAGTTGAAGCGCGGCCCGATCTCGCGCTCGACCATGTGCGCGAGGCCTTCGCGCAGCCAGATCGGCGTGTCGTAGCTGTAGTGCTTGAAGCCGTCGAACAGGTTGATGGCGAGGTTGAAGCCGAGGTGCCCGTGCAGACCCTCGTCCTCGCGCAAGCCCTCGTCCGAACAGTGGATGGTGACCGACAGCGTCTCGAGCGCCGTCACGTTCCAGCGCTGGGTCTTCTTCGTCAGCAGTCCGAACTGGTTCTGCAGGAAGCCGGTGAGGTTGGCCTCGGCGGGCACGATCAGCACCTCGTACTTGCCGGCCTGTCCGAGATACGGGCCCGTGCCCAAATAGGGTCCGGTGCCATCGTAGAGCGTGCCCTTGGGCGGGAACTTCAGGTCCTTGGCGCCCAAGATCTCGAGCATGCGCGCGTAGATTTCCTCGCAGCGCTGGGCGTAGAGGTGCGCGCGCAGCCACGGGTCGAGGATCTTCGACTTCGGATCGACGTCGGGCAGCACGAGCTGCAGCCGCGCGAGCTCCGTGCGGATTTTCTCCTTCTCCTCCTGCTTGACCTTGTGCGGAGCGAGCGCGATCCCGATCTCGAAGTGCGCCGTCTCGATCCACTTGATCTCGCAGGTCGGGAGCACGCTGTCGATCTTGCGCGTCGACTCCTCCTTGCCGAAGCCGAACTCGCCATGGCTCGCGATGCCGGCCTGCTCCATCAGGGCCTTGTCGCCCTTGCACCATGGGCACAGGCTCGGGTCGTTCTTGCGCAGGTCCTTGGACTGGGCGCCGAGCGGCAGCGCGCAAGCGAGCGCGAGAAACACGGCGAGCGGGCGCAGGTTCTGCATGGGGCTTGGCGGCGAGCGTCTAGCCGCGCTCTTTCCACTTCTTCGCGAGCTCGATCGCTTCGAACACGGGCAGGTTGGCGATCGGGAGGTCGCCGTCGACGATGCCGCGCATGGCGTTGATGGCCGCGACGCGGATCGAGTTGTCGGTGCTGTCGAGCTGCGGCTTGACGGCCGCGAGCGCGTCCCGCGTGCCGCAGCCCGCGAGCAAGTTGAGCGCCGCGACCTGCTGCTTGCGCTCGCCCTTGGCGAGCAGCTCGAGCGCGAACTTCGTCGACTCGCCGTCGCGCACCGCCGCGAGCGCCGCACGGATCTCGACGCCCTGCTTGCCCCAGTCGGAGACAGCGCTGCGGCCGAGCACGTCGAGCCCCGCGTGGGAACCCGCGGCCGTCGCGCACAGCGCCGCCGCGTAGAGCTCCGCCGCGCCGCCTTCGAGCTGCTCGTCCTTGGCGAGCGCCGCGCGCGCCTTGCCGAGCGCGTCCTGCGCGGCCTTGGCGAGCTCGCGATCGGGAAACGCCGCGCAGCGCGTGAGCGCCCACAGGCGCACGTCGCGCGACTTGTCCGCGAAGGACGGCGCGAGCAAGCGCGTGTGCTCCGCGCTCGTCACGCGGTCGAGCACGGCCTCGATGCGCAGTCGCGCCTCGACGTTGCGCTCCTTGCCCAGCGCCACGATGAGCCCCGGCGCCACCATCGCGCCCGAGGCGACCAACGCGGCCTCGGCCTGCTCGGCCATCTCGGGCGTGCCCGCCTTGCGCAGCCGCTCGATGTCGATTTTGACCGTCGCCGCCTTGTCGGCGGGGATCGCCGGCCACGCGCTCGCTCGCGCGACCTCCAGCGACCGCTCGCCCGCGCGCGGCGCCTCCGAACCCGCCTGCGCGATGGGCGGATTCCACGCGACGCACAGCGGGGCGAAGGCGAGCGCGGCGAGGGCGAGGAGTTTCAACGGCGACCTTGCATGCGATGGAGGAGCGACGCGGGCGGGATGTCGGCCCACGCCGGGTCGACCACCGTCAAGCGGTGCCCATCGTACGCTCGGTCCACGTCCTCCCGGACGGTCTCCATGGGCAGCCATGGAAAGTGAAAGGCCTCGACGCGCACGGTGGTCGCCATCGGGACCGGTCCATCGGTGCGCGCGACGCGGCGCAGCACGATGAACGTGCCGACCTCCTCGATCACCTCGCTCCACTCGCCTTCCGCGAGGTCGAGCGCCACGCCCCACGGCAAGATGCCGAGCGAACTGAACCCGCCTTCGACGACCTCGCCCACGGTGCCGTCCGCGCGCAACGGTCCGCCGTAGCTTCCCGCGGCGAGCGCGCCGCGCACAGCCAACGCGTCGGCCTTGGCCTTGGCGTGGGCCTCGGGAGCGAGCAGTCGCGCCACGTGGCGCGGCAGGACGAGGTTGGTGAGCGCGAGGCGGCGCAGGTGCGCTGGACTCGCCGCGGGCTCGAGCCGCTCGACGTACACGCTGGCCTCGTCGATCTCGCGGCCTTCGATGCCCACGCGCTCGTCGAGCGCGAAGGCGACGGTGGCGGGGAACTTGGGAGTCGGCGCGGGCGCGGCTTCTCGGTGGCAAGCGACGAGCGCAGCCGTGACGGGCGCCAACGTGACGGGCGCCAGCGTGGCGAGCGAGCGGGCGACGAGCGCGAACGCCGCGCGGCGGGGGAGCGTGCTCACCGGATGCGCTCAGGCCTCGAGGCGGATGTCGAAGCGGCTCACGAACTGCAGCGTGCGCGTGGTGAGGAACTCGTAGGCGTCGAGCACGTGCTGCTCGAGCGGCTCGAGGCCGCGGGCGACGAGGATGGGCGGGAAGGAGGCCTGATTTTCGAGGAACAGCGAGCGCGCGTCGCCGTGGAACGACTCGATGCGCAGCGCGTGGGCGTTGGGCTGGGTCTCGTTGGGCGGGAACACCAACCGCAGGCCGTAGAGCTGAGGAGTGCGGCCGAAGTCCTCGACCTCCTCCGAGAAGCTGAACATGCCTTCCTTCATGTACTCGCGCGAGTCGCGGAAGCAGCGCGGGTTGGCCAGCGTGCGCAGGGTGACCTGATGGGCGGTCAGCACCTGCACGCCCTGCAGCTCGCAGGCTTGCTGGCTGATGCGGCGGACGCGCTGGGCGAACTCCTCGACCGTGAGTGCCGAGAGCTCCTCGCGGAACACCATGCGGTCGGAGGCGAAGGTGACCGACGAGATCGCGCCCGGCCGCGCGGCGGGGTTGGAGAGGGCGGCGCCGTCCTGCAGCACGGAGAAGTCGGTGTAGACGGGGTGTCCCTGCTCGAAGAGCTGGTTGTGCAGGCGCTGGAGCCGAGCCGGATCGGGCTCGACGAGCGGGTGCAGGATCTCGCTGTGCAGGGCGATCGTGCGCGGGGCGTAGTGCAGGTCCATCACGTCCCAGTCTAGAACGAAACCGTGGGCTCCCAAGCCGCGCGGCGCGCTCCGGCGTGGCCGCGCGCCCCCCCCCGCCCGACCCAGCCGTGGGCCGGTCGGTCGGAATTATCGGGCGGTTCGTTAACCTTCCGGCCCCGCGGGCCGTAATGGACCCCTCGGACCCCTTCTCGACCCCCTCCTCGGATCCCTCCTCGGATCCCTCCTCGGATCCCTCCGCGGATGCCCTCCGCGGATGCCATCGTGGGCCCCGCCAGATCTCCCACCAGCTCCCAGCGAGCCCTCCTCCAGCGCCACCCTTCGACCAGCCCCTCGCGGGCTCGCAACCGTCCTCACGACCCATGCTCTCGTACCTCGGACCCTGTCTTCTCGCCCTCGCCCCGCAGGTCACTCCTGTCGCCGCAACCTCCGTCCAGCCGACGCTCGCCGCGCAGTCGGCCACGTCCGATGCGCCCGCCAGCGCCAGCTCGATGTTCGGCGAGCCGGTGATCGTCCACGGCCGCCGGATCACCGATGACGAGATTCAGCGCTTCCTGTGCGCTTCGGTCGGCGCCCGCGACGTCGACACGATCAAGTTCTCGATTCTCGTCGGCGAGGAGCTGCAGAAGCTCACGCAGCAGGGCGCGAGCGCCGAGCAGCTCGCGCGCTACGAAGTCAGCGACGCCGATCTCGACGCGCGCCTCGAGCGCGAGCGCTCCGACTTCCTGCTGCGCTACCCGACGCTCGACTTCGCGGTTGAAGTTGGCCGCGCCGAGCTGTCGCTCGACCTCTTCCGCGAGCGCCTGCGCCAGACGATGCGCTTCGACCGCGTGTTCCGCCCCGAGAACCCGCTCGACTGGCCGGAGATCACCAAGGCGATCATCGCCGAGCAACTCGGCGAGACGTGGTACGACGACGAGCGCATCAGCTACGCGAGCCGCGTGCGCCGCCTGTTCGAAGCGCAGCGGAACACCCTGACCGAGCAGGGCTACGGCACGCTGCTCGACAAGCTCCTCGCCATCGACCCGCGCGACTCGGCCACGCTGGTGGCAGCCGTCGACGAGCCCGACGCCGTCGCCGCGCTCGCGGCGCTCAAGGCCGTCGGCCTAGGCGACGTTCCGGCCGATGACCCGATCGCGATCGACGCCGTGCGCGGCACGATCCTGACGGCGCTCAACACGTGGGCCATCGTGCAGAGCGACCACGACGAGATCGCGGCCGCGCTCCCGCCGGCTGCCGCCGACGCGCCCAAGGACACCGCCGCGGCGCTCGAACGCGCGCGAAGCGTGATGGCGATCGTCAACGGGCAGCCGATCATGATCGACGCGATCTGGAGCCGCATCGCTCCGTTCTGCACGAGCGACCTCGTCGACGAGGCCAAGCGCTTCCTCGCCGAGGTCGCGCTGCTCGAACACGAGCTCGCCGCCAAGGGCACGCTGCTCACTCCCGCGCAGTTCCGCGAGTGGTGGCCTTCGACCTCCAAGCAGGGCAGGCCGTCCTACTCGGAGTACCTCTCGCAGCACGAGATGCTCTCGAGCCAAGTGCTGGGCTTTCCGTCGCTCTCGGCCTTCGCGACCTACATCCGCGTGCAGGAGAGCTACAAGCGCGTCATCGCGGCGGACCTCGCCCGCGACGAGCTGCTCGCGCCGACCCTGCCGGTGATCAACCAGATCGCGGGCGCCTCGAGGCTCTCGGTCGAGGTGCTGTTCGTCTCGGCCTTCGACTTCCCCAACAACCGCTGGAAATCGAGCGGTTTCCCCGAGGCCCGCGAGCGCGCGCTGGCGATCAAGTCCGACCTCGACATGGGGGCCGAATGGCGTCCGACGCTCGAGCTCTACAGCGAGTTCTGGGACCCGCCGATGCCCGAGAGCGGCAACAAGCCCATGCAGAACTTCTACTTCAAGGGCACCTTCGGCGATCAGCCGCAGACGCGCAACCAGCTGCAGGGCTACATCGGCGACAGCGACTACCGCTCGTTCCTGTTCGGTGCCGCCGTGACCGATCAGATTTTCTTCGAACAGAAGATGGGTTCGATCGACGGCCCGTGGCGCGGTCCCAAGGGTTACTACATGGCGCGCATCACCGGCAAGACGCCGCCGACCCGACCGCTCGATCTGAACGAGCCCAAGCACCGCGAGATCGTCGAGTACTACTACCTCAAGAACTCGCTGGCAGCCCGCGCCCTCACGCTCCTGCGCGAAGGCATCACTTCCGGCGCCGTGAAGGGCCTCACTCCGCCCCTGGGCCTCGCCGACTGAGCCTCGCCGGGCGCGCCGTATCCGCGCGCCCTCCCCAACACAGCGGGCCGCCCGGCACATCGCGCCGGGCGGCCCGCCTCGCTTGCACCTGCTGCGCGCGGCTCAGGAGCCCTGCAGCTTGCCGGCCTCGATCTTGTAGGCCTCGATCTTGTAGGCCTCGAGCTTGTAAGCCTCGGGCGCGGGCTTGACGGCGCGGGCGAAGTGCAGCGGGCGGCGCAGCGGGCCTTGCACGGGGCGGGCCTTGGCGAGCCACTCGTGGTAGACGGCCATGGACTTGGTCGTGTCGACGACGACGTCGCCGTGGAGGTCGCCCGCGTGCGCGCGCTCGACCTTCACGGCTTGGTGCCAGCAGTGCATGCCGCTCACGGGGTCGGGCTGCACTGGGAAGGTCAGGTTCTGGTGCACGCCGCCGTCGCTCCACCAGATGCGGCCCGAGTCGGGGTCGGAGGAGGCGAAGGGCCTGATGCCCTCGATGCGGCGGAAGCGGTACTGTCCGGGCGCGAGCTCCTCGCGGCGCACGAGCGGCATCGCGTAGGTGTCCTGCGCCACGTTCTCGAACAGGCGCCAGCGGCCGAGGTGGTGCGAGCAGGCGACGACTCCCGGCCGCACGCCCTCGGTGACCCAGACCTTGTTGACGAAGTGACCGATGCGCGTCGAGACGCGCACGAGGTCGAGCGTTTCGACGCCGATGCGCGCGGCGTCCTCGGGGTGAATCCACACGGGGTTGGTGTTCGAGAGCTCGTAGAGCCACTTCGAGTTCGCCGAGCGCGTGTGGATCAGGGTCGGCAGGCGGAAGGTCGGCACGAGCACGTACTCGCCCTTCGCGTGGTCGAACCGGCCGCGATGGACGTGGCTCGTGATGTACTCCGGCGTCGCGTACTCGGGCCAGCCCCAGTCGACCATGGTCTTCGAGAAAATCTCGCAGCGCTTCGAGGGCGTGTTGAAGCCCGCGCGCGGCGCGCCCGAGGCGACGATCGCCACCGGCTTGCCGTCCTTTTCGAGCGTGCCCTCGCCGCGCTGCGCGGCACCGGCGGCGTCGGCCGCTTTCATGTGCACTTCCCACGTGCCTTCCTTGACTAGGAACGCGCCGTGGCGGCGCATGTAGTCGAGCGGCGTGAGCCCTTCCCGCGCCGCCGCCTCGGGCAGGCCGGGCACGGAGTTCTCGAAGATCCAGCGGTAGTACTCGGTGACCGTGATCTTCTCGCCCTTGCGGTAGGGCGACTCGTACCACTTGCGGATGCCGAGCGAGCCGTCGGCGTCGATGCGCCAGGAGAGCTCGATCCAGAACTCGTCTTCTTCCCACACTTCGCCGGGGTTGGCCTGCCACGTGAACTCGACGGGCTTGCCCATGCGCTCCATCGCGACGCGGCGCACCGGCTGGCGGAAGCCGATCCACTGCGCGGCGTGCGTCTCTTGGCTCTGGATGTCGTGGCGCTCGGCGCCGACGCCCATCGGCAGCACGTAGTCGGCGTACTGCGCCGTCTCGCTCCACGTCGGCGTGAGCGCGGCGTGCAGCTCGACCTTGGCCTCGTCGCGCAGGACCTCTTCCCACACCATGCCGTCGGGGTTGGTCCAGACGGGGTTGTAGACGCGCGTGAAATAGGCCGCGAGCTTGCCGCGCCCGTCTTTCAAGAAGTGGGGGAGCAGGAAGCTGAGCTCGTGGTGCGAGAGCGGCCACTCGCGCGGGTAGAGCAGCTCGTTCCAGACCTGCTGCGGCGGCGGCTTGACGAACGGCGCGGGCACGAACTTGTCCTGCACGTTCATGTTGGTGCCGCCCTTGGCGCCGACGGCGCCGACGAGCACGCCGACGAACTGCAGGCAGCGCGCGACTTGCCAGCCGCCTTCGTTGCCCGAGGCCGCGTTGCGCCACACGTGCGACGCAAACGCGCGCTTCGCTGCGCCGATCGCGCGCGCGACTTCGACAATCGTCTTTGCGTCGACGCCGCACTCCTCCGCGGCCTTGTCGGGCGCCGCGTAGGCGTAGCGGACTTTCAGCGACTCGATGAAGCGCTCGAAGGTCGCGGGCTCGCCCGGATGGGCCCACGCGAGGTAGTCGCGCCAGTTGACCCACTCCTCGAGGAATTCGCGGTCGTACAGGCCCTCGTGCAGCAGCACGTGCGCGAACGAGAGCAAGAGCAGCGCCTCGGTGCCGGGGTACGGCGCGAGCCACCAGTCGGACATCGACGCGGTGTTCGAGAGGCGCACGTCGACGGTGCAGAGCTTGGCGCCCTTGAGCTTGCCATCGATGATGCGCTGGGCGTGCGGGTTGAAGTAGTGGCCGGTCTCGAGGTGGCTCGAGAGCAGCAGGATGAACTTGGCGTTCTCGTGATCGGGCGACGGGCGGTCCGCGCCGGTCCACAGCGCGTAACCCAGACGCGCCGCGCCGCTGCACACGTTGGTGTGGCTGTTGTGGCCGTCGACGCCCCAGCTCTGCAGCACGCGGTCCATGTAGCCGTCGTGGCCCGGTCGCCCGACGTGGTACATGACCTCGGTCTTGCGGCCCTCGACGAGTGCACGCCGGATCTGCGCCGCGAAGGTGTCGAGCACGTGGTCCCAGCTCACGCGCTCCCACTTGCCCGAGCCGCGCGGACCGACGCGCCGCATCGGATAGAGCACGCGAGCGGTGTCGTTCACTTGATTGAGCGTCGCCGGTCCCTTGGCGCAGTTTCGCCCGCGCGAGCCGGGGTGGAACGGGTTGCCTTCGAGCTTCTTGATCGAGAGGTCCGACTTGTCGACGTACGCCACGAGCCCGCAGGCGGCCTCGCAGTTGAAGCACGTCGTCGGCACGAGCATGTAGCTCTTCTTCTCGCGCCGCGGCCAAGCCTTGGCGTCGAGCAGCTCGACCTGATCCCACGTCTCCGGCCGCGGGAAGTTTTCGATCGGCGTGACGTTCAGCGTGGCGGGATCGTGGCTCATGACAGCGGCGGGAGCTGGGCGGCGCGGATGTAGGCGTGCTTGTAGACGAACAGGCCCGCGAGGGCCGGGAGCCACGCGAAGGCCGGGGCGAAAAAGCACAGGCCGAGCGCGGCGCCGACGCCGACGACGAGCCCGAACTTGTAGGCCTTGATGGGGCCGAGGCGCACGACGTCGAGGAACGCGGCGGCTTGGCGCGCGTTGTCGGTGGCGTGGCGGCCGTGGCGCTCGAGCAGCACGAACAGCGCGTGCAGCGCGAGCGAGCTGGCGGCGATCCACAGCAGCGTTCGGTTGTCGGCGCTCGCCGCGAGCAGCGCGACCGAGCCGCACAGCACGGCCTGCACGAGCAGGTGGGGGAGCAGCTTCTTCGACTGCCACAGGTCGCGCCCCTCGCACTGGGCGAACAGGAACGCGGTGTAACCGGCGACGCCGAGGCCGAGCACGGCGTTGAGCCAGCGCAAGGGCCCGAGCAGGGCGCCGAAGGCCTGCGGGTCGTCGCCGAAGTGCTGCAGCGCGAGGATGCCGAGCGCGGCGGCGACCGTGCCGGTGAAGGCCATCAGGATCCACGCGCCCTTGACCAGCCAGCTCTTCGTGTTCGGGCGCGTCAGCAGCGTCAGGAACTTCATCGGGCGCTTGAGGTCCTCGACCAGCAAGAAGGTCGTGAGCGCCGTGAAAACGAGCGCGAGGAGCTCCGGCAGCATGCGCGAAGAGCCCGAGTGCAACCCCAGATGCCCCGCGAAGGGCGCGAGCAGCGCGGCGCCGGCCGCGAGGCCCTTGGTGACGAGGTAGGCGGCGACGCCGAGGCCCCACTGCACCTTGTGGCCGACGTCGAGCACCGTGCGCACGTTCGGCGCGGTCGGGATGCTCGCCGGCCACGGCTCGGGCTTGGTCGAGGGCCGCTCGCTCCACAGGTACGTCTGGGGACGCTCGGGCACGCCGGGTTGCAGGGCCTCGGGCAGCGTGTCGAGGTAGTGCACGTTGGGGCCGGTGCCCTGCTCGGTGCGGCGCAGCAGCGTCGGATGCTCGGCCACCAGCCGCGAGATCTTCGAGCTCGTGTCGTGCAAGTCGCCGAACACGATCGCTTCCTCGGGGCACACGATCACGCAGGCCGGGGCGAGGCTCTGTTCGACGCGGTGCGCACAGAAGTGGCACTTCTCGATCGCGCCGGAGTCCTCGTTCAGGAAGATCGCGTCGTAGGGGCAGGCCTGCATGCAGGCGCGGCAGCCGATGCACGCATCGCGGTCGATGTCGACGATGCCGTCGGGGCGCTTGTCGAGCGCTGTCACCGGGCAAATCGTCACGCACGGAGCCTTGGTGCAGTGGTTGCACCGCAGCACGGAGAAGTGGCGCTTGATCGCCGGGAAAGTTCCCTTCTCCGTGTACTTGACCCAGGTGCGGAAGCTGCCGAGCGGGACGTCGTTCTCGCTCTTGCAAGCGACGGTGCAGGCGTGACAGCCGATGCACCGGCGGTGATCCATCAGGAAGCCGAACTGCATAGGGCGCACACTCTATCGAGGTGCGCGGCGGCGACGGGCAGGTTCTCCCTCGCGCGAGCGGCGCTCAGCGGGCGCGGGCGCTCGAGGTCCAGTATTGGATCGTGTAGGAGGCTTGACGGAACAGCAGCGCGCGCAGACGCAGGCGGTGGGCGACCGGATCGCCGCCGCAGAAAGGACAGTCGATCGGCGGCGGATCGTCGGTGGAGCTGCACAGGGCCGCGCACTCGGCGTGGGAGCGGGGGCGCAGCGCGGCGGAGGGCAGCGCGCAGGTGGCGACGATGGCGAGGGCGAGGGCGGCTTGGAACTTCATGGGGCGCTGGGGAAGCGCGGCGGCGAACCGCGCTCCTGCGATCCTAGGGGCTTTTCGTCCGATCTGGCAAGCCACCTCGCCGCGGCGCGCAATTTCCTCGGCACGGAGCATAAGTCCTACGCCTCCGGGCCCCGAGAACGGTGCGTCCGGTCGCTGGGGGCGGCCCGCAGGCGTGGCCCGCCTTTCGCTAGCGCGACCGCCCCCGCCCCGCCCGCACTCCCCACCCGCGTCGCTACCCACCCATGAAGCTCAAACCTCTGCTCGGCGCCGTCGTGCTCCTCGGAGCCCTGTTCGCGGCGCACCGCTACCTCAACCACGGGCCGTCGTCGCGCGGCTCCCTCGAAGTCAGCCCCTCGAACGACTCGACCACCAAGTCGACCGCCGGGCCTTCCACGACCCCGGTGGCGGAACGCGAGCAGTTCCGCGTCGGCTTCCTGCCCGTCACCTGACACCTCACCTGTCCGGTCACCAGTTGGGTGACCCAGCACGCGCAGGGCGGCACGCACTTCCTCTCGGAACGCTTCGGCGACTTCCCGACCATGAAGGAGGCGCTGATCGCGCGCAAGCTCGACGCGACCTTCATGATCGTGCCGCTGGCGATGAAGCTCGTCGCCGACGGCGTGCCGGTGAAGATCGTCTACCTCGGTCACCGCGACGGCAGCGCGCTCACGGTCGCGATCGACTCGCCGGTGAAGGACTTCGGCGAGCTCGCGGGCAAGCGCGTGGCGATCCCCAGTCGCTACTCCAACCAGCACCTCTTGATGCGCCGCATGATGAAGCTGCGCGGCATGGATCAGGGATCGATCGAGCTGGTCGAGATGCCGCCGCCGGAAATGGCCGGCGCACTCGCCGCGCGCGCGATCGAGGGCTACATCGTTGGCGAGCCGCACAACGCCAAGGCCGAGCTCGGCGGCTACGGTCGCGTGCTCTACTACATGAAAGACCTCTGGCCGCAGTTCATCTCCTGCGGGCTCGTCGTGCGCCAAGAAGTGATCAACGAGCGGCCGGAACTCGTCCAAGAGCTCGTCCGCGGCATCGCGGCCAGTGGCCTGTGGCTCGACGACGACGACGAGGCGCTCGCGATCGAGCATCGACGGCGCGCCTCCGAGGTCGTCGGCAAGGTCTTTTACAACCAAGACCCCAAGTTGCTCGAGCACGTGCTCACCAAGCCGCTCGAACGCGTGTCCTACTCGAACCTCGTGCCGCCGAAGGCTACCTTCGACGAAATCATGGACCTCGCGGTCGAGATGAACGTGATCGGCCGCCGCATGGCGTTCGAGGAGTATTGCGACACGCGCTTTGCGCCGGACCTCGGCGTGTTGCCGCGGGTGACGAACTTCCCGCCGCCGCCCGCGGCCAGTGGAACGGGAGCGAAGTGAGCGTCACGGCGTTCGTCACCGCCGCGCTCGCCGCGGTAGCGATCGTCGCTTCCCGCGGGCTGCGCCAGCGCGCGCAGGCCGTCGTGCTGCCGGTCGCGACCGGCGTGCTGTTGCTCGCGCTGTGGCACCTGTGGGCCGAGAGCACGCGCTACGAGATCGCCACGCCCGGCGAGCCCGTGCGCACCGTCGAGATCTTCCCGACGCCGCATCGCACGCTGGTCGCGTTGCGCGAGCTCATGTCCGACGGGCGCCTCGTGCGCTACTCGATCGCCAGCCTGTTCCGCGTCGCGGTCGGCTTCCTGCTCGCGGCGGCGATCGGCATTCCGCTCGGGCTGTGGGCTGGGTGGTCGACGCGCGCGAGCTACTCGATCAATCCGTTCGTGCAGGCCCTGCGCCCGATCTCGCCGCTGGCGTGGATCCCGATCGCCACGCTCGCCTTCGGCATCCGCGACGAGGCCGCGATCTTCATCATCTTCTTGGGCTCGTTCTTCCCGATCGTGACGGGCACGATGAGCGCCGTGCGCTCGATGCCGGTCGCGTACGTCCGCTCGGCGCACAACTTCGGCCTGCGCAAGTTCGAGCTGCTCGCGCACGTCGTGTTCCCGGCGGCGCTGCCGCAGATCATCACCAGCCTGCGCATCGCGCTCGGCGTCGCGTGGCTCGTGATCGTCGCGGCCGAGATGAACGCGATCCAGTCGGGGCTCGGCTTCTTGATCGTCGATGCGCGCAACATGGGCATGCGCTACGACCTCGTCGTGGCGGCGATGCTCGTGATCGGCGCGATCGGCATCGGCCTCGACTTCCTCGTGCGGCGGCTCGAGCGCATCGACAGCGTGCGCTGGGGATTCACCAAGGAATGAGCGCCCCGCACGCCATCGAGCGCGAGCTCAAGGTCGAGGTCCGCGGGCTCTCGAAGCGCTTCCGTCGCGGGAACGAGGAGCTGCTCGTGCTCGACGGCCTCGACCTCGAGATCGCGCGCGGCGAGTTCGTGTGCATTCTCGGGCCCTCGGGCTGCGGAAAGTCGACCCTGCTCAACGTGCTCGGTGGCTTCGAGGAGGCCGACGCGGGCTCGATCCGGATCGACGGCGAACAGGTCACGCGGCCCGATCCGCGCCGCATCTTCGTGTTTCAGGACTACGGCATCTTCCCGTGGGCCACGGTGCGCGAGAACATCGCGCTCGGATTGCTGCGGCGTCCGGCGCGGGAGCGCGAGGAGATCGTCGCGCGTTACGTCGAGCTGATCGGCCTGCAGGGCTTCGAGGACAGCTATCCCGGCGAGCTCTCCGGCGGCATGAAGCAGCGCGTCGCCGTGGCACGCGCGCTCGCGGTGTCGCCCGAGATCGTGTTCATGGACGAGCCGCTCGGCGCGCTCGACTCGCTCACGCGCCTCGCGATGCGTCGCGAACTCCTGCGCATCTGGCAGCGCGAGCGCATGACGATCGCGCTCGTCACGCACGACGTCGACGAGAGTTTGCAGCTCGCCGATCGCGTCGTCGTGATGACTTCGCGCCCCGGTCGCATCGCCGGGATCGTCCCGATCGACCTGCCGCACCCGCGCGATCCCAGCGCCAGCGCCTACAACGCCAAGAAGCGCGAGCTCTTTGGCCTGCTCGGAGTGCGCGCGGACGTGTGACGCCGCCACTACGCCGCCGTATCCGATCCGGCGCTTGCGTGCTACAAAGCGAAGCATGGTCCATCGGCGCCTGCGCTGGGACGAGTCGACGCGCGTCGGCGTGAAGCGCCGTTGCCCGCGCGGGTTCGGCGCGCCGAGTGCGCGCGCGTTGCGCTACGGACTCCCGTCGCCGCGGACGGGGATCGAGCACCTGACCGATGTCGCTAGCGGTGTGCCGTGGGCCCAGCTCCGCTAGGGCCAAGGGAGCGCACGATGACGTTCGAAGCGCCGCGCGCTCTGTCGCAGATCGCCCTGACGGTCGAGAACGTCGAGCGCTCGCTGCGCTTCTATCGAGACGTGCTCGGGCTGCCGCTGCTGTTCGCGCCGAGTCCCGACCTCGCCTTCCTCTCGATCGGCGGCATCCGGCTGATGCTCACGCGACCGCAGGGCGCCGGTCGCCCGGGCGAGAACTCGATCCTGTACTTCGAGGTCGTGGACATCGAGCGCGCGCACGCCACGCTCTGCGAGCGCGGGGCGACGAGCGAGCGCGGGCCGACCCTGACGGCGCGCCTGCCGCAGGGTGAGCTGTGGACCTCGTTCGTGCGCGATCCCGACGGAAATCTGCTCGGGTTGCAGGAAATGTTGGGATCCTGAGGCCGTGCCCGAGCTCCCGGAAGTCGAGACCGTCGTGCGCTTGATCCGTCCGCGCCTCGTCGGACGGAGCATCACCGCCGCGAGCGTCGCGTGGAAGCGCAGCATCGGCTCGCAGAGTGTCGCGAGCTTCGCGAGAGCCGTCGTCGGCGAGCGCTTCGAGAGCGTCGAACGCCGTGCGAAGTACATCGTGATGTCGCTCGGTGGGCGCGGCGCGCTCGTCGGTCACCTGCGCATGACCGGCCGCATGCACGTCGAGGCCGCGGACTGGGACCCGGGCAAGTTCGCCAGAGTGCGGCTGGACCTCGACGACGGCAACGCCTTTCACTTCATCGACGTGCGCAAGTTCGCTCGGCTCGAATTCGTCCGCGATCCCGCGCCGCGCCTCGCCGACCTCGGGCCGGAGCCGCTCGGGCCCGAGTTCACCGCCGACTGGCTCGCGCAGCAGCTGCGAGGGTGTCGTGGCGCGCTCAAGCCGCTGCTGCTCGACCAGTCGTTTCTCGCTGGACTGGGGAACATCTACGTCGACGAGGCGCTCTTCCGCGCCCGCCTGCATCCGCTCACCAACTCCCGTCGCGTGAGCGCGGAACAGGCCGCGGCGCTGCGGCGCGAGATTCGCGCCGTGCTCGGCGAGGCGATCGAGCGCGAAGGCTCGAGCTTTGACACGTTCTATCGCACTCCAGAGGGCAATCCCGGCAGCTTCCAGCACCAGTTCCGCGTCTACGGACGTACCGGAGAGCCCTGCCGCGACTGCGGCACGCCGATCGCGCGTTCGGTCGTGGGGCAGCGCGGCACCCACACCTGCCCTAGCTGCCAACCGCGACCGCGACGAACGCGGCGCGCGGCGCGCTAGCTGCGCCTAGCTCGAGGCCGCCCCGGCGCGCTCGCGCCAGTGCGCCTCGATCTCGGGCACCTGCGGCCACTGATCGGCGCACATCGCGAGGTACAGCGTCACGTCCGACGCGGCGAACTTGCCGTCGAGATCCTTGATCGCGCTCGCCAGCTTGTCCGCGGCCGGGCGGATCGAGTCGAGGTCCTCGACCATGCCCTGCTCGTGCGGCACGCCCGTCGCATCGAGGAAGTCCGTGACGAGCTCGCGGCGGTCCTTGATCAGGTAGCTGCCGAACAGCTCGTAGCACATCTCGGCGCTCTTCTTGCTCGCCAGTATCTGGCGCGCGCGCTTCGCCCGCTGCGCCATCGGCAGGTTGCGGATCGCCTGAGGCCGGAAGTTGAGCGACTTCGCCACCTCGTGGTCGAGCGGCCCGAAGCCCTGCTGCTGCAGCGACTCGTAGATTCCGAGAAACTCCGCCTCGCTCAGGCGACGGAGCTGATCGATGACGATCTGGTTCATGTCTGGCTGTCCACTTCGGAGAAACGGGGCCCGAGAGCATACCGCCGTCTCGTTCACCGCCGGTAGGTCGCATCCGTTCGCCGATCCGCACCCCGCGAGGCTCTTGACGCGGACGGCTGACCGCTGGGGTGGCCTACTTCGCCAGCAGGCGTTCGACGATGCTCGCGCGGTGGGCTTCCACGACGGGAGCCCACTTGGCCTGCCAGCCGTAGGGCGTGAGCTCGCGCACGTCGGAGACCTTGCCGATGCGCG
>VGZD01000093.1 GCA_016872715.1 Planctomycetota bacterium
GTCATCGGCGCCGGAGGAATCGCCACCTTCGAGCTCGCCGAGCGCGCGCTCTCCGATGGCACGTGCGACTTCGTCGCCGCCGCGCGCCAGTCGCTCGCGGATCCTGACTGGTGGCGCAAGGTCGAGCAGGGCCGCGGCGCGAGCGTGCGGCGCTGCAAATTCACGAACTACTGCGAAGCGCTCGACCAGCGCCATCGGCAGGTGACCTGCCAGTTGTGGGACCGCGAGCACGACGCGAGCGCGCCTTGGGGCCGCGAGACCGTCACGCTCTCCCACGACGGCAAGCGCCGCCTGCTCGCGCCGCCGGAGAGTTCCTGAAACGCGCACCGGCGCCGCGAGGGAGTTCCCCGCGACGCCGGTGGCGCGCCGATCGACGTCGGCGTTCAGCCCGTGGTGACGGTCGCGCTGAACTTGATGTCGCCTTCTTGGGTCGACTCGCTCTTGAACGAGGTGCCTTGGAATTCGCCCTCGCGGCGCGACTCGACCTTGAACGTGCCGTCGATCGAGAGCGAGGAGGGCAGCTTGGCCTGGGGGTCGAAGAGCAACTGGCCCTCGAGTTCGATCGAGTACGTCGTCTCGACGAGCGTCGGGCTCGCGGGTTCGAAGGCGCGTCCGCGGCCGCGGCCGCCGCCGCCCATGCCCGGATCTTCCATGCTGCCCGAGGCCGTGATCTCGAGCTTGATCACGCGCAAGCTCTGGCCGTCGACCTCTTCGACGTCCTCCGACAGCGTGGCCTTGCCCTCGAGCTCGGCCTGCATCAGCACGGCGCCCGCCATGCCGCCACGGGGACCGCGCGGACCGCGGCGAGAGCCGCCTTCACCGCCGCCACTGCCGCCACCGCCATCCTGCGGCGGCTGGAACAGCACGGTCGCGAGATCGAGGCCGAGGCCGCGGCGGATCGTCTCCTTCTCGAGCTCCCAACTGTCGCCGTCCGCGACATCGCCCTCGGGGAGGAAGGCGTCGAGCGCCAGCGTCAGGTGATGACCGACGAGAGCTTCGCCCGGTGCATCGCCGTCCTTGACCTCGGCGACGACCTTGCCCTCCTCGTCGAGGCTCAGCTCGAGCGTCACGCCATCGAGCGCGCCCTTGCGCTCGCGCGTCTGATCCTCGCCGCCAAAGCTCATGGTCGTCGAGCCCTCGAGCGCGCCGAACACGCGCTTGAGCTTGGTCGGCGCGCCGTCCTTGTGCTCGATCACCGTGTCGGTCCACGTGACCTCGCTCGACTCGCTCATGCCCATGCCACCGCCCCCACCGGGCATCTCGATGGGCTGCCCGTCGCGCTCCATGCGCATCGAAGTGGTCTCCACCTCCATTTCCATGGAGCTCGTGTAGGTGAGGCTGCGCTCGGCGGCGTAGTCGGTGCGGAGCTCGACCAGCGCGACGGCGGCAAGGCCGAGCGCGGCGACAGACCAGTTGCGGACGTTCATCGGACTTTTCTCCTCGTGGGATGGCCCGCTTGAGGGGCCGGGGGGGGTGTACGGCTGACCATGGTACGAACCGCGCACCTGCCGCGAGGTTCCGATCCCCCAGCGCGCCTTGCACCACCGTCGACGGCCGTGACGGCGACCCTGCTAGCCTGCGCAGCATGCCGAGGCTGGCGGGGCATCTGGTGGCGGGGATCTCGATCGGAGGGGTCGAGACGTGCATCGATTTTCCGGAGTTGAAGCTGTGCTTCGACCTCGGGCGCTGCCCGGACGACGCGGTGCTGCGGCCGACGGTGCTGTTCACGCATGCGCACATGGATCACATGGGCGGCGTGGCGTGGCATGCGTCGACGCGCGAGCTGCGCAACATGCCGCCACCAAACTACGTCGTACCGCGGGAGAACGCGGAGGACTTCGTGACGCTGTTCGAGGCGTGGCGCAGGCTCGACCGAGGCGCGATGCGACACACGCTCACCCCGCTCGGACTCGGCGAGGATCTCGAGCTTCCCTGCACGCTGTTCGCCCGCCCGTTCCGCTCCCCCCACCGCGTGCCGTGTCAGGGCTATGGGCTGTGGCGGCGCCAGCGCAAGCTCAAGCAGGGCTACCTCGGGCACTCGAGCCATGCGCTGCGCGAGCTCGCGCAACAGCTCGGCGACGAGCTGTACGACTGGACCGAAATTCCCGAAGTCGCGTTCACGGGCGACACTCTGTGCGAGGTCGTCGAGCGCGAGGAAGTCGTGCGCAAGGCGCGGCTCTTGGTGATCGAGGTGACCTTCGTCGACGAGCGCGTGAGCGTCGAGAAGGCGCGCTCGAAGGGCCACGTGCACTTGGACGAGATCGCGGAGCGCGCGGATCTGTTCGAGAACGAGGCGCTGCTGTTCACGCACTTCTCGTCGCGCTACCAGCCGCATCAGATCGAGCGCGCGCTCGACCGACGCCTGCCGCGGCATCTGCGCGAGCGCGTTCACGCGCTCCTGCCCGGCACCGGCGGCGGATTCGAAGTCGAGGAACGCTAGCGGCGTGCGACACCCGCGCGGCGCAGCTCCGAGACTGCGCGCACGATCAGGAACAGCGCCAGTCCGACCAGCACGAGCGCCACCACGCCGTTCGCGCGCGCCGCGTCCCAGCCTTGGCTCGCGGCGAAGCTCGCGCTGGCCTGCGAAGTGAGCGCCCACAGGGTCACGACGAGCAGGAACGCGAGCGGAATCACCACGAACAGGTTGCCGCGACCTTCCTTGCGCAGCCAGACCGCGATCGAGAGCAGCGTGAGCCCGGCGAGCAGTTGGTTCGAGGCTCCGAACACGCTCCAAAACCGCATGTAAGCCCCGCCTTCGCTGGTGTAGAGGAACAGTGCGGCCGGGACGAGCGTCGCGAGCGTGCCGAGCGCGGCTCCCCGCGCGCCCTTGAGACCGAGCAGCTCCTGCACGAGGTAGCGTCCCAATCGCGTGGCGACATCGAGCGTGTCGAACACGAAGGTCGAGAACGCCATCGCTCCGAAGGTGATGGCGAAGGTGCGGTTCTCCTTGCCGATCAGCAGCGTGAGGAACTCGCCGATGCCCTGCCCATAGATCGCGCCCGGCTTCTTGCCCGCGAGTTGCTCGCTGGAACAGATCGCCACCGTGACGAGCGCGATCAGCGCCACGAACGCCTCGGCGAGCATCGCGCCGTAGCCGACCATGTGCGCGTGGGACTCGCGGTCGATCTGCTTGGAGGTCGTGCCGCTGCACACCAGCCCGTGGAAGCCCGAGCACGCCCCGCAGGCGATCGTGACGAACAGGAACGGAAACAGCTGGCCGCCCGCCTTGCCCGTGTCGAAGCTCGTGAAGGCCGGTTGCTGCAGCTCGTAGCCGCCAAACAGCACGCCGAACACGCCGATGGCGAGCGCGCTGTAGAGCACGAACCCGCCGAGGTAGCCGCGCGGTTGGAGCAACGCCCAGACCGGCGTGACCGACGCGACGAGGCAATAGCCGAGGATCACCAGCCCCCACGTGCGCGCGTCGAACACCAGCCACGTCGAGAGTTCGGTGCCCAGCCACGAGAGGGCGAACGTCGCGGGCACGAACAGCAGCGTCATCAACCACAGCGGCGGCGCGAGGAGCTTCGACACCGCGCCCATCACCAACGCGAGCAGCAGGTACATCACGCTCGCTGCCGCGACCGCGCCGCCGGCATTGAACGCCACGCCCGTTCCCTCGAGCTCTTCCGTGCCGCTGACGAAACTCCCCGCGGTGATGTCGGCGAAGGCGACGATCACGTAGATCAGCGAGAGCCAGATGAACGCCATGAACGCGCGACCGGCGGGCGTGCCCAGACGCGTGCGCGCGATCTCGGCGATCGAACAGCCTTCGTGGCGCAGGCTCGCGACGAGGCTCGAGAAGTCGTGCATCGCGCCGATGAACACCACTCCCAAGCCGATCCACAAGAGGCACGGCAACCAGCCGAACTGCTGGCAGGCGAGGATCGGCCCCGCGATGGGACCGGCGGCGGCGATGGCGGAAAAGTGCTGCGCGAACAGGTAGAAGCGCGGCGTCGCGACGTAGTCGACTCCGTCCGCGCGCGCGTGCGCGGGCGTGACGCGGGCGTCGTCGAGCCCGAGGCGACGCGCGAGAAAGCGCCCGTAGAGCGCGTATCCGGCGCAGAGCAACGCGAGAAACGAGAGCGCGAGGAGGGGCAGGCTCATGCGCTCATGGTGTAGCGCCCGCAACCGCCGCACGCACGCACGAAGGAGCTCAGAGCATGTACTTCACGGCGACGAAGCCGAGCGCGCCGATGACGAGCAAGACCAGCGTCGCGAGCTCGAAGTACTTCTCGAGCCACGTCTTGACCGTCGGACCGAAGAAGAAGATCGCGCTGGCGACGAGGAAGAAGCGTCCTCCGCGGCCGAGGATCGAGGCGCAGATGAGCGTCGAGAGCGCGACGTGGAACACGCCCGAGGCGATCGTGAACACCTTGTAGGGAATCGGCGTGAAGGCGGCCGTGAAGATGGCGAGGAAGGCGTGCTCCTTGTACTTGGCCTCGACGAGCGCGTAGTTCTGCTCGGTGAAGCCCGGCACGTATTCGAAGAAGAAGGCCGACACCGAATCCCACAGCGTCGAGCCGATCCACCAGCCGAGGAGTCCGCCGAGCACGGAGGCCACCACGGAAACCGCGGCGTAGAAGAAGGCGCGCCTCGGGCGCGCGACGGACAGCGCGATCTGCAGCACGTCGGGCGGGATCGGGAAGAACGAGCTCTCGACGAACGAGATCACGAACAGAGCGGGCGTGCCGTAGGGTGTCTGCGCCCACGAGAGCACCCAGTTGTAGAGCCGCCGCACGATGTTGGGCGGCTTGACGGGCGGAGTGGACGACGCGGCGGTGTTCGGATCTGTCATCGGGTGTGCCAGAGAGTGCGCGGATCGGCTCGGCCGCGCGCGGACCTTATGCCAAGCTCCCGCGCGCGCTTCCACGAGAGGGACGGAAGTTCCCGCTCCGCCGTCGGCGCGTGCGCACTCGCGGCGCGCCCGAGGCTCCGACGCGGACCGCGAGCCGACCCTCGGACGCCGCGAGCGAGGCGGGATCGCCCCGACATCGGGAAGGGTGGGCCATGCAGGATTCGAACCTGCGACCAAGCGATTATGAGTCGCCAGCTCTGACCGACTGAGCTAATGGCCCGCGCACCGGCGAAGTGTACGGCGCGGAGTGTACGGCGCGGAGTGTACGGCGCGGAGTGTATTGCACCTCGCCGGACTCCCCGTCGTCGTCGACGCTCAGGGAGCGGGGCGCAGCACGACGGTGCGCGGCTCGGTGAGCTCCTCCATCGCGCTGCGCGGCCCCTCGCGGCCGATCCCCGAGGCCTTGGTTCCGCCGTAGGGCATGGAGTCGATGCGAAAGGCACTGGTGTCGTTGACGATCACGCCGCCGTACTCGAGCGTGCGCACGGCCTGCAACGCTCGGCCGAGGTCGCGCGTGAACAGACCCACTTGCAGTCCGTAGCGCGTCGCGTTGCAGCGCTCGAGAGCGTCGTCGAAGTCGCGCCAAGACTCGAGCGTCGCGACGGGGCCGAAGATCTCCTCCGTGCACACGCGCGCGTGCGGCGCAACATCGGCGAGCACGGTCGGCTCCACGAGCCGTCCAGTGCGCGCGCCGCCGCACAGCACGCGCGCGCCTCCCGCGCGCGCCTCGCCGATCCACGTCGAGATGCGCAGGGCCGCGGACTCGTCGATCATCGGGCCCACGAGCGTGCGCTCGTCGAGCGGATCGCCACACGGCAGCGAGCGGGCGACTTGGAGCAGGTTGCGCTCGAATTCCGCGCGCACCGACTCGTGCACGAGAACGCGCTGCGCCTTCACGCACACTTGACCCGCATGGGCGAACGCCGCGAGCGCCACGGACTTCGCGATTGCCGCGACATCGACCGATGCATCGACGATGCACGGCGCATTGCCACCGAGCTCGAGCAGCACCTGCTTGCGTCCGGCGAGCGACTTCAAGTGCCAGCCGACACGGTCGCTGCCGGTGAACGAGAGCACGGCGACGCGCTCATCGCGCACCATGCGCTCGGCGACCTCCGGCGCGCAGTGCAGCGCCGAGAGCGCCGCGCTCGGCGCGCCGAGCTCGAGCAGCCACTCGACGAGCCATAGCGCCGTCAGCGGACACTGCGGAGCGGGCTTCAAGATCACCGGGGAGCCGACCGCGAGCGCCGGAGCGAGCTTGTGCGCCACCAGATTGAGCGGAAAATTGAACGGCGCGAGCGCGGCGACGACGCCGCGCGAGACGCGCACGGTGAAGCCCAATCGCCCTTCGCCGCGGGGCTCGAGATCGACGGGAAACGTCGCGCCACCGAACGTGCGCGCCTCGCCCGCGGAGAGCTCGAAGGTCAGCGCGGCGCGCGCAACCTCGTGACGCGCGAGCGCGATCGGCTTGCCGGACTCGAGCGCGATCAGCCGCGCGAGCTCGTCGGCGCGCGCGCGCATGCGTTCCGCGGTCGCCTGCAAGAGCGCCGCGCGCGCGTGCACGGGCCACTCGCGCAGCTGCGCGCGCGCCGCGTGGGCCCGCTCGATCGCGGCGTCGATGTCGTGTGCCTCGCCGACCGCGACCTCGCCCACGTGCGCGAGGTCCCACGGGCTGCGAACCAGCTCGCGCCGCGCGCCCCAACGCCGCTCTCCCGCCACGACCATCGCCGCTTGCCGCACGCCGTTTCCTCCGCGCGGATGGTAGCGCGAGGGCGGCTACACTGCGCGCATGCGTGCACGACCCATCGCCCTCGTCCTCTCCGCCCTCGTCACACTCCTCGGGTGCGCCAGCGCCAAGACCTCGAGAGCACCGAGCGCACAGGACGCGCGCGATCCGCTGCACGCCACGGTGCGTCTCTCCGCTGGGAGCGAACATCCCGACGTGGGCGAGTTCTTCCCCGGCACGACCTACGACGAGCGCGTCGCGACGCCGCGCTCGATGCTCGGCTTCGAAGTCGGCCACCAGCCCGCGACGCACGCGCAGGTGCTCGCGTGCTGGCGCGCGTGGGCCGCGCAGTCGCCGCGCGTGCGCCTCGAAACGCACGGCCACACGCACGAGGGCCGCGAGCTCGTGCACGCCGTCGTGACGAGCGAGAAGAACCTGCGCGAGCTCGACTCGATCCTCGCGCGCATCGGAAAGCTCGCCGATCCGCGCACGCTCGAGCAGGGCGAGGCCGCTTCGATCGCGGCCGACACGCCGGCGGTCGCATGGCTGGGTTATTCGATCCACGGCGACGAGATGAGCGGCGTCGATGGCGCGCTCGCGCTCGCGCACCACTTGATCGCGGGCACGTCGAGCGACGTGACGGAGCTGCTCGAAGAGCTCGTGATCGTCATCGATCCGATGCAGAACCCCGACGGCCGCGAGCGCTTTCTCGCACTGCTGCTGCAAGCCGCGGGAGCGACGCCGGTGCTCGACGGGGAGGCGCTCTCGCACGGCCGGTGGCCCAACGGGCGCGGCAATCACTACCTGTTCGACATGAACCGCGACTGGATCGCGGGCTGCACGCCGGAGACGCGCGCACGCTGGCGGGCCGTGCAGCGCTTCCACCCGCAACTGTTCGTCGACGCGCACGAGATGGGGCGCGACGACAGCTACCTCTTCTATCCGCAGGCCGATCCGCTCAATCCGCACCTGCCGCGCTCGCTCGTCGAGTGGCAGACGCGCTACGCCGCCGACATCGCCGCGGCCTTCGATGCGCACGGCTGGAGCTACTACACGCGCGAGTGGGCCGATGGTTGGGGCCCGTTCTACACCGATTCGTGGGCGAGCTTGAACGGCGCCATCGGCATCCTCTACGAGCAGGCGCGCTACGACGGCCAGACCGTCGAGCTCGAGAGCGGCGAGATCGCGACCTATCGCTCGGCCGCACACCATCAGGCGACGGCGAGCCTCGCGAACCTGCGCACGCTCGCCCTCGCGCGCGCGAGCGCGCTCGAGCACTACGCGGAGTTCCGCCGACTCTCCTGCGTCGGCGACGGCACCCTCGAGCGGCCGTGGTTCGTCGTGCGCCGCGGTGCGCATTCGGAACGCTTCGAGCGCCTGCTCGCACTGCTCTCCGAGCAGGGCATCGAATACGCGACGACCGCGGACCTGCGCATCAGCGGCGCGCTCGACGCGTTCGCCGCAGCGAGCGACGCCGTGCTCGTCGAGGGCGAGTGCGCCGTGATTTCCGCCCTGCAGCCGCAGGGTCCACTCGTGCGGGCGTATCTGGAGTTCGACACGCGCTACCCCAAGGCCGACCTCGAACGCGAACGGCGCGAGCTGGAGCTGAAGGGTGGCTCGAAGATCTACGACTGCACGGCGTGGAACCTCCCGCACGCATTCGGGCTCGAGTGCTGGTGGGCCAAGTCGGTCGACCGCGAGCTCGCTCCACGCTCGTCCCCGCCGAGCGCTCGCGCGAGCGGCCTCGTTCCCACGGCGGGGGCAGCGCCGACCTACGGCTGGATCGTCGATGGCACGGACGATGGCTCGGTGAAGTTCGCGGCGCGAGCGCTGCAGGCGGGCCTCGTCGTTTCCATCGCCGACGAGGCCTTCGAAAGCGCTGGCCGCCGCTTCGCGCGCGGCAGCTTGCTCGTGCGCGGCCACGAGAATGGCGCCGATGCCGCCGCGCAGGTGGAGCGCGCGGCGCGCGCCGCGCTCGTGACGGCGCACGCGACGTCGAGCGCGCGTGCTCCCGGCGACGGACACGACCTCGGCGGTCAGCACTTCGAGCTGCTCGAACGCCCGCGCATCGCGATGCTCTCGAATGCTCCGGTGGCGAACACCTCCTTCGGCCAGTTGTGGCACACGCTCGACTTCGAGCTCGGCCTGAGGGTGTCGCTGCTCGACGCGCAGGACCTCGGCGGCTACGACCTGCGCCGCTACAACGTGCTCGTGCTTCCGCCCGCCGAGGGCATCGCCTCGGTGCTCGAGCCGCACCTCGCCGCGCTGCGCGCGTGGGTCGAGGGCGGCGGCACGCTGGTCGCCATCGGGAGCAGCGCGGGAGCGCTGGCGCGCGAGTCGCTCGGGCTGTCGAGCGTGCGTCGGCGCGAGGACGTGCTCGCGAAGCTGCCCGAGTACTTGTTCGCCGCGCGGCGCGAGCACGCCGCGCGCGCGATCTCGATCGACGAGCAACTGGTGTGGAACGGCGTGAGCGCGGCGGAGAGTGCAGGCGCGGCGAGCGAGGGCGCGGCCAAGCCCGCCGAGTCCACCCCCGCGCCCACCCCCGCGCGCACCCTCACCCACGCCGCGCTCGCGGCGGATCCGGACGCGGAGCGCGAAGAGCGCTGGCGCCAGCGCTTCGCGCCGCAGGGCGCCATGCTGCGCGCCCATGTGCGCGAGGATCACTGGCTGACCGTCGGGGCGAGCGCGCGGTTGCCGGTGTTCTTCGACGGCTCGCTGTCCCTGTGGTCGCGCTCCCCCACCACGACGGCGGTGCGCCTGTCCGCGGCGGCGGACCTGCGACTCTCGGGGCTGCTGTGGCCCGAGGCGCGCGAGCGGCTCGCCGAAAGTGCCTACGCGACCGTCGAGCGGCGCGGCTTTGGGCAGGTGATCCTGTTCGCCTCCGAACCGGGCTTCCGCGGCTTCCATCCGGCCACGGGACGGCTGTTTTGCAACGCCGTCGTCTACGGACCGGGCGTCGGAGCGAATCCGCCGCGGCTGCGCTGATCGCGGAGCCTGGGGGCTTGGGTGGAGCGCGCGCCGACGCTAGAAGCTCCGTCTACCATGTCGCCGCTCGCCCGCGCCGCCGCAGCGCTCGCGCTCGCCGTCCTGTGCGCCTGCACGGATGAGCCCGCGCCCGTGGACGCGCCGCCGCGCGCGGAGCCGGGCTCGTTCGAGGAGCGCTGGCCGAGCTTCGACGCCGCCACCGATCGCACCGCCGCGCGCGACTCTGGCGCGGTGCGCGACGGGCGCGTGACCGAGTGGAACTCCAAGGGCACCAAGAGCGGCGAGGGGACGCGCGCGAACGGCCTGCGCGAGGGCGCATGGAGCTTCTTCTACTCCTCGGGGGGCCTGCGCTGGCGCGGGACGTTCGAGCGCGGCGTCGCCGTCGGGCCGGAGACCGCGTGGCACGACAACGGCACCAAGCTGCTCGAGGGCACGCTCGTCGAAGGCAAGCGCGAGGGCATTTACCGCTACTGGTACGACAACGGCCAGAGCGAGCTCGAGGTCGAGTTCCGAGCCGACCTGCGCCATGGCACCTGCCGCCGCTGGACGCGCGACGGAGTGCTCGATCGCTCCGCGAGCGGCACGTACACCAAGGGTCGCAAGACGGGCGAGCTCTAAAGCGGCGAACTCGAGCGGCGAACTCGAGCGGCGAACTCGAGCGAGCGCTCGGCCGCTAGCGCGACGCGAGGCGACCGCCGGAGGGCGTGCGCAGCGCTCGGCGGAAGAGCTCGAGGCGCTCGCGCAACTCGGCGGCCCAGTGCACGCCCGCGGCGAGCGCGAGGGCTTCTTCCTCGGTCGCGATCGCGAGCGCGACGGAGCCGCGCTCGAACTGCACGACGGCGAGCGTGTCGAGGATCGCCGCGTTGCGGCGCTCGGTGAGCTCGGTCGCGCGCTCGGCGGCGGCGAGCGCGAAGTCGAGGTCGCGCGAGGCGCGCGCGGGCGCGCGCGGGTCGACCACGGTCCACGCGATGACGTTCAGCGCGAGGGCGTCGTCCTTGAGCAGCCCCTCGAGGGCCGCGCGGCCGTAGGCCCACGCTTCCTCGTCGCGGCCGAGGTTCAAGAGCGCCGTGAAGCGCCACGCCGCGGTGCGCGCCTCGGTCAGCGGGTCGAGCGTGCGCATCTCCTCGATCGTCTCGAGCGCCTTCTCCCACAGCTTCTCGCGCACGTGCGCGTTGAGCGTGGCTCGCAGACTGCGCACCCGCACGCGCTTTTGGTGCTCGAGCTTGGCCTGCGCGAGGTCCCACGTCCCGGCGAGCACCTGTTCGAGCGGCTGCTCGAGCGAGTGCGTTTCGCCGATCCACACGATCACGCCGCTGCCGTCGACGAGGAACGCCGTGGGCAGCGAGATCTCCCCGCTCGGCTTGAGCCACGAGAGCACCATCGCGCCTTGGGCCGAGGTCGCTCCCTCGAGCAGCGCGTCCGAAGCGACGGTGTAGTTCATGCGTTCGCCCTGCCGCGCTACGTAATGCGCGACCTCGCAGGCGCGGTCCTCGAACACGCTCACGCCGACCACGCGCACGCCGCGCTCGGCATGGCGCGCCTGCAGCGTCGAGAGCAGCGGGATCGACTTCTCGCACGGCAGGCACCACGTCGACCAGAACTCGACCACGTACACGCTGCCGGGCTCGAAGGCCGCGATCGGCTCGCCCTTGAGCCAGCCGCCGACGCGCAGGCGCGGTGCGGGATCCCCGACGCCGAGCCCCTCGACCACCGTCGCGCTGCCGCCGCAGCGGCCCTCCGCGCGCTCCTGCCCAAGTTCATGGACGGCCTCGGCCCGACCCGCGGAGGCGAGCGCGAGGATCGTGAGGAAAGTGGCGAGCTTCATCGCGCACGCAGCCTAGCAGCAGCGCGCGCGCACCGGTCGTGCGACACACGTAGGGACTCCGCAAGAGTTCCGTAGCGCGCGCCCACAGCCCATCCGCGCTAGCTGCGCGCCTGATCCGCCAGCACGTTCGCCACGCAGGCGGTGAGCCGCTTGCCGGTCGGCAGGTGCAGGAATTCGTTCGGCCCGTGGGCGTTCGAGCCCGGCCCGAGCACGCCGGTGATCAGGAACTGCGCCTGGGGGAACTTGGCGCCGAGCATGCCCATGAAGGGGATCGAGCCGCCCTCGCCGTTGTACACGGCCGGCTTGCCGAAGTACGTGCGCGAGGCGCGATCGACCGAGTCCTCCAGCCAGCGCACCATCACCGGCGCGTTCCAACCCGAGCCCGCCTTCTCGTACTTGAAGCTCACCTTGGCCCCGTAGGGCGGATCCTTCTCGAGCAGCGCCTGCAGTCGCTTGGCCGCACCCTCGGCGTCCATCGTCGGCGGCACGCGCAGCGAGAGCCGCGCGACGGTCCGCGGGCGCAGCACGTTTCCGGCGCTCGACGTCGACGGGATGCCGTCCATGCCGACGATCGAGAGCGCCGGACGCCACGTGCGATTGAGCACCAGCTCGACGAGATCCTTCGACATCGGCTGCATGCCCGCCACGAACGGGAACTTGTCGTAGATCTCGGCGCCGAGCACCTCGGCCACCTTGCGCGCCTGCTCGAGGCGATCCTTCGGCACCTCGACGTGAAACTCCCTCGCGCACGCGCCGGTCTGCGGGTCGTCGACGCGCGCGAGCAGTTGGCGCAGGATGCGGAAGCTCGACGCGACGATGCCGCTCGCGTCGCCGGAGTGCACGCCCTCGGTGAGCACCTCGACCGAGAGATCTCCGCCGACGAGCCCGCGCAGCGAAGTCGTGCCCCACAGTTGCTCGTAGTTGCCGCAGCCCGAGTCGAGGCACACGATCAAGCTCGGCGTGCCGATGCGCGGCGCGAGGTGATCGACGTACGCCGGCAGGTCGTAACTGCCCGACTCCTCGCAGCCCTCGATCAGCACGACGCAGCGCGCGTGCCCGATCTTCTGGCGCTCGAGCGCCTCGATCGCGGTCAGCGAGGCGTAGGCCGCATAGCCGTCGTCCGCGCCGCCGCGGCCGTAGAGCTTGTCGCCGCGCAGGACCGGCGTCCACGGCGCGAGCCCCGCGCCCCAGCCCGTCATTTCCGGCTGCTTGTCGAGATGTCCGTAGAGCAGCACGGTGTCGTCGGTCTGGCCCGGGATCTCCATGAAGATCACCGGGGTGCGCTCCTCGCCCCGCTCGTTCACGAGGCGCACGACCTCGAGCTTGAGCCCGGGGATCGCGCGCGCGCGGCACCAATTCGCGATCAGCTCGACCGCGCGGTCCATGTGTCCGTTCTTCTTCCACTCCTTGTCGAAGGCGGGCGACTTGTTGGGAATCGCGATGTACTCGGTGATCGACGGGACGATGCTCGCGTCCCAGACCTGCGAGACGAAGCTCTCGACGGCCTTGGGATCGAGCGTGGGAGCAGCGGATTGAGCGTTGGGCGTCATGGCGAGAGCAACGATACCCCCGCCCGCCACGGCGCGCCACGCGCGGGAGCGGTCGCGTCTTGAGCCGCCGCGTCGCGCGCAGCCCGAGGACGAGCGCACCGTGAGCGCCGCTACGATGCCCCGCGATGGAGGGCTGGTACGAACGACGCCTGTTCAACCCGCTGATGGACCTCGCGCTGGGCCAGCCGAAGTTCCAGCGCCTGCGCGAGCAACTGCTCGCAACCGTCCACGACGCTCCACTCGAGATCGGCCCCGGCACCGGCCTCAACCTCCCGCACTACCCCGCGCGCGTGCGCAGCATGCGCGTGCTCGCGCGCGAGGCCGAGCTCGACCGACGCCTGCTCGAGCGCGCGGCGCGGCGCGATCTCGCGGTGGCGCACCTGCGCGGCGATGCAGCGCGCATCCCGCTTCCCGACGCGAGCGTCGACGCGCTGGTGTGCACGTTCGTGCTGTGCTCCGTCCGCGCTCCGCGCGAGTGCCTGCGGGAGTTCGCGCGCGTGCTGCGCAGCGGCGGCCATTTGTACTTGCTCGAGCACGTGCGCTCGCCACGCCGCATCGAGCTGGCCGTGCAGCGCGCGCTCACGCCGCTGCAGCGCGTCGTGGCCTGCGGATGCGAGCTCGACCGCGACCTTTGCGCCGACGTCGAGTCCTCGAGCTTCGACACGCGCGGCCTGATGTGCGCGAACAGCTCCGCGCTGCCCTTCCCCGCCAGCGAAGTGCTCGCTGGAATCGCGCTGCGCCGTTGACGCCCCGTCGCGACTCGGCGCGCTCGCGCGCCGACGGGCCGATCCAGCGCGCCCCACGGTGGCGGGCCTGCGCGCGCCGCGGAGCCGACGCTCGAGCAAGCTGTGCACTTGCGGCCCGAGAAAAGGCGGTAAAATCGAGCGCGCTCGGATCGAGCCGCTGGCCCGAGCTCTCCCCTACCCCGCCGCAAGTCCTCGCCATGCGCCCGTCAGGCACCTCGAACGAGCCCCGTCTTCCGCCCGCGGACGCGTCGAGCGTTGCGGATGAAGCCGAGCGCATCTACCTCGACTTCGCCAGCGCCTGTGGGGATCGGGCGCCCTCCGAGCTCCGACACGCGTTCGACGCGCTGTGCGCCGCGCACCCCGAGCAGGCCTCCAAGCTGCGGCGCCTGCGCCAGCTCGAGAGCGCGGTCGAGCACATGCTCGAAGGCGGTCCGGGCTTCTTTCGACCCGAGAACACGCCCGCGCCGAACGCGGCGCAATCGGGCGCTGGCATCGCGCACAACTTCAAGCCGGGCGAAACGATCGGCGATTTCGAGCTCGTGCGCTTGCTCGGCCACGGCGGCATGGGGCAGGTCTGGGAAGCGCGTCAGATCTCGATGCGGCGCAGGGTCGCGCTGAAGTTCATCCTGCCGGGCCGAGCCCATGAGCACATGGTCGCGCTGTTCGAGCGCGAAGCGCGGGCCGGTGGTCGCGCCAACCACCCCAATCTCGTGCGCACGCTCGCGCGCGGCTCGACCGATGGCATCGAGTGGATCGCACAGGAACTCGTCGAAGGCTCGTTCAGCCTGCGCGATGCGATCGAGCGCTTCCGCCGCGAGCCCACGCTCGTCAGCGACTATTACCGTCGCTGCGCGATCCTCGTGCAAGCGATCGCTCAGGGCCTGCAAGCAGCGCACGACGTCGGCGTCATCCACCGCGATCTCAAGCCGCAGAACATCCTGCTCGATGCGCGCGATACGCCGCGCGTGCTGGACTTCGGCCTCGCGCGCATCCAAGACGACACGGTGCTGTCCCGTTCCGGCGATGTGGCGGGGACCTACCAGTACATGAGCCCAGAGCAGGTCGCGGGCGTGCGCGCCGAGATCGACCATCGCACGGACATCTTCAGCCTAGGCGTCGTGCTGTACGAGTTGCTGACGCTGCAGCGGCCGTTCACCGGGGACACGACGCGGCAGATCGTGGCGCAGATTGCGCTGTACGACCCGCCGGAAGCGGACGTGCTGCGCGCGCAGTGCCCGCGCGATCTGGCGGTGATCGCCGCCAAGGCGATGCAGAAGCGGCCGAGCGCGCGCTACGCGTCGATGAAGGAGCTGGCGGCGGATCTCGAGCGGCACCTGAAGAACGAGCCGATCCACGCCAAACCCGCGACGCGAGTGGAGCAGGCGCGCAAGTGGATGTTGCGCCACCCCTCGGCGAGCGTGGGGCTGTGCGTGGGAGGAACGGCGCTGCTGGCGATCAGCGGGCTGCTCGTGCAGCAAATGCAGACCGCGAGCGCGCTCACGGGAGCGAATCGGGCACTGGAGGCTTCCAACGTCGACCTCGCCGCACAGAAGCGCCGAGCGGAGGAGAACGCAACCGCCGCGCAACTCGCGCGCGACGAGGCGACGGCGAAGGCCAACGATGTGCTGTCGCTGTCGGCGCAGCACGATCACGACGACCTGCGCGCGGAAGCGGCGCGGCTGTGGCCGGCGCATC
>VGZD01000094.1 GCA_016872715.1 Planctomycetota bacterium
CGGCTCCAGATCACGCCCACGTGGGACTGCTCGAGGATGTTGCGCGAAACGCGCCCCGCGAACAGGTTGCGACTCGGCTCGGTGGCGCCCGCGCCGGTCTGCGCGTCGAGGACGCCGAAGTTCCAGCCATCCGGCTGGCCCGTCAGCTTCGCCGCCGCGTCGATCGGCACCTTCTCGCGATTGCAGTCGAGGCCGATGCGGCGCGAGAAGAACGGGATCACGTCCGTCGAGCCGCCGAACTGGAAGACGCCCGAGTGCTCGAGGAAGAAATCGCGGCGCTCGGGGAAGAACAGGGGAAAGCGCGTCAGATTGACGCGACGTTCATCGACCTCGGTCTCGGCGAAGTCGGTGTTGAGCGAGAGCGACAGCTTGGTATTGGGCGTGATCTTCCAGAAGAGATCTGCCCCCGCCCGCAGGTCCTCGCCGCTCGAGTCGCTGCGGTGGTCGCGCGTGACGCGCCCGACCGCGAAGGGCAGCAGGTCGACTCCGAGTCCCTGCTCGAGCCCCTCGAGCCCATGGAGCGTGCCCGCGTTCGCCACCCAGAAGAACGCGATGCGCGGATCCGGGCTCGCCCAGCGCGCTTCCTCCGTGCGACGACGGATCAGGCGCCGCAAGTTGAAGCCCCACGAGGTCTGGCGCGGATCGAAGTTGATCGTCGCGATTCAGGTCGCGCTGCATCTGAGTCGCGCGAAGGCCGGACGGATCGGAGTCGTCGCACCACAGCGCGAGGTAGAGGTTGCGCTCGTCGAAGCACAGCTTCACCACGGTCGGCTCGCTCGGCCGTGCGCCGCGCACGGGTTCGACCTGCACCAGCGGCCCGAGCTCGGTTGCGACGGCCCAGATTTCGTCGGACAGATCGCCATCGACGGCCGGTGCGCGCTCGGACTCCGCGATGCGGTGCACGCGGCACTGCACCGAGCGCGCGTCTTGCGAACTCGACGGTGCGACGAGCGCGGAGAGCAGCGCGGCGAGGATCACGACGAAACGCGCGCCCTACTCGAAGCGCCCGCGCAGGAGCGCCTTCTCGTCTCGCACATGCCAGCGACCGAGCGCCATCACGTCGCGCACGCGATGTTCGGGATCGAGCACCGCGAGATCCGCGTCGGCGCCCACTTCGATGCGCCCCTTGCCCGAGAGCCGCAGCAGGCTGGCGACGTTCGACGTGAACGCGGGCAGCACGCATTCGGCCGGCCAGCCGCGCGCGAGCATCTCGCGCAGCGTGTCCGCGAGCGACGCGGGCTCCCCCACGCCCCAGCGCGCGATGCGTCCGTGCTCGTCGAAGTGCGGCAGGCAACCGCCCGCGTCCGAGCTCACCGTCACGCGCGTCGGCTCGAGCTCGTCCTCGAGGTAGCGCGTCAGCGCGTCCGGCGCACTCCACGCGTCTTCGCCTTCCTCCACGGGAAACGCCGTGATGTCGATCGTCACGCCGTCCTCGACGAGCTCGAGCGCCTCTTCGAACAGCGCGCGCTTGCGATTGACGTGCGTCGGATGGAACACGCGCGGCGGGAGTTCCGAGCCTGAGAGCGCCTTGCGCACGAGCTCGAGCCCGCGCGCGCCGTCGCCCATGTGCAGGTGCAGCACGCCCGCCTTGCCCGTCATGAGGCCTCCGACATGGCACTCCGAGGCGAGGCGCAGGAGCTCGTCGAGCGTCGGTTGGCTCGAGCGATGGTCGCTGAGCGCGAGCTCGCCAAAGCCGATCACGCGATCGACGTGCACGATGTCGCCGCGCACGCTCCCGGTCAGCGTCGTCGGCGGCAGGTGGTAGCCGCCGGTCCAGCACCACGCACTGAGCCCTTCCTCGCACAGCGCGCGAGTGAGCGCGACGAGCTGACCCGTCGTGCGCACGCAGTCGTCCGTGCCGAGCAATCCGACCACGCTCGTGATGCCCGCGCGAGTGAAACGCGAGAGCCCGACCGCGGGCACGCGGCTCGCGTAGCCAGCTTCGCCGCCACCGCCGACGATGTGCGCGTGCGCGTCGATGAGCCCCGGCACGAGCCTGCGCCCGCCGAGATCGACGACGTTCGCGGGCAACGCGTCGGGAAGCTCGAGGTCATCCTCGCCGATCCACAGGATCTTGCCGCCGCCGACGAGTAGGTTGCGTCTGCCCAGCGGCTGGGGCGCGTACACGTCGGCGTCGAGCAGGAGTTCGAGCATCGGAGGGACGGTGCTGCGCTCAGCACCACGCGTTGTTGAGCACCTCGCCCATGCCGCCCGCGCCGGGCACGATGTAGCCGTGCTCGTTGAGCCCGCGCTCCTCGCTCCAGCGCTCGCCCGGCAGGCGCGCGAGCACCGCCTGCGCGGACAATCCGCGGTCGAGGCGCGCGGTGTAGATCACGACGTCCTCGACCGCATCGAGCACGGCGCGCAGATACTCCGGCGTGGCGATCATCGGCATCGCGATCACGCGCGCGGGCTTGCCGTGGTGACGTCGATAGTGATCGAGCGCGCGAATCGTCGTCGAACCCGTGGCGCCCATCGGATCGGGCAACAGCAGGATCGAGCTCTCGACCGTGCCGCCGATCTTCGAGCCAGAGAGGTCGACGCCGATGACGTGCCCCTCGGCGTCGGACTTGCGCGCCATGTTGAGGTGATCGAGGCGGACGTTCTCGTCGGGCAACACCGCGGTCAGCATCTCGAAGCACACTTGGCTCGGCACGATGCCCGCGCGGATGATGTCGACGATCACGATGCGCGTGGTCGGATCGAGCACGTCGCCGCGGTACACGCCCTCGGCGGGATGCAGGTCCTGCATGCGCGTCGGCTCCTCGGTGCGCGCGCGCGGCAGGTCGTGGCCCGCGACGTTGGCGAGCATGATCTGGTAGATGCGCCGCAGCGTGGCGGTCATCTCCGGATGCCGAATGCGCTTGCCGGAGAGCTTGGAAAGCGCCGTCAGGAGGTACAGGTTGTCGAGGATGTGCACCTTCGGGCCGTAGCCGTGCGCGAGCTCCCAGCCACTGGCGTTCTCGCGCTGGCGCTGCTCGGTCATGACGGACTTGTCCTGCATGGAGCTCACCTTGCGGCAGCCATGCCCTGCGAGAGTGCGTCGACGACGCGCGGGACGTCGCGCGCCGCGGTCGAGCACAGCGCCACGCGCACGGCGCCCTGAATCGGAACGATGAACACGCCGAGCTCGCGCATGCGCGCCGCGACCGGCTCGGGCTCGCTCGCGAACACCGAGACGAAGAACCCGCCTTCGTAGCGCGGATAGCGCAGCCCCTTCGCGCCCGCCGCGGCGTTGAACGCGCGCACGCGCTCGGCGAGCAGCGCGACGAGCTGCGCGCGCTCCGCATCCACGCGCGAACGCAGCGCCGCGTCCGCCAGAATCGAGCCGATGGCGAGCATGCCCGCGTGGTTGCAGTTCGACCACGTCCCGCGGCACGAGTACGAGAGCGCGTCGCCCACGCGCCGACGCGTCTGAGCATCCGGGTGCACGGCGACGAGTGCGCCGACGCGCGCGCCGTACTGCAAGAACGACTTCGAGGCCGTCCACGCCACGAGCAGCAACGCCTCGCCCGCGAGCTTCGCGACGTGCTCGACCCAGCGCCCGCCGAGCGGACCGCCGAACTTCGCGTAGGCGTGGTCGACGAGCAGCGCCACGGGGGCGCGCTCCGCCGCGGCGCGCACGATGCGCACCACCTCGCTCCACTCCGCGTCGTCGAGCGAGTATCCCGTCGGGTTGTGGCACGGCGAGTTGAGCACCACCAGCGCGCGCCCCTGGGCCGCGAGCTGTGCCGACAGCGCGCGTTCGAAGTCGCGCGCATCGAAGCGCCCGTCCTCTCCGAACATGCGGAACGTCTCGACGCGCCTGCGCGTGTGCTCCGCGAGCGTGTGGTAGGGACCCCAGTAGTACTCGGTCGTGAGCAAGGCCTGCCCCGGTTCGAGCACATTGACGATCGCATGGTGCAGCGCGCCGGTACCACCGGGCGTCGCCACCGCCGTGGCCGCACGCGCGAGCTCGCCGGTGCCGAACAGGTCCGCGATCACCGACGCGAGGAAGTTCGCTTCGCCCGCGATCGGCGCGTAGGCCGCGGCCCGACGCGGATCGACCGCGCGCAGCGCCTCGCCCACCGAGGGCATCACGGCCAGCCTGCCGTCGTCCTCCATGAGCGCACCGAGCGTGGCGTTGACGATGCTCTCGCCGGTCTTGGCGCGCCGCTGTGCCTCGGCATTCAGCGAGAAAATCGGGTCGTCGGCCGGGCGCGAGCGCGCGGCCGCGGCCAACAGGTCGAGAGAGTTGCGGGTCGGGACGGAGGACATCGACGGGGCGGCTTGGGGACGCGCACGTCCGAGGGCCAACGAGCCCGGAGTACGACGCGCGCGGGCCGTGGAGGATATCCGATCGCGCGGGCACTCGCTCGCGCACGGCGCGAGCCGCGACTCAGCGCTGCCCGAGCGGAGGATCGGCCGTTCTCGGCCCCCCGTACAGGCCCCGCTGCAGCGCATCGAGCGCCTCGCGCTCGCGCACGTCGAGCTTGCGTTCCGCATAGGTGCGATGGTCGTGCGAGCGGATGCCGCGCAGGGCGAGGAAGCGGTCGTACCACGGCCGCGACTCCACCAGCCCGAACAGAAAATCCGTCGCGTGGGCCAGCGTCCAAATAGCGTCGAGATCGAGCGGATCGATCGCGAGCGCCTGCTGCGCGCGCAGGCGCGCCCCGCGCATGCGCTCGCTGCGCGAGAGCCGCTGCACATCCCGCGGCGCCTGCGCAGCGACGGCGGAGTCGGGCAGCCACACCAGCGCCTCGTCGCGCAACGGCACGGACTCCTCGAACAGCCGCGTGCGCCAGTCGAGCAGCTCCACACAGGACTTGCGCAGGCGCGCGGTGAATGTCGAGCCTTCCATGGCGCTCTCGACGCTCGCCGTCAGCTCGAGCTCGCGCGCGAGTCCCGCGCGCCGCACGTGCTCGCCCTCCGACGCACGCGCGAGCGCCGTGAGCGACTGCGCGCGGCGGGCGATCTCGGCCTCGTCGCCGCCCTGGCGCAGTGCGCGCAGGTCGTTGCGCATCGCGCGCAGCAAGCTCGCCGCGAGGTCGACGCGCGCGGCGATGTTCATGGCCTCGTCCTGCGTGAGCAGCACGAATCCCTCGGTGGCGCCGCGCAACACGGCCAACGCGCGGCGCAGCTCGGAGAGCTCGAGCTCCAGCGAGCTCAGCACGCGCCGCCGCAGGCGCAGCCGCACGTCGCTCGCGACCTCGGCGCGCAGCTCCGCCGATCGACCCGCGCTCGAGAAAGCCGCGAGTGGATCGCTCAGCGCGCCGTCGAGCTCGCGCTCGACGTCGGCGAGCGACGGCTCGCGCGCGGGATCGAGCAACGCGAGGTACCCGCGCTCGCGGTAGCGTTCGAGCGTGCTTGCGACGAGCACCGAGAGCTCGCTCGGCAGACCGTCGAGTTCCGCCAGCAGGGTGCGATCGCGCGGCGAGCGCACGGTCGCGAGCAGCTCGGAAAGCTGCACGCGCGAGCCGAAGCCGCGCCGTCCGTCCGGCGCGACGGCCCCATCCTGCCGCGCGAGCGCGAGCGCGGAGAGCGCGACCAGAGCGAGAGCGCGTTGGAGGAGCATCGGCTGCGTGGTTCCAAGGCCCTATCCGCAGCCTCGGCTGCGGTCACCATCGCACACCGGCCCCTCGGCGGGGAGTCGCGGAATCGCGCGCTTCAGGCGAACGGCCCAGCGGCCTTGGAGTCGAGCGCGCCGGCCTCGGCGCAGGCCGCGGCGTGCCCGAATGGCCCAGCGGCGAGTTCGCCCGCGCCCTCGACGGGCTCGAACGCCTGCTCGCGCGCCCAGTCTTCCATGCGCTCCTGTTCCGCGAGCGGCGCGAGCTCCCCCGCCGACTCCGCGGGCGAGAAGCGCGCCACGGAGAGCTGCGAGCGGCGCGGCAGCAGCGTGAAGGTGCGCAACTCGCTCTCCGTCTCGACGCGCGTGTCGGCGAGTCGCCGGGCGAGGAATTGCAGGCGCACGACTCGGGTCACGGGCACTTCGAGCGAGCGCGCGAGGTCGAGCGCATCGGCGCGCGCGAGGTCCTCGACGCGCTCGATGCCGAGCGCGCGCAGGCGCAGACACAGCGCCGAGTCCAGACCGTCGAGCAGCTCGGGGCGCAGTTGCGAGCCAGCTTCCTCGAGCGTGGGCTCGCTCGGTGCGGCCTCGAGCGCCGGCTCGCTCGCCGCCGCCAGCTCATTCGACTCGATCGCCGGAGCGGGCCCGCCGAACTCGCCGATGCGGGCCGCGAGCTCGCGCGCCTCGCGCTGGAAGCGATCGGCCGCCGGACGGCGCGTGCGCAGGGCGCGCGCGAGCTTGGTGGGTTCGAGGCACAGCACGTCGTCGCAGGTGCGACAACCGGCGTCGCGCAGGCGACGCAGAGTGACCGGGCCTTGACCGTAGAGACTGCAGAGCAGAGCCAGCGAGTCCATGTGCGTGATCCTTGGTGCGTCGTGCGCCTGTCAGGCGAGGACTGGAGAGAGGGCGAGCTCGTCGGCGAGCGCCGCGAAGTCTTGGGCCGCGCTCGAGCGCGGCGCGAGGAGTTGAATCGGGACGCCCGCGCCAGCGGCTTCGCGCAGCCGCGCGCTCGAGCGAATCGCGGTGTCGTACAGCCGCGCTCCGAAGCGCGCTTGCATCGCGATCAGCACCTCGCGCGCGATGCGCAGGCGGCGATCGAACATCGTGGCGACGACGCGCAGCTCGGGCGCGAGCCGCGAGGCCGCGAGCAGCTCGTCGACGATTTCCTGCGCCTTGAGCGCACCTTGCAACGCGAACGCGCCCGTCTCGACGGTCAGCAGCACCGTGTCGCAGGCGCGGATCGCATTGGCGGTGAGCAGCCCGTCGGCGCGCGGCGGACAGTCGAGCAAGCACTCGTCGAAGCGTCCCTCGAGCGGCGCGAGCGCGCGCCGCAGCGCTCCCTCGGACCCCAGCTCGCGCGCGGCGCGTTCCTCGAACTCCGCGAGCCGTCCGTGGCTCGGAATCAGCGTGATGCCGCCCGGCGCCGCGTGCAGCGCGTCGAGCGCGCGCACCTCGCCCGTGAGCACTTCGAGCGCGCACGGCGAGTCCTCGGCTTCGCTCGAAAGTCCGAGCGTCGCGTGGGCCTGCGGGTCGAGATCGATCAGCAACACGCGCCGTCCGCGCGCGGCCAGCGCGCCCGCGAGATGGATCGCGGTGGTGGTCTTGCCCGATCCGCCCTTGTGATTGGCGAGCGCGTAGGTGTGCATGCGGCGAGGTTCGTGCGGAGCGTCGGAGCACGGCGGTTGGACGCGGGTCTTCACGGTGGGATCTGGTGAGTGGGTGTTTCAGCGCAACGCCTTGGCGGCGCGCTCGAAGAACGGGGAGACGCTACGCGACACGTCGATGCGATTCCATCGCGCCACGGACGCCAGCGCGAGCGCCGCGCTCGACGTCGGCGCGTGCAGACACACGGGCACGCGCGCGTCGATGCTCGCGCTCACCGCCGCATCCGCCGGCACGACGCCCACCTGCTCGGGCTCGCTGCCGAGGAAGCGCTTGCACGCGTCGTGGAAGCGCCGCCACGCCTCGTCGGCGCTCGCCCGATCGGGCACGCGGTTGAGCACCATGCCGACGTGCAGGTCGGGATTGACCATCTTGCCGCGCTTGTAGACCGCGTAGGCATCCGACAGACCCGTGATCTCATGGCTGGTGACGAGCAAGAGCGTCGTGGAGGCCGCGAGGTGCGCGAGCGTCGCGTAGCCGATGCCCGCGCCGTGGTCGATCAGGATCAGGTCGAACTCGTTCTCGAGCGGGCGCAGGGCATGGAACAGCCGCTCGAGCTCGCGGCGCGTCGGATTCGCCAGTCCGTGGCGGCCGACGCCGCCCGAGAGCAGCTTGAGTCCGTGGGGACCCGCGACGAGCGCTTCGCGCGCGCCGACGCGTCCTTCGACGATGTGGCCGAGGTCGAACTGCGGCGCGAGGCCGAGCAGCAGGTGATCGTTGGCGAGTCCCGCGTCGAAGTCGACGAGCAGCACGCGCTCGCCGCGCTGCGCGCGCAGCACCGCGAGATTGGTGGAGACGACGCTCTTGCCCGTTCCACCCTTGCCGCTGGCGATCGAGACCACTCGCGCCGCCTGAGGCGTGCTCTCGCGCATGCGCCGCTCCGTGTCGAGGATCGTCTTCAGCGGATTGCGCCGCGCAAGGTCGAAAGCAAGGTCGAGCATCGGGGGGACTTGTGACTCTGCAAATCCCACAGCCCCGCGTCAACGCCCAAGAAATCGGCTTCTCGGCGTGGTCGCTCGCTCGCTAGTGCATGCGCGCCGGCTCCCCGATGCGGTGCAGCTTCATCACGTTGGTCGAGCGCGACACGCCCAGCGGCACGCCGGCGACGAAGATGACCTCTTCGCCGTGCAGGCAGATGCGCCGCTCGACGAGCAGTTGCTGGGCTTCGTGGAGCATGTCCTCGAGGCTGGTCTCGCGCTCGCACAGGAGCGGCCGCACGTGGCTGAGGATCGTCATCGCCTGCAGGGTGCGCTCGTTGGGCGTCATGGCGATGATCTCGGCGTTCACGCGGTAGCGCGACAGCAGTCGCACCGTGTTGCCGGTCTCGGTGAAGCAGATGATTTTGTGGATCGAGAGCGCCTCGGCGGCCTGCGCGGCGGCCAGCGCGGTCGCATTCGAGAAGGTCGGCTCGTTCTGGCGAAAGCCCGCGCGCGGCAGCTCATGGTAGCGCTGGCTGGTCTCGACCGAGCGCGCGATGCGCCCCATGGCCTCGACCGCCTCGACCGGGTGCTGGCCCACGGCCGTCTCCGCCGAGAGCATGACCGCGTCGGAACCGTCGAGCACCGCGTTGGCGACGTCGGCGACCTCGGCGCGCGTGGGGCGCGAGCTGTGCACCATCGACTCGAGCATCTCGGTCGCGGTGACCACGAACTTGCCGGCCTTGAGGGCCTCGCTGATCAGGTTTTTCTGCAACAGCGGCACCGCTTCCAGCGCGGTCTCCACGCCGAGATCTCCGCGCGCCACCATGATGCCGTCGGTGGCTTCGAGGATGCCCTTGAGGTTGTCGAGGGCGGTGCGTCGCTCGATCTTGGCGACCAGCATGATCCGCGGCGCGAGCGCGCGGATGCGCTCGAGGTCGTCGGCGCGCGACACGAACGAGACGCCGAGGAAGTCGACGCCGAGCTCCTGCGCCAGCTCGATGTGACGGCGGTCTTGAGGCGTGGGAAGCTCCTGCAAGAGGTACGAATCTGGAATGTGGACGCCCTTGCGGTCGGAGATCACGCCGGAGCGCCGCACGCGAGCGCGCACGATGTCGCCCTCGACGGCCTGCGTGACCAGCTCGACGGCGCCATCGGCGAGCAGCACGCGGTCGCCCAGCTTGAGCGCGCCCTTGAAGCCCGGGAAGTTGAACGGGAGCAGGTCGGGTTCGCTGGACTCCGCGCCTTCGAACAGCCGCACATCCTCGCCGCGCTCGAGGCGGCGCTCGCCCCCGGCGAGCTTCCCAAGGCGCATCTTCGGACCTTGGATGTCGGCGAGAATGCCGATCGCAATGCCCGTCGACCGCGCCGCGGCGCGCACCTTTTCGACCCGCCGACGATGGTCCTCATCATCGCCGTGGCTGAAGTTGATGCGCGCCACCGCCAGCCCGGCCTCGATCAGTTGAACCAAGCGGTCCTCGGACGCGGGGCCGATGGTGGCGACGATCTTGGTGTTCGGACGGGCGAGGGCGGTGGACGGGAACGCGTTGGAGGAGTCTGGGCTGGACATGGGGCGAGAGAGAATAGGGCGGCCGAGGGCATTTCCCATGACTCCGCATTCCGGCGCGCCCTCGGGCGCTCGTTCGGGCGCGCGCGCGGGACAGAAACAGGCGGTCGGCAGGGTCCTGAGTCCCGACCGACCGCCTCGCAGGGGCCGCGCGCGTCCCGCTCCGCCGACTCGCACAGCGCAGCGCTCGGCACAGCTTGACCCCCAGCCAGATGCACAGACGTGGCGGGCGTTCCCGCGGTTCCCCACTTGCGAACAAGTGCGGCGGATCCGTCCAAGGCGTGGCGACGACAAGGAACTCTCAATTCTCGCTTTTGGACCCCCGAAACGTGGCCCTCGCGCTAGCTTCGAGGTTGCACTCCGGCTCCTTCGCAAGGCCCCCCCATGCATCCCGAACGCTCCGAACGCCCCTCGAGCCACGGCTCCATCGCCGCCACCCTCACCGTGCTCGTCATCGTGCTCACCTTGCTCGCGCTGATCGCGCGCTGACGCGGAAAACCGCGCGTTTTTTCGAGTCTGTTCGCCGCGGCCGTCCCGTCCCACTCCAGCGTCGCCCGCCCCCCGAGCCGCCCCCCGAGCCCGTCCCTCGGGCGTCGCCCCCGAGCCCTCGCTTCGCGTGCCGATTTGGCCCATGCGGCAGTTCCGCGCACCCGCCGACCGAGGAACGTGGACCTCCGATGGCCACCCGCGAGCCACACGAGCGGCTCCCCAGTGGCTCCCCAGTGGCTCCCGAGTGGCACCCGAGTGGCACCCCAGTGGCTATGGGGCTCTGGACGTGGCCCTCGGGCCCCCGGCTGGCCTGAAAGTTGATGGTGAGGGATTCTGATACTCTCCCTGAGGGATTCTGATACTCTCCCGCACGCCTGCCTCGACGCTCCGACCGCCCCACACGGGGGCCGTGGATCGCGCCGAGCGGCGCCCACCCGTCTCCGCCGGAGGTCCTCGGCACTCAGGACTTCCCGCGGCTGACTTTCAGGAACCCACGACAGCCCTCGCCATGAACAGCACCCGCACCCTGCTCCTCGCAGCCCTCGCCGCCCCGATCCTCTGCTCGACCATCGCGCCGGGCGACGTGCTCGCCTTCCGCCCCAAGGCCCAAACCAAGGTTTCGCGCGCGTGGACGATCAAGCAAGAGCAGACCCTCGATGACATGAGCATGACCATGAACGGCCAGCCGTTCCCCATGGACCTGCAGATGGACATGGACATGACGACCGAGAACACCATCGAGGTCAGCGACGAGATCGTGGCCGCCGAAGGTGGCAAGATCACCGAGCTGCGCCGCACCTTCGACAAGCTCGGCAGCGCCTCGAGCTTCGCCATGGAGATGGCCCAGATGCCCGAGGGCGGCATGGAGCAGTCCATGACCGGCTCGAGCGCCCTGCAGGGCAAGACCGTGGCCTTTTTGTGGGACGCCGAGAAGAACGCCTTCGAGAAGAGCTTCCACGAGAGCGAGGGCGACGCCGACCTGCTCGAGAACCTCGAGATCGACATGGACCTCGCCGTGCTCGTCCCCGGCAAGGAAGTCGCCGTGGGCGACACGTGGGAGATCGACGTCAAGGGCCTGCAGCCCCTGCTCATGCCCGGCGGTGACGTCGGCATCCGTCCGGACGACCCGGATTCCGGTGGCAGCGGGTTCATCCCGGGCATGGACTCGATGGGCGACCTCAACGACCTCGTCGGCGAATTGCTCGAAGGCACCGCCACGGCCGAGTACGCCGGCATGCAGGAGCTCGAGGGCGGCACCTACGCCGTGATCAAGCTCAAGATCGAGATCGAGAGCAGCAACGACATGGCCGACAAGCTGGCCGAAATGACCCAGGACCTGCCGGAAGAGATGGGCGAGATGTCGATCGAGCACATGGACATGGAATTCGAGCTCGAAGCCGAAGGCCAAGTCCTGTGGGACGCTTCGGTCGGCCAGATCCGCATGCTCACCCTGAGCGGCAAGTCGAAGGTCAGCATCGACATGGGCATGGCCGTCTCGGCGCAGGGACAGAACATGACCATCGAGAACCAGATGACCATGTCGGGAACCATGGACATCTCGCTCGACGTCAGCCGCAACTAGCCACGCGCCGTGGAGTTCGCCGTCCTCCTCCGTCGAGGGCTCGGCGCGGTCACGCTGGCGGCGCTCGCCCCTTGGGCGGGTGCCGCCAGCGACGCCTTGACGACCGCGAAGGAGCTCACCGCAGCGCAGAAGTGGTCCGAAGTCGCCGCGACGATCGAGGAACACCTGCGCTTCCATCCTTCGAGCGCGGCGCTCGACGACCTGCTCGCCCAGGCCTTCGCCAAGCTCGGCCGCAGGGACGAGGCCGCGCACTTCCTCGAGCGCGCGTGGTGGCCGCTCGCGGAGACGGACAAGGAGGCGACCAAGCTGCGCAAGCGGCTGCTCGAGCTCGACCCGCTGCTCCCGCGGCGCGAGGCGCTCTACAAGAAGGGCACGAAGGAGCTGTTCGACGCGGCGGTCGTGCTCGAGTCGGAGGGCCAGCGCGAGCGGGCGCTCGAGTTCTGCGAGCGCGCCCTGCCGCTCGCCCGCGGCGCGGCGCGCGAGCCGATCGCCGAGCTCGCCGCGCGCATCCGCTCGAGCGAGGAGGAAGTCGACCTCGAGAAGGAAGGCGGCGCGCGCCCGATCGAGGGCTGGCCCGAGCTCTCGCTCGAGAGCCAGCACTACCTGTTCGTGGTGCACCTCGAGCCCCCCGTCGCCGAGCTGCTCGCGCGCACCATGGACCAGATCTACGCGTCCTACGTGCAGATCTACTTCGACGGCGACACGACGCGCTTCACGCCCCGCAAGGCGACGATTCACATCCATGCCTCGCAGGAGCAGATGCTCGCGGGCTGGAGCGGACCGAGCCGTCCCGGCGGTTGGTGGTCGCCCGGCGAGTGGGAAGTGCACGCCTACGACACGCGCAGCGACACGAACTCGCTCGACCAAATGGTCGAGACCCTGTTCCACGAGGCGAGCCACCAGTTCATGACCATGCTCACGCGCGGCGGCCCGCCGGCGTGGCTCAACGAAGGCACCGCGACCTTCTTCGAGGGCGCGACCGCCATGGCCGATGGCACGGTGCTGTGGCCCGACGCCGCGAAGGGTCGACTCTCGCACCTCTACCGCATGCTGACCGCGGGCGGTGGCCCGACGCTCGCCGACGTCGTCGACTACGACTCGCCCGGTTCCTACGCGGGCGAGTACTACCCGTGGGGCTGGGGACTGGTCTATTTCCTGCAGCAGTACGAGAACCCCGCCACGCTCGAGTACTCGTTCCGGCCGCTGTACGAGCGCTACCGCGACCTCGTCACGCGCGGCGACAAGGGCTCGCGGGTCGCCTTCGACGAAGTGTTCCTCGGCCCCGATTCGCCGCGCGGCCACCGCACCTTCGAGCACTTCGAGAACGACTGGCGGCGCTGGATCCTCGACCACGTGCACCCGCTGCAGTTCGCGCCGAACCGGCGCGCGCTGCGCATGGAAGAGGTCGAGCGCTACCTCGCGGCCGCCGGGGCCGTCGCGGGCTCGAAGACCGCCAAGGTGAGCGAGCAGGAGCTGCTGCGGCGCGCGCTCGGCCACCTCGAGTACATCCGCACCAAGATCGACGATCCGCTCGAGCCCGCGGCCCAAGTGCTGCGCACGCAGGCGGACCTGCTCGAGCGCATCGGCGAGAGCGCGGCCGCGGCGCCGCTGCTCGAGAAGCTGCTCGAGCTCGCGGCCGATGGAACGTGGGAGGCGAGCGAAGAGGAGATCGAGGCCCTCTCCAAGCGCCTCGCCAAGCTCGACAAGAAGAACAACCGCCTCGTCGCCGCGCGCGCCAAGGTGCGCGCGCTCGCGCGCACGGCGAAGATTCTCGTCGAGGACTATCGCAAGGGCAAGACGGACCTCTCCCTGCGCGCCTACACGCTCGCGCGGCAGACCTCGGTCTCGTTCGACGACACGCTCGGCGCGCTCGGCACGCTCGCGGGCGAGCTGCGCACGACGGCGCGCGAAAAGGGCCTGTTGCGCGGCAACTTGCAGAAGCTCGCCGGCATCCCGGGCTCGTGGCAGACGATCTTCACCAACCTCGAGACGGGCTTCACGAGCGCGGGCGAGCGCGTGACCATCGACGGCGTGCGCCCCGTGGGTCGCATCTGCACGGCGGTCGAACTGTACGGCGAATACGAGGTGCGAGCGCGCGTCACGCTGCAAGGCGAGCCGCGACTGGGCTCGCACCACGGACTGGTCATCGCCGGAACGCCCAAGGGCGACTGGGCCGTGATCACCATCGACCACGAAGGCCGCCTCAACCTCAAGCGTCTGGTCTTCGGCTCCGGCGGCGGCGTCACGGACACGACCACCGCGACCGTGAATCTGCCGCAGCGCCCGCAGAGCGGCACGCCCTTCGACCTCGCCGCGCGCGTCTTCCCCGACAACTCGATCGAAGTCACGGTCGCGGGCCAAGGTCCGTTCCCGCTGCGCCTGCCGATCGAGCGCACGCCGCGCACGCACGCCGGCGTGTACGTGAAGTACGGCTCGCTCGCCGTCGACAACCCGGTGGTCGAACTCGCGCCGTGAGCGAGCGCTACGCACCCGCGCGCGCCTTTCCGCCCTACGCATACCTGCCGGGCCGCGATCCGCATCCGACCGGCCATCCGCGCGGCCACAGCTACACCGGCGAGCGCGAGCCGCCCGCGCCCTACTTCGAGCCCGCGCGTTGGAGCGAGAACGAGGACTACCTCGTCGGCGTCGATCTCTACAACGCGGGGTACTTCTGGGAAGCGCACGAGGTTTGGGAAGGCCTGTGGCACTCGGCCAAGCACGACGCGCTGCAGGCGGACTTCCTGCAGGGGCTGATCCAGTGCTCCGCCGCGTGCCTCAAGATCCCGATGCGCCAGCCCGCGGGCCTCGAGAAGCTCTCCGCGAATGGCCTCGCGCGCCTCGAGCGCGTCGCGCGCGATTCGCGCGGCGACTACATGGGCCTCGACGTGCGCGAATTCGTCGATCGCTTCCGCGCCTTCGCCGCCGCGCGTCCCGAAACTCCCGACGAGCGACCGCGCATCGCGCTCGCGTGAGCGGCGAACGCGGCGAGCCAAGCGCGCACGAGCCGCACCTGCGTGCGCGACGGAACGTCCTCGGAGGGCGGAACGTGCAGGAACAGCGCCGCCAGACCGCGCTTGCTCGCGCTCGTGAGCAGCGCGTGGTAGGTGCGCTCGCAGACGTAGCCGCCGGCGTTGCTCGAGATGCGCACATCGGCCGCGCCCGCCGCGCGCAAGAGCCGCGCGAGCAGGCGCAGGTCGAGCGTCGTGCGCAGCGTGCGACCGACGCGCGCACCGAGTCTCGCCCCCACCGTTCCGTCGTTGTCGACGCGCCGCGTCGTGTAGCGGCCGCGCGCGCGCCGCTCGAAGCGAAAGTAGCCCTTGCGCTGCACGCCGAGCCCGAGCACGAGCACCGGGCGCGAGCGAGCGTGGCGCGCGACGAAACGCTCGACCTCGCGCGGCGCCGCGAGGAAGCTCACCGGCAGCTCGCGCGCGCGCACGCGCAGGCCCGCGGGCGGAACGCGCTCGAGCGCAGCGGCTACGACGCGGCTGGGATTGTGGCGGCGATCCTCGAACGGACCGAAGCCGGTGACGAGCACGAGCGGGAGCGGCACGGGTGCAATCTACGCCGGATACCGGCTCGCGCGGAACGGGACGCGG
>VGZD01000095.1 GCA_016872715.1 Planctomycetota bacterium
ACGGCGCCGGTCAGGTGTTCGGCGACGGCTTGCGGTGCACGGGCGGCTCGGTGATCCGCCTCGGGGCCAAGCTGCCAGTCGGGAACTTCGCCCAGTATTCGTCTTCGAGCGATGTGCCGATCTCCGTGAAAGGCATGGTTCCGGCGCTCGGAGGCACACGCACCTATCAAGTCTGGTATCGCAACCCGGACCCGTCCTACTGCACGGCTGGCACATTCAACCTCTCGAGCGGTTGGACCGTGGCGTGGACGCCGTGAAGGGCGCGAGCTAGCGGGAGAGCGCGTCGAGCTCGCGCGCAATGGCGCGACCGAGCAGCACATCGCCTTCGTCTGAGAGATGCCAGCCGTCGCCCGAGTGCAGATCGGAGCGCAGGCTCCCGTCGGGAGCGAGCAACTCGCGGACATCGACCCGTCGCGTGCGCGGCCGCGCCAACGCGCGGGCCGACAGCAGGTGATCGAGCTCGCCGATGCGTCGATTCGAGAGATACGGGCGTGCGGCCACATTCGGTGCGCGCTCGTCCACGGGCAAGACTGGAACGACGACGACATCGAGCTCGGGAGGCAGAGCGTTGAGCAGCAGCGAGTAGTCGGCGAGGATCTGCGCCAGACTGCGGTACTTCAGGTCGTTGGCGCCGACGCCGAGTACGGCAACCTTCGCGTGCTCCAGGCAGCCGAGTCCCGGCATGGCCTCGAGCAGCACCAAAACGGTCGTGCCACCGAGAGTGAACGAGTGCACTTCGCGGCCGAGATGCGTTGAGTCGAGATCCTGCATCAGACTGTCGCCCAGCAGGACGACAGCGTTCTCGGGGACCTGTCGGTCCCGCACGAACCAGCCCAGCATCGCTTGGTACTGCGAGACGCTGCGCTCCTCGGGAGGATCGAGGCCGAGCGTCTTGCGCGCCAACGGGAGGAAATTCGTCTTCGCGATGGCCAAGCAAAGCACCGCGTGCACCAGAGCCACATAGAGCAAGGCGATCCAGAGCGTGCGCGGGCGACATGAGAACAGCTTCACTGCGTCACCGCCTTGCCCCGTCCAGCAGCACGGGCCCACAAATTGCGCGCCTGCCCCATCAACGGGTACTCGATCCACACCGACACGAGCACACCGCCCGCGATGCCGCTCGCGACCAGCACGGCGAGCAACAGGTGCGGATCGATGCGCGTCGCGCCGAGGCGCTCGAGAATCCTGTAGACGATTCCCAGACACAAGAGGTGCACGAGATACACCGAGTACGACGCCTTGCCAAGCAATGCGAGCAGTCGGGGCAGGTGGAGACTCGTCGCACGCTCGTACTCGACCAGACCGATCACGAAGAGCCAGGCCGCGACGCCGTAGAGCAGGCGCGCGAAATCGCCATACCCGTCGACCCTGCCGCGACTCTCCGCAATCCCAACGGCGAAGAAGCTCGCGGCACCGAGCAGCGCAAGCCAACCCGCCTGCCGCACGCGGCCGCGACGCGTGACCCACGCCGCCGCCATTCCGAGCGCAAACTGGGCGTTGTAGGCCGAGCTGGCGACGCGGCCGAAGCCTCCGTCGAGACGATCGAGCGCTCCGCACGACACCGCGAGCGCCCACGCCAACCATGTCGCGAACAGCATGCCCCCCAACGACCGCGACCAGAGCAGCGTGGCAAAGAGCGCATAGAACAGCATTTCGTGCTGAAGCGTCCAAGCGACTCCGAGGACCGGCTCATCGTCGGTGGGCCATAGCAGCGTGTTCGCCAGCAACGTACCCACGCTCGGCTGCAGCGCCCGCGAGCCGAAGATCGCCGCCGCGAGGCTCACGGCCAGTACCGGCCAGTACAGCGGATAGATGCGCGTACAGCGGCGTTCCACATAACGCGGGAGCGCGGCCGGAACTCCCACATCATCCCAATGGGCGAACAGAATGATGAAGCCGGACAGCACAAAGAAGAAATCGACGCCGGCGTGGCCGAACTTCTCGATTCCTGCCGCCCACGGGAGCCCGAGGCCGTTGGCGTCGAGGTGGCGTGCAGCGTGGTACACGACAACGAGCGACGCCGCGACGCCGCGCGCGGCTTCGATGCCCTGCAACTTGTGCTTCGCCGTGCTTGCGCTCACGTGGATCGTCGCTCGCGTCCGGGCGCGAAGGCTAGAGAGGGAGCATAGCGCTCGCGCTCGGTCGGCTCACTGCACAGGGCGCCAAGTGTTGCCGTCCGCCGCGTTCACGCCGCGCGCGAAGCCAGCGCTCATGTCGCCCGCCATCGCGAAGGCCGCGTCGAAGTCGGGACCGGCTCCGATCCCGGAGTACTGCGTCGCACCACGGTTGGGCATCTCGAGGATCACGCCTTCTTGGTTGGCGAAGAATGCGCGCGAGCCCGTGAAGCCCGCGCGAACCGGCCACGCGTAGGCGCAAAAGCGCGTCTCGCCCGCGTTGGCGTCCGGGAAGGGACCGCTCAGTTTTCCACCATCGGCGTCCTCGGCGATGCCCGCGATCGGCGCGTTGTCCGACGCGGGCAGCCAGATCTGGAAGACGTAGCCAGAGTGCGTGACCACCGATTGACTCACCTGACCCATCGAAGGCAGGAGCGGCGATGGATTGAGCTCGTGCGTTCCAGCCACGCCGGCCGCGGGAGTCCCGGCCACGGACATGCGCGCGGGGCGCGTTCCCGTGATCTCGCCGAGGTAGCCGAACTCGCCCTGACCGTCCGCGTCGGTGTCGATCGAGCCCGCCGACTGCACGGACACTTGCGCGCCTACGATCGAGCGCATCACGGTGATCGCGCTCGTCTCGTTCGCGCTGCGGCGCGCAGCGAGGAAGCGCGGCACGGCGAACCCCACCAGCACGGAGATGATGGCGATGACGATCATCAGCTCCACGAGAGTGAAGCCGGACGGCCTGCGATGGTGCATGTTCAGGGGGGCGTCGAAGGCGCTCCGCACGGAAGCGCTCGGTTGCTTCGACGAGGTCCTCTCGACCACGCGCGAAGCCGCTCTGAAGTCATGGCGGCGTCATGTCCACTCGCCGTGCCCCGCACCGTCCGAGGGGCCGCAGGAGGGAGTCGGCTCGGAAGCTCCTTCCCACTCGCGAGTTCCAGCGCGCCGAGCGCGCTCGAGCAGCGGTCCGGGCAGTGCGTGGATCCCACCGACCGCACGCGCTACCGTCCGCTCGCATGAGCGAGGACGAACTCGACGCGTACAACCGTCGACGCCAACGCCGCCGCGCGGCCGAGGTTGTGGAGCGCTTCGTGCTGCCGGTCGCGGTGGGCGCGGGGCATGGGCTCATGGCGCGCGCGCTGTTCGGCGCCGATGCGACGTCGCGCTTTCTCGAAGTGATGACGGCGAGCTTCATCTTCGCCGTGCCCTTCTCACTCGGATTCGTGACCGTCGCGCTCGCGCAGCGGCGCGTCCCCATGACGTGGATCCCGCGGCTCTCCATGGCCGTCGTCTCCGGCCTCCTCGCGCTGGCCGCGTCGCTCGCGCTCGCGTGGGAAGGCCTGATCTGCATCTTCCTCTGGCTCCCGCTCTACGTCGGACTCTCGCTCTTGGGCGGACTGCTCGCGGGCGCGATCGCCGATGCTCGCCGCCGCTCCGGCAAGCACGGCAGCGGCGCCACGCTGCCCTGCATCGCGCTGCTCCCCTACCTCGCGGGTCCGATCGAGACACGCCTTGGAACCGAGCAGCAGGTCCGCACGATCGAGAACACGATCCGCATCGAGGCGACGAGCGAAGCGATCTGGAAGCAGATCGAGCGCGTGCCGCGCTTCGAGGAGCACGAGCATCACTTCGCGCTGAGTCACGCGATCGGATTCCCGCGTCCGCTCGAGGCGACGCTCTCCCACGAGGGCGTCGGTGGCGTGCGGCACGCGACCTTCGAAGGCAGCGTGCTCTTCGTCGAGACCATCACGCACTGGGAGCCGCCGCGCAAGCTCGTGTTCTCGATCCACGCGGACGCCGACACGATCCCGCCGCACACGCTCGACCAGCACGTCACCGTCGGCGGCCCGCACTTCGACGTGCTCGAAGGCGAGTACGAGCTCGAACCGCTCGCCGATGGCGCCGTCCTGCTGCACCTGCGCTCCCGCCATCGCGTCTCGACGCACTTCAACTTCTACGCGACACTCTGGACCGACTTCATCATGGCCGACGTCCAGTCCTACATCCTCGAGATCGTCCGCCGCCGCGCCGAGGCCGCGGACTGAGCCCGGGGGGCGCCTTCGAACGCGGCGGCCAGGCTACCCTCAACCCACGGTCCAGAGAATCTGGAGCGGTACACCCCCAATTCGAGCGCGAGCCCGTAGCATGATCCCATTCGACCGCGCCGACGCCGGTCGTCACCTCAGGCCGTCTCAGGAACTCCCTCTCATGCGATCGATCCTCTCCCTCGCCGCGTTGCTCGCGCTCGCCGGGAACACTCTCGCGCAGTCGTGGTCCGATGACTTCAACCGTGCCAATGGTCCGATCGGTGGCAATTGGAGTGCCCTGAGCGGAACGTGGGCCGTGGTCGGCAACCAGGGCGCGCACACGGCGACGACGACCAATGCGCTCCTGCAACACACGGTGGCCACCGGCGGCTACGCGAGCACGGTTGCGGAACTCGACGTCTTCTCGAACGCCGGCACGGCGAGTTACTTCGCCGGGGTGCTGATCGGCCTCGGAGGCACCGACGCGATCATGGTGAAAATTCAGGACCAGAGCACCACCGTCGTGGGCTTCTCCAACATCGGCATCTACCGCCGTACGACCGCCACGGCGTGGGGCGCATGGACGGGCACCGGCACCGGCTTCGGCACACTCTCGGCACCCTTCGTCTCCGGCCGCATCAGGGTCTTCTTCCCCAACCCGGACACGATTCAGGTCGACATCGACACCGACTTCAACGGCACGGCGGACCAGACCTACACGAAGACCGGAGTCCTCACGTTTGCCGCGAACCTCGGCCAGTTGCACGGGATCTGCGCCTGGAACACGACGGCGCTGTTCGACAACTGGAGCGTCTCCACTGCCCCGCAGGCCCCGATGAACAACGCCTGTGCCAACGCCAGCGTCCTGAACTACGGCGCCACGATCGGCACGACCATCCTCGCCACGAACGACGGTGCCTCGAACTGCGACCCGACCGGGAACGATGTCTGGTACGCCTACACGGCGCCGTCCGTCGGCGGCGAGCTCTCGATCACCAGCTGCGGCTCGGCCATCGACACCGTCATCTCGATGTACGACGCGTGCGGCGGCAACTTCATCACTTGCAACGACAACGGCGCGACGTGCTCGCCCACGGCCTCGTCGATCTCGTTGCAGGTCGCGGCTGCCCAGCAATACCGGCTGCGCGTCTCCGACAAGGGCAGCTCGGGTCAGTTCGTCCTCAATACGTCGTTCCGCGCGTTCCCGCCCTGCGGAGGAACAGCGCTCACCACGACCTTCGTTGGCGGCAATGGCGGAAACCTGGGCGGGCAGGTCTTCTTCGACCTCAACGTCACGCGCCCCAGCGGCCTGACGTTCTCGCAGATCGACATCAACGCCGGCGAGCCAGTCGGCTCCACGTTCAGCGTCCAGATGTACACCACGCCGAGCACCTACTTGGGCTCGGAGCTCAATCAGGCCGCGTGGACGCTGGTCGGCACGGCCACCGGCATCCTGAACGGCGCAAACCAGCCCTCGATCGCCAACTTCTCGGCTCCGCTCTACCTCGCTTCCGGCAGCTGGGGCGTGGCGCTCGTCGCGGACGCGAGTTGGGGCTTCGATTACACGACGGGCGCCGCGATCACGCAGTACTCCAACGCGGATCTCACTCTCACGACCGGTGCCGCGCTCAACGTGCCGTGGACTGGCACCGCGCCGTTCACGCCGCGCCTGTTCAACGGCAGCCTGCGCTACGACTGCATCGGAGCCCCGCCGACGGCGTACTGCACGGCGGGAACGACGACCAACGGCTGCACGGCCACGATTTCCGCCAGCGGTACTCCGAGCGCCTCGGCCAGCTCTGGCTTCACGCTCTCGATCGCCAACGTCGAAGGTCAGAAGCAAGGCCTGATCTTCTACGGCATCAGCGGACGTCAGGCCGTGCAATGGGGCGTGGGCTCGAGCTTCTTGTGCGTGAAGTCCCCGACTCAGCGCCTGTCGGCTCAGTCTTCGGGCGGCTCTGTCAGCGCCTGCAACGGCTCACTCTCCGCCGACTGGTTGGCGTTCCTCGCCGCGAATCCGACCTCACTGGGCGTGCCGTTCGCGGCGGGCACGGCGTGTCAAGTTCAGGGGTGGTTTCGCGACCCCCCCGCGCCGAAGAGCACCAGCCTCTCGGACGCACTTGAATTCACGCTCGTCCCCTAGCGGCTGAAGCAGTCGCGAAACCACCTCAGCCGCGGCCTCCGCCTTCGGCCGAGGCCTTGGGGGCCTTCTTCTCCACAGACGCCTATGCGTCTGTGGAGCTTCTTCCGGCCGCCGGAGAAACAAGGCAGCGGCCAGAAGAAGACAGACTTACCTTTCGCGACCCCCCCGCGCCGAAGAGCACCAGCCTCTCGGACGCACTTGAATTCACGCTCGTCCCCTAGCGGCTGAAGCAGTCGCGAAACCACCTCAGCCGCGGCCGTCGGGCGGTGGAGAGGGACTTCGCGGGAGGTCGGGTGCTCGCGCTCAGGGGCAGTAGCGGATCTGGAGCGCGTTGGTCAGGTTGGTCGTGCCCGCGGCGAGTGGATCGCGGAACCACGCTTGCCAGTTCTGGATTTCGCCGGCGACGAGCGGCATGCCGAGCGCCGTCGGATGCGCGGCGAGCCATGCGCGAGCATCGAGCGTGAGCACGCCGTCGCACGCGCCGCTCACGCCACCGCTCGTCTGCGACGCGGTGCGCTGGGTCGGGGATTTCACGCACAAGAAGCTCGCGCTGCCCGGCGCCCACACGGACGCCTTCGGTCCGCTCGTGCCATAGAAGAGGAGCCCGCTCTTTTGGCCCTCGACGCCGCTCGCGCGCAGCGTGAAGCCAAACGTCGCAGCGACGCTCGGCGTTCCGAGGCTCGCGAGCGCGGGCACGCAGCCGCTCGAGGTCGTGCCGGCCGTGCAATACGCGATGACGCTCGTGCAGGGCTCGCACTCGTCGGGGATGGTGTTGCCGTTGGTGTCCCACGACGTGCCCGAAGCGATGTCGCTCGCGTCGGACACGCCGTTGCCGTTGCAGTCGATGATCGGCGCGGGGAGCGCGAAGTCGGCGAACACGGGACGGTGATCCGATGCGCGGGCGGTGAGTCCCGTCGCGCCCCCGGACACGCCGCTGAACTCCGGCGGCTGCGCCGCCGCGGGATTCGCGGCCGAGTCGAACACGCTCTCGAGCCGCAAGGTCGCGATGCTGTCCTGCCAGGCGAGATAGTCGAACTTGGTGCCGCTCGTCCCGATCGTCTGCCGATTGCCGCTGAAGTAGTTCACGGCGGCGTCGATCGTCATGTCGGATCCGTCGCGATCCGTGCCATCGGCGACACCGCCACTCACCTGCGCCTGCGAGAGCCAGTCCACCGGACCGCGCGTCGCGCCGTTCTGCTGCTCATCCTCGTTCCAGTCGCCCACCAGCACGACCGGAGTGGTCGCGGGAAGCACGCTCGTGGCCGCCGGCGAATCAGCGATGCGCGCGAGCGGATCGGGCGTGGCACCGCCATTGCCGTTCCACCAGTAGCGCACGACGTAGGACACGTTCTGCGCCGCGGTCACTCGCTGCGTGTGATCGCTCGAGTTGCTCCCAGCCTTCAAGTGCGCGCCGCCCAACACGAGATCGCCCGCGTAGCTCGCGGCGGGCAGGTCGAGCTCGACGAACAGGAAGCCGCGGATGCCACCATTGCCTCCGGGAGACCAGGCGCTCGCCGTGACCGACGGAATGTCGGCCAGCGCGCTCTTCCCGTCGCCGTTGCGATCGGCGAGCGGAAAGCGAGAGAGCACCACATTGCGATTGAAGCCGTCGCTGGAGCTGGAGACGTACACGTGCGGCAGGTCGTAGCTCGGGGCGTACTTCTGCACCCAGGCCGTGACCGAGGCGTTGCCGTGGAAGGAGTCCGTTCCACCGTGCAGGAAGTCGTCGAGCACGAGCGTCAGGTTGGCGACGCTGTCGACGCCCGAGCCCGTGCCGTTGCCCGAGTTGTCGCCGCACTCGGACAGAAACACGACGTCGGGTCGCAGCGCGGCGAGCGTGCGCGCGCAGGCCGTCCAGTTGTTGGAACCCTCGACCTTGTCGTTGGAGGAGCACAGGGCATCCTGCACGTTCCAGCTCATCACGCGCACGTCGCGCGCATCGACCTTGCCCCACTGACCCAGCGGAGGATTCCATTGGGCGCTGGCGGGGGCGAGGAGCAGCACAAGTGCCGCGGCGGAGCGTGCGAGGGGCATCTGGGCTAGGACGCACGGCCCCGCCCGCGGGTTCCCTCACTGCTGGAGCTCGCGAGCTTGGGGGCGCGCGTCGTAGGTGGCGATGAAATCGAGCCGCGCGCGTGTGAGCGCGTGACGGCGAGGTGACGGCGAGGTGACGCCGCGCGGACGCCACCTCGCCAGCTAGCTCGCCTGCGAGCTCGACACTAGGAACCGCGCAGGTCGCGCTCGCCGCGCGGAGCCTTCACCGAACGCACGTACATCTCCTTGCGCACCATGGGCGCCATGTCGACCTCGGCCGCCGCGAGTTGGGCCTCGACGCGCGCGACCTCGGCCTGCGCGTGCACGTCGTCGCGCGCGTAGGCACGCATGCGCGGGATGAAACGCCGCCGCAGGCGCTGAACCTGCCCGAAGTCGCCACGCTCATTGAGGTCCGCGCAGGTGCGCTCGAGCCACGCGGCAGTGTGCTGCTCGACGAGCAGCAAGTCCGCGGGCGCGATCACGATCGCAAGCGAGTCACTCCAGCGCAGCCCGACGCTCTCGCCGACCGTCAGGGCCTCGCCGCTCTCGGCCAGCGTGCCCGTGAGTGCAACGTGCAGCACCTGCGAGCTGCCCTCCATGCGCGGCGGCACGTCGAGCGCGATCACGACCTTGCGTTCGACGCCCGCGTACAGGGAGCCGATCGACACGAGCTGCAGCGCGCCGGCGATCTGACCGCTGGTGCCGCCGAGAGGTTGCACGACGAAGTCCTGAGGAGCGTCGAGCGCCAGCTCGACGCGCTCGAGGTACACGGCCGAGAGCTCGTCGAGCTCGCCGAGCAAGACCTGCACGATCTCCGCTTCCGTGCTCGCGTGGTGGAAACGGCCGCCGCTCGCCTCAGCGATGGTGCCGAGTTGCTCGGTCGAGTAGTCGGCTCCGACGCCGACGCACGTGGTCGAGATGCCTTGGGCGGCGGCGCGCCGAGCCATCTCGGAGAGCTGCTGCGGGTGCACGACGCCTTCGTTGGCCTGTCCGTCGGAGAGCAGCACGACGCAGGCGCGGCGCCCGCTCGAGATCGACCCGCCCGCGAGCTCGACGCCGGTGAGCCAGCCGCCCGAGAGATCCGTGTTGCCGCGCGTCGTGAGCGCGCGCAGCTCGCGCTCGAGCGCGCCGGACTCGGTGCTGCCCGCGGGCGCGCCGTGCGCGTGAACGCACACGTCGCTTGCAAACGTGACCAGCGACACGCGATCGCCGGCGCGCAATCGGCCGAGGATCGCGGCGCTGCCGCGCTTCACCGCCTCGAGCTTGGGACCGTTCATGGACCCCGAGACGTCGAGCACGAGCACGAGGTCGAGCGGTGCGCGTTCGACGGCGCGCTCGAGCGAAGGAGGCGCGAGCTCGCAGATGAGGTGCACTCGTCCACCCGCGGTCGGGCAGTGGCGAGTGTCGAGGCGCACTTGGAAGGCGAGGGAATGGGAGTTGGGCATGGTGGCAGTTCTCTTTCGTGAACCGGTGCGGACTTCGGGATTCGCAAGGGGCGGACAGACCGGTGGCGTCCACGCCTTCGCGTGCGGAATTTCAGGCGCTGCCTGCGCGCCGAAGGGCGCGCGGGCTCTCACTCGCGCCCGCGTCCTGCGCGAGCGCGATTCTCGTTCAGGCGTGCAAGCGCGGCGTCAGAGGTGAGCTTCGCCCGACAGCCAGGCGCGCAGGCGGCCCGCGAGGCGTTTCAGTTCACCGCCCGTGGTGCGCGCGGATCCGCGCATCGAGATGCGCAGGCGCGGGGTCACGTCGATGGTGCTCCAGATTTCGTCCTCGACCTCGTGCGGCTCCTCGGGCGCGGAGTCGTCGCGATCTCGCGCACAATGGACGAGGCGCGTGACGTCGAGCGGAGGGCTCCACGCGAGGGGCAGGGAACGTTCGCACCGCGCGGGAGCCGCGGCCGCGGACGGAGCTTGGGTGTCGACTTCCTCCGCTCGCACGGAGGGCGAGCGGTGGCGCCTGCGCAGCAGGCTCTCGTCGAGCCCCCCGAGCGTCGCGGCCACGACGTCCTCGTCTCCCCGCGCGATGCGCGCGACCTGCTCCGGCGGGAGCTCCTCGATCAGTCGGCCGAGCACCGCGAGCGGCAGCTCGTAGGGCGCGGCGTCGCGGAGGGCCTTGATGAACGCCAACCGCGTGCGGTGCTCCTCGCCGTAGCTCGCGGCGCGACCCCGGCCCGTGGGCTGCGGCAGCAGTCCGCGTGCGATGTAGCTGCGGATCGTGCGCTCGGGGATGTCGCTCTCCCGAGCGAGGTCGTCGAGGCTGAGGGAGGGGCCAGGCGGCTGCATGCCCCGAATGTAAGACGGCATTGCGTCATGTCAAGATGTTACTTCTCAAGAACTGCCCGTCAAAGTTTGCCGCCGCGGGGGTGATCCAGCCCGTTCGCGACCATCTCCACGCACCCTCCCGGGGGTCACTTCCCAGAAACGGGGCCGCCAGAGCGGCTTGCGGGCCCTCGGAAGCCCACCCACGGGCCAGCGGACCGCCTGCAGCCGTGAAAGCCGTCCGTCGTCGCGATCGCGCTGGGCAGCCTCGACCGAGCGCCCTCGAGATGACAATCTTCATCTTCTCATGTCGTGGGCCAGAGATTCCGACATCGAGAGGCACGTCCGGGCCTCGGTCGGACATCCAGCGACTACCCCGCAATCACAGCCCTTGCCACTTCCTCTCATGAAACTCCATCGCCTTCGCACCGCGCTCCTGTGTCTCCCGCTTCCGTTGTTCGCGCTCGCCTGCGGCAGCGGCGGCGGCAACGAGGTCGCGACCGTCTCCACCGACCTGCTGATCACCGATGCCACGGTGGACGAGTTGCTCTCGTTCACGGTCAAGGTCCAGTCGTTGCGCCTCGTCGACGGATCGACGGGCGCGCTCACGGCGAACGTGCTGGAGGAAGACCTCGCGATCGAGCTGATCGGCGCGGGACTCGCGCCGCGCTGGGTCAGCCGCGCGCGCTTGCCCGTCGGCACCTACAGCGCGGTCCAAGCGACGCTGGACGACACGCCTGCGCCGCTCGCGCTCGATCTCATGGGCACGCCCATCGCCGTCACGCAGACCGCGACGACCTTCACCGCCAACTTCCCCACGCCGCTGAGCGTGGTCGCGGGCAACTTCCCGCGGATCGTACTCGACATCGATCTGGGCGCCTCGCTCACGGGCGCCGTCGCCACGCCGCCGATCGTCTTCAACCCCATCGGCATCGTCACGACGCAGCCCAACGCCACCACACCGATCGGCATCGATGAGGTCGAAGGCGTCGTGCACTCGGTGAACGGCACGACAGACTTCGTGATCGACGCCTTCGCGGACGACGACCGACTCGCGGCGCTCGGTCAGGTCACGATCACGCCCTCGCCTCTGGCCCTCTTGCTCGACGACAGCGGCATCGCCTATGCCGACGTCGCCACCTTCTTCGCGGCGCTCACGCCGAATGTGACTCAGGTCGAGGTGCACGGCGATCTCGTGAACGGCGGCATCCTCGCCAGCCGCATCGAAGTCGAGGACGCCGGCGCGGGCGTCGCCTACACAGTCAAGCTCGAAGGCATCGCGCAGAATGTCGACACGGCGCTCAACACCTTCGACCTGCTCGTCATCGAAGTCGAGAAGGGCGGCAGCATCGCCGAGCCTCTGATCACGTCGCTGGGCAACCCGATCTCGTGCGACTACGACGACGCCACGGCGATCTTCGTGCTCGACGAGAGCACGCCGACGACGGAGGCGAGCCTCGTCAGCGGACAACGCATCAAGGCCAAGTTCGCGACCTTCATCGGCGAGCCGTTCCGCGCCGTGCTGGTCGAGATCGAGGGCCAGCCCGAGTTCGAAGGCGTGATCACGAGCATCGCGGGCCTGCCCAACACGCTCGTGATGAACCTGCTGCCGGGCAACCTGGCGCTGGGCGGCTCGGTCGCGACGACCACGACGGACGTCACGGTCGACCTAACCGCGCTCGAGCGGCCGCTGTACCTCGACACCGAGGGCGATCCGGTGCTCACCACATCGCAGCTCAAGGTCGGGCAAGAGCTCGAAGTCCGCGGCCTGATCAGCGGCCCGAACACGGGGCCGAGCATCGCCGCGAAGCGCGTCAAGATCCACGCCGGTCGAGCGCGCGGCTTCGTGACTTCGGTCTCGCCGCTCGTGAGCGAATTCACGTTCACGATCTCCGACCTCGAGGATCCGTTCGGTGGCACGATCACGGTCGGTCCGGCGACGGGCCGGATCAACGCCAGTTGCTTCTTCGACGACGAGGCGTCCAGCGAACAGTCGTTCTACAACCTGTTCAACGGGCTCGGCCAAGGCGAGTCGCTCGAAGTCGAAGTCCACGGCCTGGGCCTTTCGAACCCCAACGAAATCGAGGCCTACGAGATCGAGGCTCGAGTCGAACTCTGAGCGCGACTTGCGCCTCAAAGCGAGGCGGCCGTTTTCCACGCGAGGGTCGTCGGCTCGTCCGGCGGCCCTCGCGCCCATGTTGCAGCCACCGCCCGCGCCGTCGCTGCCGGAATCCACTCCATGCCGTAGCCTCAAAGGCATGCTCACGCTCGCCCTCCCCGTGCTGTGGCTGCTTCAGGGAGCCAATCACTCGCCGCTCGCACCGGTGATCCACGAGCCGGTCGCCAATGGCGTGACCGTCAGCGCCGCCGACGTCCACATGGAAACCGCGCCGTTCTCGGATCCCGATGTCGGCGACCTGCACGCGTGCACGGACTGGGAGATCTGGACCGCCGGACTCGCGGAGCGGGTGTGGTTCACGAGCTGCATCCAAGGCGTCGAGCGAACGCACACGCACTTTGGCGACGGCAGCTTCGTGGGGTCGCACGCGGGACGCAGCGAGCTCTTTCCGTCGTCGAACTACGTGCTGCGGGTGCGCCACTCCGACGACAGCGGCGACGCGGCGACGCGCTGGAGCCCGTGGTCCCTGCGCACCTTCGTCACGGGCGCGGCCACGGCGATTTTCCCGCTGGAACTCGACGACATCGCGCGCACGCCGCCGGTGCTCTGGAGCTTCGCGGGCACGCCCAATCCCGTGCCGTTGCCCGCGGGCCAAACGCCCGCGCGCCTGGTGCTCGAAAGCGCGGCGGGCGCGCTGCTGTACGAGATCGCGGGCGCCGCGGGCGGCAACGTGGCGAGCGACGCTCCCGCGCTGGGCATGCACGACGCGCTGCGCGTGCGCGTGATCGCTGGCTCGACCGGCATGCAGCTTGGCGCCAGCGACCTGCGGCTCGTCGACGAACACTGCGAGCGTCACGCGCTGTTCTTGCCCGCCATCAGCCTGACCGCTGGCGCGAGCACGCTCTTGTGGGTCTCGACGAACGGTGCGACCTACTTCGGCAACACGACCCAGACCGCGCCGAGCTTCGCGAGCCTCGCGCGCGCGCCGAGCCCGCCGTGGAGCGCGCGACAGCCGGGCTTCGAGGTCGAGATCGTGGCCGGCGGCTTCCAGTTGCCGATCAACATCGCCTTCAAGCCAAATGCGGGCGCCGCCCCCACGGATCCGCTGCTCTACGTCACGGAGCTGCACGGCAAAATCAAGGTCGTCTACCGCAATCGCAGCGTCGGCACCTACGCGAGCAACTTGCTCAACTTCAACCCGACGAGCGCATTCCCCGGCTCGGGCGAGCAAGGCGTCACGGGCATCGTCGTCGATCCGGCGAGCGGCGACGTGATCGCGGCGATGCTCTACGCGCCGATCGCGAATCCGGCCAACCACAACCCCAAGCTCGTGCGCTTTTCGAGCACCGACGGCGGGCGCACCGCCGCTCTCGCCACGACGATCCTCGACATGCCTGGCGAGACGCAGGGTCAATCGCACCAGATCTCGAACTTGACGCTGCTCCCCGACGGAACGCTGCTGTGCCACATGGGCGACGGATTCGACGCCGCCACGAGCCAGAACTTGAGCTCGTTCCGCGGCAAGATCCTGCGCCTGCGGCTCGATGGCGCTCCGGTGCCGAGCAACCCGTTCTACAGCGCGGCCGACGGAATCACGGCGCGCGACTACGTGTACGCGTACGGCGTGCGCAACCCCTTCGGCGGCGAGTGGCGCGCGAGCGACGGCGCGCACTACATGGTCGAGAATGGTCCGAGTATCGACCGCTTCGCGAAGCTCGTCATGGGGCGCAACTACCTGTGGGACGGCAGCGACGCATCGATGACGAACTTCGCGCTCAAGAACTGGAATCCGGCGGTCGGCCCCGTGAACGTCGCGTTCGTGCAACTCGCCACCTTCGGCGGCAGCGGCTTTCCAGCGGCGCATCAAGATCGAGCGTTCGTCACCGAGTCCGGTCCGACCTACGCCAACGGGCAGAATTCCCAAGGCAAGCGCATCACCGAGTGGATCCTCGACGGCAGTGGAGCGCTCGTCGCGGGGCCGATTCCGTTCGTCGAGTACACCGGATCGCGGCGCGCGACCGTGTGTGGACTCGAAGCCGGCCCCGACGGGCTCTACTTCACCGACCTGTACGCCGACGCGGCGAGCAGCCCCACGGCCAGCGGCGCGAATCTGCTGCGCGTATTCTGGCGCAGCGTGCCCGACTGCAACGGCAACGGGAGCGACGACGCCTGCGAGCTCGTCAGCGGCACGAGCCCCGACAGCGACCTCAACGGCCAGCCCGACGAGTGCGACTGCCGTGGCTCCAGCTTCTGCCTGCCGCTGCAAAACAGCATCGGCTGCACTCCCTCGATCTCCGCCACGGGCTCGGCCACCCTCGGCGCTCCCGACGACCTCGTCGTGCGCGCGGCGAACGTGCTGAACAACCGACAGGGCCTGTTGATGTGGGGCACGAGCAGCGTGCTCGCGCCGCTCGGCGCCGGCTTCCGCTGCGTCGGCGCGCCGGTGCGTCGCA
>VGZD01000096.1 GCA_016872715.1 Planctomycetota bacterium
CCTAGGCGCGCGCGCGCGGTTGCGTCGGTCGCGAGCCCGAGCAGCGCCCTAGCCAGCGCCGCGCCGCACTCCGGTCCGAGTGCGACGACCTGCTCGCGCGCGGCGTCCGGCAGCATCGCGCGCACGTCGCCGACGTCGGTGGCGACCACGGGCAGCGCGCTCGCCATGGCCTCGAGCAGCGCGATGGGCATCTGCTCGGTGTCGGAAGTGAGCGCGAACACGTCCATCGCCCGGTAGTACGCTCGCGGATCGGCTTGGTAGCCCGCGAAGTGCACGCGTCCCGCGAGCTCCGCGCTCCGCGCGAGGGATTCGAGCGCCGCGCGCTCCGGTCCGTCGCCCAACAGCAGCGCGTGCACATCGTGGGAGCGCGCGCAACTCGCCACCGCGTTCAGCAGGCGCGGCAGGTTCTTCTCAGGCCGCAGGTGTCCGACCGCTCCGACCACGAGCGCGCTCGGTGCGATGCCGAGGCTCGCGCGCAGGACCAGCCCGCCGTCGCGCGGTTCGTAGCGTTCGAGCTCGATCCCATTGGGCACGAAGTGGAGTCGCGCTCGCCTGACGTGCCAGCGCTCGCTGGCGATGCGCTGCAGGTTCGCGCTGATCACGACCACGTCGACGTCTCCGCGCAGGCACGCACGCCGCATCCAACTGCGGCGCAGCTTGAGTTCCTGCGCCTCGTCGGGCAAGAAACCGTCCTCGTGATGCAGGACGCTCACGCCGAGTGTGCGCGATGCGATCACGCTGTCGATGGCGCCGAAGTTGTAGGTGAGCACGCGTTGCGGCGCGAGTTCGCGCAACAGCGCGCGCATGCGCGGCACGGTCGCGAGCGTCCCGGCCTTCGGTGGCGCAGCGGCGAAGCGCACATCGAGCTCGCTGCCCAAGAGGTCGCGCGCGTCGGTGCGTCCGTCCATCGCGACGATCGTGTGCCGCGCGCGCGCGCCGAAGTGCGCCAAGAGCTTGACCGTGCGCACCTGCGGACCCGCGGGTGCGAACGTCGAGAACACGTGCACGAGGTGCGGGAGAGGCACGGCGTCAGGAACTCGCGCTCGGATCCTGCGTCGCCATCGCTCGCACGGCGAGTTCGAGGAAACGCTCGCGGTCCTCGACGGGCTTCCAGCCGAGCAGCGTGCGCGCGAGATCGCTCGCGAGGCGCACGGTCAGCGCGCGGCTGGCGAGGTCGCGGTAGCTCGGGAACGCGGCGTCAGGGCGGCGTCCGGCCTTCTTCACGAGCCACTTCCCGATCTCCATCGCCTGGCTGAGCGCGAGGCCGCGCGGGTGGAAGTGCAGTGCTCGGCCGCTGGCTCGGCGCAGCTCCTCGACCGTCTCGCGCGAGGTGAGCGGCACGTTCGCGGCGAGGTTGAGCGCGCGTCCGTGCAACTCGGGCCCGTCGTGCAGCGCGGCGAGCACCAGTGCTTCCGCGACGTCGTCGACCCACACGAGCGGCAACGGCGTCTCGCCATGCCCCCAGCCAACGCAGTGGTTGTCGCGCACCCACAGTCCGAGGCCGGAATGTTGGAGCGCCGTGCCGCGGCCGACGACGATTCCAGGCCGCAAGATCACCAGCGGCAAGGCGCGCGAGCGATGCAAGTCGAGCAGCGCCTGCTCGGTCGCGATCTTGCCGCGCGCGTAGAGCGAGCGCCCCTCGGGCTTGGGATCGCACTGGGTCGAGTCGGTGCGCGCGTGCGCCGCCGTGCCGCCGAGGTACAGCGCCGCGATGGTCGAGACGAACAGGAATCGCTCGACCTTGTGCTCGAGGCACTGCTCCGCGATCGCCACGCTGCCGCGCACCATCGCTCGCTCGACGGCTTCCCACGTGCTCGCGTTGCCGGTCGCGAGCTGCATCACGCAGCGGGCGCCTGCGAGCGCGGGTCCGAGCGAACCCGGCTCCTCGAGACTGCCGCGCACCAGCCGCACGCGTCCGTCGCGCGCCGCGTCGAGCAGGAAAGGCGGCAGGCTGTGCGCGCGCCGCACGACCGCCGTGACCGGCACGCCACGTTCGAGCAGTTTTCCGATCACGCGCTTGCCGATGAAGCCCGTTCCGCCGAGCAGCACGACCTCGCCCGTGCGCACGGGGCCCGGCTCGGGAAGCGCCGCCGCGTTCGGCGGATTCGGCTCGACCCAGCTCGTCGCGGCCTCGCACCAGCGCAGCACGCTCTCGCCCTTGCGCGCGTCGGCGGGCAGCTCGCGCCGCTCGTGCGCCGCCGCGTGGAAGGCGCGAATCGAGCCGCGCATGCTCGCGAAGAACGCGTCCTCGCGCGGGCCGAGTCCGAGCGTGAGCCGCAGGTAGTTCCACAGGTTGCGCCGCGCGCTCGCGCGCAACTCCCCGCCCCGCCGCCAGCCCGCGAGGAAGCTGTTCCAAAAGTCGAGGTACAGCGTCTTCTCCTCGCCGCACACGAGGTTGTTCGCGAGGTCGGCCTCCAGCGCGCCATCGCTGCCGAGCACTTCGACCGTGCTGCGCGTGAACGCCGCGCCGAAGTGCAAGTACAGCTCGAGAGTTCCGCGCTCGCCGCGGCCTGAGATCACCCAGCGTTCGTGGAAGGTCTGTCCGGGCTGCAACTCGCGCGAGGCGAGCGCGCGCGAGTGCACTTCGAGCGGCGCGCCGACGAGCTCGACGGCCTGCGCGAACGGATGCGGCGCCTGCTCGAACACGATGTTGCGCGGCTCGCGGAACATCCAGTGCGAGACGTCACCGGCGTCGAGCTGGCGCAGCGGCACGGACAGGCACATGCGCACGTGCTCGACGCGTCCGATCTCGCCGCTTCGCACGCGCGCGAGCACTCGCTCGAACGCGGGGTGGAACACGGCGTTGTGATTGACCGCGAGCGGCACGTTGCGCGCCTTGGCGAGCGCGCCGAGCTCGTGCGCGTCCTTGGAAGTGAGGGCGAGCGGCTTCTCCACGAACACGCCGATGCGCAGGTGGAGCAACTCGCGCACGACGGCGACGTGCAGGTGCGGCGGCACGAGCACGTGCGCGACATCGACCTTGAGTGGCTCGAGCTGCGCGATCTCCCCGACGGCTGTCCCAACAGCGTGTCGACGCGCGGCCGACTGGGCCCGCGCGAGGTCCGCGTCGCACACGGCGACGACTTCGACCCCTCGCGTGGCGCGCAGGATCTCGAGGTGGAACTCCGCGATGAAGCCCGCGCCCACGATGGCGACGCGGGTCGGGCGGGGAGTTTGGGGGGACGTCACGGTGGCGAGTGGGCGGCTGGCGGGCGCGCCGCGCGCATCCTAAGGACGGTCTGGGGCGCGAGTCAGCCTCGCGTGGGGATCCCTGTATCGGCCGCCGCCGCGCGCGGACCGTGTTCGGAAAGTCCTTCCCTCGCGCCGTCGCGTCGCGGTCTGAATTCCGCGCTCGGATCGAGGTCCCGCAGTTGCGATTCCGAAACAGGAGGCATCTCCTCCTTCTAGGGCCCGGCAGCCTGTCACAGGGCTGTTCGGGCCCACTTGCTTGCTTGGACTTGGCCCCCGGCGCTGGCTAGACTCCTGTGCTTTCCAAGACGAACGCGGCCCATCTCGGAAGGGCCCGCGAGGTCGTCGCGGAGGAGCGCAGCGTCTGCATCGAGACGTCAGGGCCAGCCCAGACTACGGGGGCCGCTGCTTTTCCGCGCGCGGCCCCGTGGCCCCGAGGGAGGCGGCGCGCCGCTCGAGCCAGCCCACCGCCCCTCCGCCATGGTCCAAGAACTGCCGCTCGGCCTGACGTTCGACGACGTCCTGCTCCAGCCGTGTCATTCCGACGTCATCCCCCGCGAGGTGGACGTCTCCACGCGCTTCTCGCGTCACGTGACCCTCAAGGCGCCGCTGGCGTCGGCCGCCATGGATACGGTCACCGAGGCCGGGCTCGCGATCGCGCTCGCGCGCGAGGGCGGCATCGGCATCATCCATCGCAACTTCTCGGTCGAGCAGCACATCGCGCAGGTCGATCAGGTCAAGCGCTCGGCCAACGGCGTGATCCTCGACCCGGTCACGCTCCCGCCGACCGCGACCCTGCGGCAGGCGCGCGAGCTGATGGCGCGCAACAAGGTCAACGGCCTGCCGATCGTCGAAGCCGAGACCGTGGTCGGCATCCTCACCAGCCGCGACTGCCGCTTCGACACGTCGGACGACACGCCCGTGGCGCAGATGATGACCTCCAAGGGGCTGGTCACCGCGCCCGAGGGAACGTCGCTCGAGAAGGCGCGCGACCTGCTGCATCGCCACAAGGTCGAGAAGCTCCTGATCGTCGACGGCGCGCTGCGGCTCAAGGGCCTCATCACGATGAAGGACCTCAAGCAGTTGGTCGAGTTCCCGCATTCGTGCCGCGACGAGCGCGGTCGTCTGCGCGTCGGAGCCGCGGTCGGCGTGCACGACTACGAGCGCGCCGAAGGCCTCGTGCAGGCCGGCGTCGACGTGATCGTGGTCGACACCGCGCACGGCCACTCGACGAACGTGATCAACACCGTCAAGGAGCTCAAGCGCCGGCTCAACGTCGATGTCGTCGCCGGCAACGTCGCGACCGCCGAAGCGACGCGCGCGCTGATCGAGGCCGGCGCGGATGCGGTCAAGGTGGGCATCGGTCCGGGCTCGATCTGCACCACGCGCGTCGTCGCCGGCGTCGGCGTGCCCCAATTGACGGCCGTGCTCGACTGCGTGGGCGCCGCCGCGGCGAGCGGCGTGCCGATCATCGCCGACGGGGGCATTCGCCTCTCGGGCGACATCGTCAAGGCGCTCGCCGCCGGCGCGTCCTGCGTGATGCTCGGCAGCCTGTTCGCCGGGCTCGAGGAGAGCCCGGGCGAGACGATCTTGTTCAAGGGCCGCTCGTTCAAGGCCGTGCGCGGCATGGGTTCCGTCGGAGCGATGATGGCCGGTGGCAAGTCGCGCTATCGGCAGGACGACGTCAAGGACGCGGACAAGCTCGTGCCCGAGGGCATCGAAGGCATGGTGCCCTATCGCGGTCGCCTGTCGAGCTTCGTGTACCAGCTCGTCGGCGGCGTCCGCAGCGGCATGGGATATCTCGGCGCGCGCACGATCGCCGAGCTGCCGCAGCGCGCGCGCTTCGTGCGCATCACGGCCGCGGGGGTCAAGGAAAGCCATCCGCACGACGTCGCGATCACCAAGGAATCCACCAACTACTTCGTCTCGCACGAATGAACGCCAAGCCCAAGGGTGTCCTGGTCGTCGACCTCGGAGCGCAGTACGCGCAGTTGATCGCCCGTCGCGTGCGCGAGGCCGGCAGCTACTGTGAAATCGCGCCGCCGCGGCGCGCGCTCGAGGCCGCACGGGCGATGAATCTCGGCGCGGTGATCCTCTCCGGCGGTCCCGCGTCGGTGTACGCATCCGACGCGCCCGAAGTTCCGCGCGGCCTGCTCGAGCTCGGCGTGCCGGTGCTCGGCATCTGCTATGGCATGCAGTGGATCGCTCGCGAGCTCGGCGGCGAAGTCACGCGCGCCGACAAGCGCGAATTCGGTCGCCAGTCCGTCGAGGTCGCGGCGGGATCGGAGATCTTCGAGGGCATCGGGGGCCACACCGTGGTCTGGATGAGCCACGGCGACTCCGTCACGCGCCTGCCCGCGGGTTTCCGCACCTATGCGCAGACCGACAGCTGTCCTGTCGCCGCCATGGGAGATGTTGCGCGCGGCTTCTTCGGCGTGCAATTCCACCCCGAGGTCACGCACTCCGTGCGCGGGCGCGAGGTGATCGAGAATTTCCTCTCGCGCGTGGCGAAGCTGCCGGGCGACTGGCGCCCCGAGGGCATCGTCGAGCGCGAGATCGCCCACGTGCGCGAGCTGGTCGGCTCGGATGGCGAAGTCGTGCTCGGCCTCTCGGGCGGCGTCGACAGCTCGGTCGCCGCGATGATCCTGCAGAAGGCCATCGGCCCGCGCCTGCACTGCATCTTCGTGGACAACGGCTTGCTCCGCAAAGGCGAGCGCGAGGTCGTCGAGTCGCAGTTCCGCGACCAGTTCGGCATCGACCTCACCGTGGTCGACGCGACCGAGCGTTTCCTCAAGAGCCTCGAAGGCGTGACGGATCCCGAGACCAAGCGCAAGCTGATCGGCCGCGACTTCGTCGACGTCTTCAAGCTCGAGGCCAAGCGCTTCAGCCGCGCGCACTTCCTCGCTCAGGGCACGCTGTATCCCGACATCATCGAGTCGGTCAACGTGCACGGCGGAAACACGGCCGTGATCAAGAGCCACCACAACGTCGGTGGACTGCCCAAGGACCTGAACATGACGCTGGTCGAGCCGCTGCGCGAGCTCTTCAAGGACGAAGTGCGCGCCATCGGCCGCTACCTCGGCCTCGACGCGCGCATCGTCGACCGCCAGCCCTTCCCCGGCCCGGGCCTCGCCGTGCGCTGTCTAGGCGATCTCACGCGCGAGCGCCTCGAGACCCTGCGCGAAGCCGATGCGATCGTCACGTCCGAGGTCGAGGCAGCGGGCCTCCACAAGGGCCTGTGGCAGTACTTCGCCGTGCTGCTGCCGGTGCGCTCCGTCGGCGTGATGGGGGACGCGCGCACCTACGAAGAAGCCTGTGCGATCCGCGCCGTCGAATCCACCGACGCCATGACCGCCGACTGGGCCCACCTGCCCTACGACCTGCTCGGCAAGATTTCCAACCGCATCATCAACGAGGTGCGCGGCATCAACCGCGTCGTCCTCGACATCAGCTCCAAGCCTCCCGCCACGATCGAGTGGGAGTGAGCCAAGCGCGGTGTTTCCCACCGCGCGCTCCGACCCGCGCATTCCGACCTGCGCGCGACCCGCGCCTTCGTCCGAGTCGGCCGCGGCATTCTCTCTCCCTCTGCCAAAAGAAGCTCCCAAGACGCATGCGCGTCTTGGGAGTGCAGGCCGACTGCCAAGCCGCGCTCGAGCGCGGCTTGGCCTAGACCCCGTAGTCGCTTACGGACCGACGGTGAGCTCGATTCCGTTCGACAGGTTGGTGGTCTTCGGTGCGGGCGGGTCGCGATAGGAAAGTCCGTGTTCTTTTGGCCGCTGCCTTGTTTCTCCGGCGGCCAAAAGAAGCTCCCAAGACGCATGCGCGTCTTGGGAGAGGAAGCCCCCGAGCACTGCCGTAGGCAGTGCGCTGGCTGAAGGTATCGCGAGACGCCTCGCCTTTGGCTTACGGACCGACGGTGAGCTCGATTCCGTTCGACAGGTTGGTGGTCTTCGGTGCGGGCGGGTCGCGATACCACGCCTGCGCATAGATCTTCTGTCCCACCGTGAGCGGCATGCCGAGCGCGGTGGGGTTGGCGACGAAGAAGGCGTGGAAGTCGCCGACCATGCTGCCGTTGCACAGGCCCGCCGTGCCGCCCGAGTTTTGAGCGGCGTGGCGCTGGGTGGGAGCGCGCACGCACAGGTAGCTCGAGCTCGTGGTGCTCCACGGCGTGAGCACGAAACCGGTGTTGTTGATGCCGTAGAACAGCAGGCCTTGCTTCTGGCCCTCGACGTTGCTCACGCTCACGATCGCCGTGCCCGCCAGGCTCACCTTCGGCTGGTTGGCGGCCGCGATCGACGGCACGCAGCCGTTGGTCGAGGTGCCGGCCGTGCAGTAGGTCACCGGCGGCGGCGCGTAGAAGCAGTCGTAGATGACCGCGCCGTTCCAGACCTTGTTGTTGTTGGGCGTGCCGCTGAACGGCACGTTGAGCGTCTTGCCCGCGGTGATGATCACGTTGGCGTCCGAGTAGGTCTGGGACGTACCGAAGCCCGAGAACTTGTGGCCCACGGCGCCCTGCATGACGACCGCGAAGCCCGAGACGCCCTGCGGCAACGCGAAGTCGGGGAACTCGAGCAGCGAGGGCTGGTTGGCACCCGCGCTCGTGCCGCTGCCGGTGCCGCGCAGAGTCCACGCACCGGCATTGGTCTCGAAGCCGACGAAGCTGCCCGAGCGGGTGTAGATCAACATCGAGATCGGCTGGCCGAACACCGCCGAGCAGTGCGTCTGCAACTGCGCCACGGTGATGCCACCGGGCTTGATGACGTTCATGTCGAAGAACATCTGGTTGCCCGTGACCAGTCCACCGGTGCCGGTGAACAGGGTCGCCAGCCGCGGTCCATTGCAGGTCGACGGCGGCGGTCCTAGGTCGTTGAAGGTGAAGTACGACGAGAACGGGCCGACTCCGGCCGTGTTCTTTGCGCGCACCGCCCAGCTGTGAGCGCCGGTGGTCGAGGTGTAGGCGAAGCTCAAGCCCGTGGCGACCGGGTAGATGAACCCATCCACGTCGACGTCGTAGCCCGTGGCGCCTGGAACGGCGGTCCAGGTGAGCGTCACCGCAGGACCGAAGAGCGATTGGCCGTTGGAAGGCGTGAGGAGCGTCGGCCGATAGGTCGGAGCCGGCACCGGCGGCGGCGTGCCGAAGCAGATGTCCCACGAGGAGAGGGCGCCAGCGTCCTGCGCGTACCAATCGTAAATCGAGAGCGTCCAGTCGCCCGTGGCCGGCGCGACTTGCGACAGCGGCGTGTTGTTGACGCCGTTGGTGCCCGTGGGCCAGTTGCCAAAGATCTGCGAGATCTGACCCGGAGGCAGCGCACCGGCCGTGCACGCGCCCGGGGCCTGGTAGAGCTCGGAGCTCGTGATGCTGTAGTCGCCGAGGAAGTCGCAGGCATCGCCGGCCTGATTGAGCAGGTTGACGCGCGCACCCGAGGGAGTCGTGAGCACGAATTGGACGTCGCCGGCCCAGGTGTGGGACGTGCTGTTCAGCTTGATCTCAGTCACGCACGTCGCGCCCGCGGGGAGCGTGCTGACGTTGAGCGTCGACGAGAAGGCGAACGGAGGGAACGTGCCGGGGTAGGCACCGCCGCCACCCGTGCCGGACGTGGGGAACAATCCGCCGGGGCCGCCGGTCGTGCAGGGGGCGATGGTTTGGGCGGAAGCCTCGCTAGCTCCGAAGGCGAGCAACGAGGCGCCGAGGACGCCTAGAAAGAGACTGCGCATGGAAGGGAGACTCCTGCTCCTGAGACAGAAGGGGGGAAACGCGGCATCGACCCCCGGAAGGCGGGACCAACACCACTCGTACAGTTCACCAAGCTACCTGCATCGCGCCGGAAACGGGGGAGAACATCGGGATTTCCTGAGCTCCGGGGCGGGGGGGCCGTGCTGCCGACGGGTGCCCCACGCTGCCCCGAAGTCGGCGTGGGCGGGGCGGCGCCCAAGCCGCCGCCCTCGCGATCGGCACGTTGTTCGCTCACGGCGTTGGTTTCGCAGCCGGAAACAGGCTCGGGAGACGCACAGGCGTCTCCCGAGGAGGATCTCCACAAAAGCTGCGTTCGCGACGCGTGGCCGTCGTGGTAGCGCGACCGGCCCTAGCTCAAGGCACGACCGTGAGTTCGATCGCGTTGGAGAGATTGGTCGTCTTCACGGCCGGCGGGTCGCGGTACCACGACTGCGCGAAGAACTTGTTGCCCGGCACCATCGGCAGGCCGAGGGCGGTCGGGTTGGCCAGGAAGTACGCGTGCAGGTCGGAGCTGATGGAGCCGTCGCACTGGCTCACCGTTCCACCGGTTGCCGAGGCGGTCAGGCGTTGGGTGGGAGCCTTGACGCACAGGAAGCTCGAGCTGCCCGAGGCCCACGGCGACGGGACGAAGCCCGTGTTGTTGATGCCGTAGAAGATCAGGCCTTGCTTCTGGCCTTCCATGCCGGAGACCGTCAGCACGCAGGTGCCCGTCAACAGCGCGGAGGGTTGGTTCGCCGCGCTGATCGCCGGCGTGCAGCCGTTGGTCGAGGTACCGGCCGTGCAGTAGGTGATGACCGGCGGCGCAACGTTGCAGTTGTAGATCACGGTGCCGTTCCACACGCGCGGCGTAATGGGTGCGCTGGTGAACAGCGTGCCTTGGCTCTTGCCGAGCGAGATCGACATGTCGGCGTTGGTGTAGAGCTGGTTGGCGCCGTTGCCGTTGGTGTAGCTGTGTCCGGCGCCGATGATGCGCACGGCAAAGCCCGTGGTTCCGGTCGGAATCGCGAAGTCGGGGAAGTCGGCCAGCGAGCCACCCGGCTGGTTGTTGCCGATCGAAACGCCGGCGCCCGTCGCCTTGAGCGTCCACGCACCGGCCACCTGTTCGGAACCCACGTAGGTACCCGTCTTGGTGTAGATCTCAAGCGTGAAGCCTGTGCCAGCGACAGCGTTGGCGTTGGTCTTCAGCTGCGACACGGTGATGCCCGCGGTGTTCGTCACGTTGATGTCGAAGAACACGGCGCTGCCCGTGCCGAGGCCGTTGCCGCCCGTGAACGGAACCGTCGTGAGAGTCGAGCCGTTGCAGGGGGTCGGAGGCACGCCTAGGTCGGTGAACGTGCGCGAGGTCGCGAAGGGGCCGACGACCGAGTTGGTCAGCCACTTGGCGCGAACCGTCCACGTATGCACGCCCGGCGTGGACGTGAAGACGAACGGCGAGGCGGTCACGGCGGTGACCGTGCCGTCGACGTCGACGTCGTATCCCGAGGCACCGTTGACGGCCGTCCACGTCAGGTTGACGCTCGGGCCGAACACCGCGCCGTTCGCGGCCGGAGTGCCGAGCGTGGGCGCGGTCAGACCGATGTCGTTGAAGGTGCGCGCAACGGCCCACGGACCGGCGCCGGCGGAGTTCACACCGCGCGCCGTCCACGTGTGCGCGCCGAGCGTGGACTGGAACACGTAGCTGGTGCCGACTGCGGGGAACACCGTGCCGTCGATGTCGACCTCGTAGCTCGTCGCGCCGAGCACGCTGCCCCAGGTCAGGTTGACGAACAAGCCGGTGACATTGGCGTTATTGGCGGGCGCCGTCAGCGCCGGAGCGACCGCGGGCGGCGGGACCGGCGGCGGCGTGCCGAAGCAGATGTCCCAAGAGGTCAGGTTGCCGGCGTCGGCGGCAATCCAGTCCCAGATCGTGAGAGTCCAGTTGCCGGTCGCGGCGGCCACGCCCGAGAGCGCGACATTCTCGATGGAGAAGTTGCCGTGCGTCCACGTGCCGAAGTTCTGGGAGAATGTCGACGACGGATAGGTGGGCGGGGTACCCGCCGCCGTCGGAAGGGGCTGGCCCTGCTCGACGCTGTTCACCACATAGTCGCCGTTCCAGTCGTTGCTGCCGCCCTGACGGTTGAACAGGTTGATCTTCTGGCCCGAGGGGCTCTCCAGCACATACTGGACGTCGCCGGTGTACGTGTGGGTCATGCCGTTGAGCTTGACCTCGGTGACGACCGTCGCGCCCGGCGGCAGCGAGGTCACATTGAGCGTCGAGGAGAAGGGGAAGCTCGGTTGGACCGTTTGGTAGGTGCCGTTGCCGGTCCCCGAGGCGGGGAACGCGCCGCCGGCGCCGCCGCTGGTGCAACCGATGGTCTGGGCCGAGGCCCCGACCGAGGTGAGGGCGACCGCAGCCACGGTCGCGAGCGATAGAGCGAGGGTACGCATGGTGGAATTGGACTCCGAGCCCTTGGAGGGCAAGCTTGAGTGAGGGGCCCGACCGACGCGATCGCGCTGTTGCGCGGGTGTGTCGCGACGCTTTGGCCCCGATCTTCGAAGGCTACCCTGATTTGGCCGGGCCGAAAGCCCCCTGGCTCGATTTTGGGACAGGCTCGTTCGAGGCGCTGGGGGCCGGGGGCGAAGAACTGGACGATGGCCGGACGGGCGAGCGCTCCTGCTAGGCTCGCTCCTGCTAGGCTCTTGGGGGGCATTTCGGGGGGCATTTCGAACGCCTCGGCCCCGCCGACCCTGCTCAACCTCCAAGCTCCCCGCCCCAGAACGATCCATGCGCCGACCCATGCGCCGACCCATGCACCTGCGCGCCCTCTGCGTGCTCGCCTGCCTGCCCCTGTGCGCTTCGTTCCCCGCCGCCCAGACCTTCGCCTTCCGGGCCGACAAGGGGGCCAGCGTCGAGAAGCGCTTTGCCATGGACCTCTCCATGGATCTGGACGAGTTTTCCATGTCGGTCGGCGACGAAGAGCTGCCCGAAGAGCACATCGGCAGCCCCGAGATGTCGATCCAGCAGCAGTCGCGTCTGGTGTTCGAAGACACCTACCCGCAGGGCGCCGAGGGACGGCCGGCGCTCCTGCATCGCAAGTTCGTCGCACTCGCCAACGAGGAGCGTCAGACGATGGGCGGCTTGGTCGATGACGAGAGCGAGTCGTCGGGCGAGACCACGAGCGAGACGAGCGAGCTCGAGGGCCGCACGGTCGCGTTCCGCTGGAACGCCGAGGAGGACACGTTCGACCTGAGCTACGAGGGAGAGAGCGAGGGCGCCGACGAAGCGCTGCTCGAAGGGCTGATCGAGGACTGCGACCTGCGCGGCGTCTTGCCCGCGGGCGATGTCAGCGAGGGCGACGCGTGGGATCTCGACGCGCAGGTGTTCGACTTGCTGACGGGCCCCGGTGGCGATGTCGCGCTCGAGGATCCAACCGACGAAGACGACAGCGACGACGACCTCGACGAGCAGTTCCGCGAGAACACCGAAGGCGACTTGAAGGCGACCTTCGTCGGCCTGCGCGAAGTCGAAGGCGTCAAGCTCGCGGTGATCGAGCTCAGCGGCTCGGCCGAGACGCACGCCGAGCAGGACGCGAGCGAAGGCGAAGGCCACGGCGGCACGCGCCGTCTCGCGCTCGAGTTTTCCCAGATCAAGGGCGAAGTGTCGTGGGACCTCAAGCTCGGTCGCGCGGTGTCGTATTCGCTCACGGCCGACGTGCAGGCGCGCATCACCGAAGAATCGACGCTCGAGTTCGATGGCCAGTCGATCGGAATGAGCCAGCGCATGAAGTTCGTCGGCACGCTCTCGGCCACGGGCACCTTCGCCGCGGCCGAGTGAATTCGGGGCGCCGGCGCACTCGGTGCGAGCGCGTCCTAGCGCCGGTTCAGCGCGCGCGTGACGAGCGGGCCGATCACGCCGCCGATCACGAGCAGCACGCCGATCAAGATCGCGACGCGCAGGAGTGCGCGCTCGCCGCGCGGAAACGTCGTGGCGAACAGCCCCAAGCCAGCCGCGCCGAACATCACGAGGCCGAGCAGGAGCACCCAGCTCTGGCTGAAGAACAGCCGCAGGTCGCGCACGGCGTGGATCCCGTCGTCGTCGAGCTTCCAGCCGTTGGGCAACGCCGCGCGCAGCTCGGCCGGTGTCGGCGGGCGGCCGCCGCGTCCGAGCTTCGAGAGGTCGACGAGTCGATCGACGCGCACGCGTTGTTCGCTCATGGCCGTTGCTCCCGCACGAGGCGCACGAGGGTAACGCGCGCGGAGCGCTTGTGCCCGCCCTCCCCGGCGGGAGAGCGCACGCGAGCGGCCAGCGCGCCTTCGGTGGCGCGCAGCTTGCCCGCGCCGCTGCGCACGCTACCGTTCAGGGCATGGCAGGCATGCTCGGCGCAGCGGAGTGGGTCGCTCCGGACTGGACGATCCTCGGATACGTGCTCGCGATCGTGGGCTGCGTGCTGCTCGCCAACGGCGTCCTGTTCCGCAATCCGCGCGCGCTCGTGGCCGAGCGCCTCGGACGCGGGCCCCAGCCGCTGCGCCGCGTGCGCGACTTCGTGTTCCACCGCGTGCAGGTCGGCTTGGGGTTCTCCTACCTCGTCGCGGCCTTCGCCAGCCTGCTGTACGGGCGGCTCGAGCCCGCGGCCCTGCCCGGCGGCAGCGCCTTGGCGTGGGTCGGGCTCGTGCTCGTCGCCACGGGGGCGCTCGAGGTCGCGGGTTGGCTGTGGTCCGCGCACTCGGTGCGCGTCCACGTGCGCGAAGTCCTGCGCGAGTCGCCGCCGGATTTCGAGACCGATCCGACGCTCGCCCGCGAGATCGGCGAGCTGTTCGGCGTCGATTCTCGCGCGGACGAGACGGTGCAGTCGTACGCGGCGCGGCTGCGTCAGTCGCTCGGCCTCACGACGCTCGTGCGTCAGGTGGGCGGGGCGCGGGCGGGCAGTGTGGAGCGCGGCGTGACTGGGTTTGGCGACGAGGGCGACGACGAGAGCTGAGGCAGGCGCGCTGCGTCGATTCCCGCGCGGGGCGCGACTAGCGCGGTTCTCGCGCGACGAAGGTCGTGTGCAAGTGCGTGAGCAAGTTCGTGAGCAAGTTCGTGCCAGAGTCTCGGGCTTCGGTCGCGCGCTGATCGACCTGCTCTATCCGCCGCTGTGCTGGCTGTGCGGGTGCGACGCGGCGAGCGCGGGCGACGGGCACGCGAGCGGCTGCGTGGAGCACGCCTTGCCCGACGGGCCGCCCGGCGTGCGCTGTCCCATTTGTGCGGGAGCCATGGCGGCCGCGCTGGAGGGTGCCGAGCGCTGCGCGAGTTGTCGGAGGGACAGCTTCGGCATCGAACGGCTGGTCGTGCTCGGCGACTACCGGCGGCAAGCGCAACTGCGCGAGTGGGTGCTCGCCTTCAAGCACGGCGGGCGAGCGGAGCTGGCGCGGCCATTGGCGGCGGCGCTCGCGCGGCGCGTGCGCGCGAGCGTCGCACAGGTCGCGGCCGAAAATGTGCTCGTCCCCGTGCCGCTGCACCCGTGGCGGCGCCTCGAACGCGGGTACGATCAGGCCGCGCGACTTGGAAGCGAACTGTGCGACGCGCTCGGTTGGCCGCTGGCGCGCGCTCTCGTTCGCACGCGTCCGACGGTCGTGCAGGGCACGGCCGGTGCGACGTCGCGCTCGGCGAACGTGCGCGGGGCCTTTGGAGCGGCGCGCTGGCGTCCACTGGCGCGGCGCGCGGTGGCCGAGGCGGAGTGTGTGTGGATCGTCGATGACGTCGTGACGAGCGGTGCGACCCTGCGCGAGTGCGCGCGCGCGCTGCGACGCATGGGGGCGCGCCGCGTGTGTGCGCTGGCGCTCGCGCGCGCGACGCCGCATGCGGGATCGACCGCGGGGCGTGAGGACGAGCTCGAAGCGGACACCGCGCCCGCGCGCGACGGCGACTGCGCGCTCACGCGCGACGGCGACTGCGCGCCCACGCGCGACGCCGCAGACGCGCGGCGGTTACGCTGTGCGCCATGAGCTCCGCGGCCGTCTCCGAAAGTCTGCCCGACAGTCTCTTCGTCGAGCCGTTC
>VGZD01000097.1 GCA_016872715.1 Planctomycetota bacterium
GCGCCGCGGGTGGCGCTTCGGCCGCTGCCGCCCCGGCCGCCAAGGCTGGCGACGCCAAGAAGCCCGCCAAGTAGGGCTCGCGCCCCGCTGGCCTGCGGGGTGGGGGCTCGCGCCCCGCACCCCGCGTCCCGCGTTCCAAGCCGCGTTCTAGGCCGCGTTCCAAGCCGCGTTCTAGGCCGCGTTTCAGGCCGAGTCTCAGGCCGCGCTCCACGGTGCCGTTCGCGGGTGCTCCCGCGCTCGGCATCGCCGTTCCCCAGATCCCTGCCGCGCGCCGAGCGGGAGTCGAGCCGCACTCGCGCGGGAAGGCGGGCGCTTGCGCGCGCCGCGGCGCTCCCTACAATCTTCCGCCCGCTCCTCGAACGGCACCCGCCGCGCGAGGGGAGGACTGGAGCACTCCGTGACCCGTCTCGTCGTCGGCCTCGGCAACCCCGGACCGCAGCACGAGTGGACGCCGCACAACGTCGGCTTCCACGCGCTCGACGAGCTGGCGCGGCGCTCCAAGTTGATCTTTGAAGCTCCCGCGGTCCTGGGAACCGCCATGGTCGGCATCCCTTGCGTGCTCGCGCGCGACACTCGTCGCGACGCGCTGCTCGTCAAGCCGATGACGTTCATGAACCTCTCCGGGACCGCAGTCGCCCCGCTCGTCCGCTCGCTCGGCGTCTCGCCGGAGCAGGTCCTCGCCGTCTTCGACGACATCGACCTCGCCCCCGGCGCGCTGCGCATCCGCCCTCACGGCGGAAGTGGCGGACACAACGGGGTGCGTTCCATGGTGCAGATGCTCGGCAGCGACCACTTTCCGCGGCTACGGATTGGAGTCGGCAGGCCGAGGACCGACGCGGCGCGTCATGTCCTCACGCAGCTCACCGGCGACGCGCGAGTCGTCGCGGAGATCTCGGTCGCCCATGCGGCCGACTTCCTCGCGGCGTGGCTCGACGAGCCGGAGAGCCTCGAGAAGCTCATGACGCGGTTCCACAGCCGCTGGAAAGACCTTGGGCCAGATGGCGGCTAGGACCCGCCGGCCCGCTCAACAACCCGAAAGCGAGACCCTAGTTTTGACTACGACGTACGAAGGCATGTTCCTCCTGGACAACCAGGTGGTGCGAGCGGACTGGCGCCAGGCGAAGGCCATGGTGACGGACCTGCTCGCGAAGAATGGCGCCAAGGTGCTCTGCGCCCGGCGCTGGGACGAGCGCAAGCTCGCCTATCCGATCAAGGGCCGCACCCGCGGCACCTACCTGCTCGCCTACTTCGAGATCGCTGGCACGGGCCTCAACGGCATCCGCCGCGATTTCGAGCTCGACGAGCGCGTGCTGCGCTACCTGCTGCTCAAGGTCGATGCGATCGCGGCCGGTGAGCTGGAGAAGGCCGCTGAGGAAGGCGCCGACGGGTACGTCGTGCCGCCGCCGCCGACCGATGAGGCGACCTCGCCCGAGCGCGCCGTGTTCGGCGATCTCGCGGACCGTCCGATTCAAGAACACCTGCGGCGCCATGCGCCCGCCGAAGCCGACGCTGGCGACGGTGCCGATGCCGAAGTCCCCCAAGCCGCTGCCGCGGAGGAGAGCTGAACCATGGCCGAGAGCCGCAAGCCCAGCCCGCCGATCGCAAGCCGTAACTGCGACGACCCGAAGATCGACTACAAGGAGGTCGCGTACCTCCACAAGTTCCTCACTCCTCAGGCGCAGATCCTGTCCCGCAAGCGCTCTGGCTTCTGCACGCAGTGCCAGCGCCAGTTGAAGGCGGCGATCAAGCGCGCCCGTCACATGGGCCTCATGGCCTTCGTCCAGTAAGGAACTCCTCCCATGGCGAACATTGAAGTCCTGCTGCGCGAGCACGTGCAGCACCTCGGCAAGTGCGGCGATGTCGTCCGCGTGCGCCCCGGCTACGCCCGCAACTTCCTCTTCCCCAATGGCTTCGCCACCGAAGCCACGGACGAGAACAAGAAGCTGATGGCCCGCAAGCGCGCGCGCCTCGACGTCGAGGAGCGCAAGCGCGACGAAGAGATCGACGCGCGCGTGGCCAAGCTCACGGGCGTGGTGGTTTCGACCGGCGCCAAGGCCGACGAGCAGGGTCACCTGTTCGGCTCGGTCAGCGCGGCAGCGATCTCCGAGCTGCTCGTGGCCGCCGGCCACGGCGTGCCGGAGAAGGACGTGCGCCTCGAGGCTCCGATCAAGCTGGTCGGCGCCCATGTGGTGAAGGTCCACGTTCACGGCGAGCGCTTCGCCGACGTGACGGTCAACGTCAACGCCGAGGCCTGAGAGCGCGCGAGAGCGGCGCTGGCCGCGCGCGAACCACGACGGGGCCCGGTCCGCCATGCGCGGGCCGGGCCCCGCGCGCATCCCTCGCGGCTAGTGCGGGTTCGCAGGGTCGAGTATCCTCCGCGCCCCGTGGTTTTGCGCAGGCGCGCGATCGGCGGGGGGACGGAGATGCCCATGGAGCAGGACAAGATTCCCGGCCGGATCCCGCCGCACAACGAGGCGGCCGAGCGGGCCATTCTCGGGGCGATGATGCTCGTGCCCGACCGTATCCCCGAGGTCGGCGAGACGCTCAAGGCGGAGGACTTCTTCGTCCGTCGCCACCAGCTCTTGTACTCGACCCTGCTCGACATGAGCGGCAAGAACATCAAGGTCGACCTGATCACGATCAGCGAGGGCCTGCTCTCGCTCGGGCTGCTGCACGCGATCGGCGGCAACGAGGCCCTGCTCGAGCTGCAGCAGTCGGTGACGAGCGCGGCGCACATCTCGCACCACGCGCGCATCGTCGCGGAGACGAGCGTGCTGCGGCGCCTGATCGACGGCGCGACGGAGATCCTCTCGGATGCCTACGACACGCGCCCCGACGGAGAGTCGGTCGGCGCGCTGCTCGATCGCAGCGAGTCGCGCATTTTCCAGCTCGCGACGCGCGCTCAGAATCAGGGGCCGGAGCCGGTCGAGCCCGTGCTGCACGAGGCGCTGCGGCAGATCGAGAACCGCTCGTCCCATCGCCTGACGGGACTTCCGACTGGCTTCCACGAGCTCGACGACATGCTCGGCGGCCTCAACGCCGGCGATCTGGTGATCGTGGCGGCGCGCCCCTCCATGGGCAAGACGGCCTTCGCACTCAACGTGCTCGAGTCGGTCTGCATGTCGCACCCCGAACACCTCGGTGGGCGCGAGCCTTCGGCCCTGTTTTGCAGCCTGGAGATGGGCAAGCACCAGATCATGCAGCGCATGATTTGCGCGCGCGGTCGCATCGACAACTCGCGGCTGCGCTCGGGCCGTCTGCCGGACGAGGATTACCAGCGCATGAGCGAGGCGGTCGGGGAGCTGGCGCAGATGAAGCTCTTCATCGACGACAGCCCGAGCCTGTCGGTGATGGCCCTGCGCGGGCGAGCGCGGCGCCTCAAGGCCAAGCACGGGCTGGACCTGATCGTGCTCGACTACCTGCAGCTCATGACCTCGGGCCAGAAGAGCAACGAGAGCCGCCAGTTGGAGATCAGCGAGATCTCGCGCTCGCTCAAGTCGCTCGCGCGCGAGCTCGGCGTGCCGGTGGTCGCGCTGGCGCAGCTCTCGCGCGCGGTCGAAGGCAAGGATCGCAACCCGCGCGGCTGGCCGATGCTCTCGGACCTGCGCGAGTCCGGTTCGATCGAGCAGGACGCCGACGTCGTGATGATGCTCTACCGCCGCTGGTACTACGAGACGAACAAGAACGCGACCGAGGAACAGATGTCGCAAGCCGAGCTCGACGCGATCCGCCACGACGCCACGGTGATCGTCGCCAAGCACCGCAACGGTGCCACGGGCGACGTGGCGCTGCGCTTCTTCGGACACCTGTTGCGGTTCGACAACCCCGCGCCTTCGGCTGCCGAGCCGATCTTCGCCTGAAGCGACCCGGCGCATCGTGATCGTCCGCCCCCTCATCGCGGCTGCGTTCGCGCTCGCGGCGACGCTGCTCCCCGCGCGCGCGCAGGACACCGCGCCCGTGGCGGAGCTGCCGCTGGTGCTCGGCATCGTGGTCGATGGCGAGTGGCGCTACACCGAGGCGCAGATCGCGGGCGTGCTGGGGCAGCGGGTCGGATCTCCGCTCGACCCCTCGGCGCTCGATCAGGGCATTCGGCGGCTCGGCACCGCGTTTCAGGTGCGAGCGCTGGTCTCGCGCCGCGACGTGCCCGGCGGAATCGAGCTCGTCGTCAGCGTCGAGGAACTCCCCGTCGATCGCGAGCCGCGCTTCATCGGCAACGAGGCGGTCGACGAGGCCAAGCTGCGTCGCTGGGCGCTGCTCGAGGAACAAAGCGAGCTGTACCTGCATCAGGCCGGCCGCGTGCGCCAGCGCATCCTCGAGAATTACCGGCGCGAGGGCTTCTACTTCGCCGAGGTGAACGTGCTGAGCCGCGAGGGCGAGGGGGTCGTCCCCGACGTGATCTTCGAGATTCGCGAGGGCCGCAAGGTGCGCGTGAGCGACGTCGTGGTCGAGGGCAACCGCTCGCTCGAGGACACCAGTCTGCTGTGGATCTTCGAGGACGGCCTGACTCAGCTCTCGGGCGCCAAGCTCGAGGGTCCGTCGCTGTTCAACTGGCTGGGGGAGGTCTTCGACGAGGAGATCTTGCAGGCCGACCTGCTCGCGATGCGCAACGTGTACCGCGACCTCGGCTGGTACGACGCGCTGGTCGAGCTCGAGCGACTGGAGTTCAACGAGGACCGTTCGCGCGTGAACGTGCGTGTGCGCATCGACGAGGGCGAGCGCTACACGGTGTCGACGGTTTCGATCGAGGCGTTCGAGTGGGCGGATCCGAGCGAGCGCATGAACGACGAGCTCGTGCCCGCGCGGCTCCTGTATCCGGAGGCGGAACTGCTGGCCCTGTGCACGCTCGGCCCGGGCAAGCACTTCGAGCGCACGCTGAAGGAAAAGGACCACTCGGCGCTGCGCGAACGCTACGGCAAGGACGCGCGCATCTCGCACCCGACGCTGCCGCGCGGCGTCGCGTGGAGCTTCGAGGCGCCGGAGCTGGTCTTCGACGTCGAGAACCACACCGTCGCCGTGACCTATCGCATCGTGCAGGGGCGCGAGGTGACGATCCGCGAGATCCTGATCAACGGCAACACGCACACCCGTGATCGCGTCGTGCGTCGCGAGGTGTCGGTGTTCCCCGGACAGCGCGCGGACCTGAAGGAGATCGAGCGCTCGCTCGGCCGCATCACGGCCACGAACTACTTCTCGGACTCCTACAACCGCATGCAGCACCGCGATCCGATGTATCGCTTCGTGCCGACCGCGGACAACCCCGGGCAGGTGGACCTCGAGTACGTGATCGAGGAGGGCCGCGTGATCGACGTCAACGTCGCCGGCGGCATCGGCAGCGACAACGGCGCATTCGCCCAAGTGGCGCTCACGATGCGCAACTTCGATGCGACCGACGCGCCCAACTCTTGGTTCGGCTCGTTCGGCGAGGTGTGGCGCAAGGAAGCGCTGCACGGCGCGGGGCAGCTGCTCGAGCTGTACGCGACGCCCGGCACGCTGGTGTCGGAGTACCGCATGCGCTTCATGGAGCCGGATCTGCTCGGCTGGCACTTGAAGCCGATCATGGGCGATGTCGATTTCTCCAAGCGACTGCGGCTGTTCCGCACGCACGACGAGCAGCGCGCCCAGCTGCGCTTGCGACTCGGGCAGCGGCTCAACTTCGACGCGCGCGCCTGGTTGGGATTCGTCGTGCAGGACGTCGAAGTGAGCGACCTCGATCCCGACGGCGTGCCGCTCGAGCTCTACGAGCAGCGCTCTCGCGCGCTCACGAGCATGACGGGCCTGAGTTTCGACGTCTCCTCGCGGCGCGTCGACAACCAGCTCATTCCTCACGAGGGCTACTCGCTCGCGCTGTCGTCGGTGATGTACTCGCACAAGCTCGGTGGCGACTTCGACATCACCACGGCCGACCTGCGCGCCGACTGGTACACGCCGACGTGGACGACGGAGGATGGCACGCAGCCCGTGCTGCACCTGGAGTTCAACATCGCCGCGCAGCAGCCCTACGACGAGACGCCGCGCGTCCCGTACTCCGAGCGCTACTTCCTCGGGGGCACGAACTCGCTGCGCGGCTTCCAGTTTCGCGGTGTCGGACCGGTCGATCCGCTCTCGCGCGAGCCGCGCGGCGGCGAGACGCAGCTGTTCGGCACCTGCGAGTGGTTCTATCCGCTGCATTCGACGACGCAGCCGGGCACCTACCGCAAGCTCGAGGTCCTGCGCGGCGGCGTGTTCTTCGACTACGGCCTGCTCGACCCCGAGTCGTGGAGCCTCGACTTCGACGAGCTGCGGACCACGATGGGCTTCACGCTCGGCCTGACCTATCCCATCCCGATCACGCTCAATTTCGGCTACCCGCTGCGCCAGTTCGACGGCGACGACCGGCAGACGTTCTCGTTCACGATGGGCACGCGCTGAGCGCTCCCAGGGCCGAGCGCGTTTGACAGGCCGGGGGCGCGCCGCTAAACCCTCTCGCGTTCGGAAGCTCCCTAGTCGGAGCCTTCCGCGGGCCGTTTCGCACCGTAGAACGCCTGAGGGGTCCCACCTGGGGCTCAGCATCGACGATGTCTTCCCGTAGCTTGAGAGAACTGGCCGCCCTGTGCGGCGCGTCGCTGGAAGGCGACCCGGAGCTGTGCGTCAGCGGCCCGGCGGCGCTGGCGGAAGCTGGCCCCGACGAGATCAGCTTCTTCGGCCATGCGCGCTATGCGCGCGAGCTCGCCGCCACGCGCGCGCGCGCGCTCGTCGTGCCGCGCACTCTCGCCGTTCCGCGCGAGGGTCTCGCGCTCCTGCGCTGCGATGACGCCAATCGAGCGTTCGAGCTCGTGCTCAGCGCCTTCGATCGGTTGCCGCTGCGACCGGCCGTCGGCGTGCATCCCTCCGCGCAGATCGCGCCGGGAGTCGAGCTCGGTCCCGACGTCTCGATCGGCGCGGGCTGCGTGGTCGGCGCGGGCTGCGTGCTCGGCGCGCGCGCCGCGCTGCACCCCCACGTCGTGCTCTCGCGCAACGTGCGCGTGGGAGCGGACACCGAGCTGCGTTCGGGCGTCGTCGCCTACGACGGGATCACGATCGGCGCGCGCTGCCTCGTGCACGCGGGGACGGTGATCGGCTCCGACGGCTTCGGCTTCGATCCGCTCGTCGGGCCGCGCGGCATCGAGGGCTGGAACAAGGTGCCGCACGCCGGAACGGTCGTGATCGAGGACGACGTCGAGATCGGCGCGAACTGCGCCATCGACCGCGGTCGCTTCAGCGCGACGCGGATCGCTCGCGGCGCGAAGCTCGACAACCTCGTGCACGTCGGACACAACGTGCAGGTGGGAGAGGGTGCGTTGCTCATCGCGCAGGTCGGCGTCGCTGGCTCGACCTCGATCGGTCGCTGCGCGATTCTGGCGGGTCAATCCGGCATCTCGACGCACCTGAAGATCGGTGACGGCGCGCGCATCGGCCCGGCGAGCTCGGTGTTCGAGGACGTCCCCGCGGGCGCCGACTACATGGGTTGGTGGGCGCGGCCCAAGGGCGAGTTCCTGCGCACGCTGGCGCTCGAGCGCAAGCTCGCGGAGATGCACGATCGTCTGAAGAAGCTCGAGCGCGAGCTCGAGAAGCGAGGAGAAGCATGAGTCGCTTGCAGCGCACCTTGCGTGCGCCGGTCGAGTTTTCCGGCGTCGGGCTCCACTCTGGAGCGACGGTGCGCGCGCGCGTGCTGCCCGCCCCGCAGGGCACGGGGATCGAGTTCGTGCGCACGGACGTGCCGGACGCGCCGCCGATTCCGGCGCTCGTGCAGTACCGCGTGCAGGCGGACTTGCGCACGCGCCTGAAGCGCGGCAACGCGGAAGTCGAGACGGTCGAGCACTTGCTCGCGGCCTGCACGGGCCTGTGCATCGACAACCTGCGCGTCGAGATGGACGGGGCGGAGATGCCGGGCATGGACGGCAGCGCGCGAGCGTTCCTCGAGCTCTTCTTGCAAGTTGGTACCGTCGAGCAGCGCGCGGAGGCGCGCACTTTCCGCCTCGAAGAGCCGATCTACGTGCGCGAGAAGTCCGCCACGCTCGTGGCGCTTCCGAGCGAGCAGTCGGGTCTGACGCTCCAGTACATCGCGTCGTTCGACGATCCGAGCGTTCAGGGCGGTTCGCTGCAGTTCGATGTCACGCCGGAGAGCTTCGCGAAGGACATCGCCTCGGCGCGCACGTTCTGCCTCGCGTCGGATGTCGAGAAACTCAAGGCGGCGGGCTTCGGCAAGGGCGCGACGCGCGAGAACACGGTCGTGCTCGGCGACCCGCAGACGCAGATGCGCATGCCGGGCGAACCCGTGCGCCACAAGATGCTCGACTTGATCGGGGATCTCGCGCTGCTCGGTGCCGACTTGCACGCGCACGTGATCGCCACGCGCTCGGGCCATGCCACGAACGCGGAGCTCGTGCGGCGGCTCGTCGACCTGATGCAGGAGAAGGAGACCGGCGGGCTGATTCAGCGCGAGAGCGGGCTCGACATCCGCGAGGTCATGAAGCTCCTGCCGCACCGCTATCCGTTCCTGATGATCGATCGCGTGATCGAGATCGACGGCTACCAGCGCGCGGTCGGCATCAAGAACGTCTCGATCAACGAGCCGTTCTTCCAAGGCCACTTCCCCGACCATCCGGTCATGCCGGGTGTCTTGCAGCTCGAGGCCATGGCGCAGCTCGCCGGCGTGCTCCTGCTGCGCAAGCTCGAATTCACGGGGAAACTCGCCGCCCTGTGGTCGATCGACAAGGTCAAGCTGCGCGGCGCCGTCGTGCCGGGCGATCAGCTGCGCATCGAAGTCGAGACGCTGCGCATGAAAGGCGAGATGGGGCAGGTCAAGGGCACCGGCAGCGTCGCCGGACGCGTGGTGTGCGAAGCGAACTTGATGTTCACGATGTTGGAAGGTTGAGCATGGCGACGCAGATCCATCCGACCGCCGTCGTGAGCCCGGGCGCACAGCTCGGCGTCGACGTCGAGATCGGACCGTATTCGATCATCGGCTCCCGCGCGTGCATCGGCGACCGCACGCGCATCGGCCCGCACGTCGTGATCGACGGCGTGACGCGCCTTGGCGCGGACAACCTGATCGTCGGACAGGCCAACCTCGGCGGGCCGCCGCAGGACCTGTCGCACAACGGCGAGCCGACGTGGCTGGAGATCGGCGACGGCAACACCGTGCGCGAGTTCGTCACGATCAACTGCGGGACCGTCAAGGGCGGCGGGCTGACGCGCATCGGCTCGGGCTGCTTGCTCATGGCCTGCTGCCACGTCGCGCACGATTGCGAGGTGGGGAACCGCGTGATCCTCGCCAACGGCGTGCTGCTCGCGGGTCACGTGCGCGTCGGAGACGGCGCCAACATCGGCGGCGCGGCGGCGGCCAACCAGTTCGTGTCGATCGGGCGCTACGCCTACATCGGCGGCATGACGCGCGTGCCGCAGGATGTGCCGCCGTTCATGTTGCTCGAAGGCCATCAGGCGCGTGTGCGGCAGGTCAACCTGGTCGGACTCGCCCGCGCGGGCTTCGCAGAGCAGCAGATCGACGCGATTCAGGCCGCCTTCCGCCTGATCTACCGCTCCGGGCAGCCGCAGCGCCAGAGCGTGGAAGCGCTGCGCGCCGACGCGGGCAGCTCGCCCGAGGTGCTCGAGCTCTGCACCGCGCTCGAGGAGCAGGCGCGCGGACTCAAGGGTCGCTATCGCGAGAGTCTGCGCGAGCAGTTCATCCAGCTCGGTCGCGAGCGCATCCTCGGCGGTGTCCATGCAGGCCGCTGAGCGCCTGCGCGTCGCTGTCCTGGGCGTCGGCCACCTCGGCACCTTCCACGCGCGCATTCTCGCGCAGCGCACGGATGTCCAGCTCGCGGCCGTGATCGACGCCAACGCCGAACGCGCGCACAAGCTCGGTGGCGAGCTCGGCGTCGAGGGGCGCACGCTCGCGGGGCGCTCTCCCAAAGACGTGCTCGCCGCACTGCCGCAGGGCACGCGCGCGGTCGTGATCGCCGTGCCCACCGTGGCGCACGCCGAGGTCGCGGTTCCGCTGCTCGAGAGCGGCGTCGCGTGCCTCGTCGAGAAGCCGCTCGCTCACGATCTCGACTCCGCTCGCGCGATCCTCGGCGCGGCCGCGCGCGGACGCGCGCTGCTCTCCGTCGGCCACGTCGAGCGCTTCCAGCCCGGACTGCGCAAGGTGCGCGAACTCGGCATCGTGCCGCGCTTCGTCGAGTGCCAGCGCCTCGCGCCGTTCACCTTCCGCTCGACGGACATCGGCGTCGTGCACGACCTGATGATCCACGACCTCGACCTCGTGCGCTTCCTCGTCGGCTCGAGCGTGACGAGCGTCGACAGCGCCGGCGGAGCGATCCTGACCGACCACGAGGACATGGCCAGCGTGCGCCTCGTATTCGAGAACGGCGCGCGCGCCAACATCACCGCCAGCCGCGCGTCGCTGCAGCCGGTGCGTCGCCTGCGGCTGTTCTCCTCGTCCGCCTACGTCAGCCTCGACCTGCACAAGAACTACGGGCTCGTCGTGAAGAAGGGGCCGCGCTGGATCGAGGGACGCAGCGCGCTCTCGAACCTGACTCCGGAGGAGATCGCGGCGCGCACGGACTTGGTTTCGAGCGGGATGCTCGAGCTGTTGGAACTCGACTTGAGCGGGCATGACCGGCCGCTGCAGGCCGAGCTCGACAGCTTCCTCGCGGCGGTGCGCAACGGCGCGCCGCCCGAGGTGAGCGGCGAGGACGGCTACCGGGCGCTCGAGCTCGCCGAGCGCATCGCGGCGGAAATCCGGGCTCAGGCTTGGTAGAAGGCACAGCTCCCATGAGCGAGTCCCACGACGTCTCGACCGCCCGTTTCGCGCCTTTTCCGAGCGACTACTCCAGCGCGCCGTCGTCGGCCGAGGAGACCGTGCTCGGGCTGTGGCGCAGCGAGGGCACGTTCGCCGCGGTGCAGGCCGCGCGCGCCCAGGGCGAACCCTTCGTGTTCTGGGAGGGTCCGCCGACCGCCAACGGCAAGCCGGGCATCCACCACGTGCTCGCGCGCACGTTGAAGGACAGCGTGTGTCGCTGGCAGTCGATGCTCGGCCATCGCGTCGAACGCAAGGCTGGCTGGGACACGCACGGACTGCCGGTCGAACTCGAGGTCGAGAAGCGGCTTTCGATCAGCGGCAAGCCGCAGATCGAGCAGTACGGCGTCGCTGCGTTCAACGCCCAGTGCCGCGAGTCCGTGTGGACGTACAAGCAGGACTGGGAGCGCCTGAGCGAGCGCATCGGCTATTGGCTCGACTACAGCCAGCCCTACGTCACCTACGACGAGACGTTCGTCGACTCGATCTGGCACATCCTCGCGCGCATGCACGCGCGTGGGCTGGTGTACCGCGGCAAGAAGGTGCTGCCGTTCTGCGGTCGCTGCGGCACGGGCCTCTCGTCGCACGAGCTCGGCCAGCCGGGCGTGTACAAGGACATCCCCGATCCGAGCGTGTACGTGCGTTTCGTGCTCGCCGCCGAGCAGGGCGCGGAGCGAGAGAGCCTGCTCGCGTGGACCACGACGCCGTGGACGCTGCCCTCGAACATCGCGCTCGCCGTGCATCCCGAGCGCGAGTACGTGCGCGCGCGCGTGGCGCTGGCGGTGCAAAAAGGCGCGCAGAAGGGCTCGGCGGGACACGAGATCCTGTGGGTCGTCGCGGAGCGCGCGAAGGCCGTGCTCGGCGAGTTCACGGAGCTCGGACGCAAGCTCGGACGCGAGCTCGCAGGCACGCAGTACCGGCCGGTGTTCGACGTCGAGGTGCCCGAGGTCGACCCCGGTGCATGGGTTCCCGATCCGTCAGGTTCCCATCGCGTGTACACGGCCGAGTACGTCACGGTCGAGGACGGCACGGGCATCGTGCACCAAGCGCCGAGCTACGGCGCGGACGACTGGGAAGTCGCGCGCCACAACCGGCTCGTCGTGAAGCAGGCGGTCGGCGCCGAGGGGCGCCTTGTGTGCGACGTCGCCGCTGCTCCCCAAGGCGCGAAGTTCGGTCCCGCGTCCAAGGGCACGTTCTTCAAGGACGCCGACAAGGCGCTCGTGAAGGACCTCAAGCATCGCGGCCTGATGTTCCGCGACGCGGAGGAGACGCACAGCTATCCGCACTGCTGGCGCTGCAACACCGCGCTGTTCTACTTCGCCGCTCCGGCGTGGTTCTTGCGCACCACGGCGCTCAAGCAGCGCATGCTCGAGCACAACCGCCGCATCCGCTGGATTCCCGGCGAGGTCGGCAGCGCGCGCTTCGGCGAGTGGCTCGAGAACAACATCGACTGGAACATCTCGCGCGACCGCTACTGGGGCACGCCGCTGCCGTTCTGGGTCTGCGCGAGTTGCGATCACGAGGTCTCCGTCGGCGGCCGCGACGAGTTGCGGCAGCGCGCGGGCAAGCTCCCCGACGGCTTCGACCTGCACAAGCCCTCGGTCGATGCGCTCACGCTCCCCTGCGAGCGCTGCGGCGGCGTGATGAAGCGCACCAACGCCGTGCTCGACTGTTGGTTCGACTCCGGCGCGATGCCCTACGCGCAGCACGGCTGGCCGCACGTTCCCGGCAGCGAGCGCAAGCTGCGCGACCAGTTCCCCGCGAGCTTCATCTGCGAGGGACTCGATCAGACGCGCGGCTGGTTCTACACGCTGCACGCGATCGGCGCGTTCATGACGCAGGAGTTCCCCGAGCTCGGCGACACGCCCGCGTACCGCGCCTGCCTCGTCAACGGCCTCGTCCTCGACAAGGACGGCGTCAAGATGTCCAAGCGTCTGGGCAACATCGTCAATCCGTGGGACGCGATCTCGAAGCACGGCGTCGACGCGGTGCGCTGGTATCTGGTCGCGAGCGCCGCGCCGTGGCTGCCCAAGCGCTTCGACCCCGACGCGCTCGCCGAGGTGCAGCGCGGCTTCTTCGGCACGCTCGCGAACTCGTACCGCTTCTTCCAGGAGTACGCGCGCATCGATCGCTTCGACCCCGCCGACGCGCGCATTCCCGCGCCGTCCGCGCGACCGGAGATCGACCGCTGGCTGGTGTCGCGCACGCAGTCGCTCGTCGCGGACGTGCGCCGGCGCTTCACCGATTTCGACCTCGCCGGCGGCGCGCGCGCGCTGGAGACGTTCGTGGTCGACGAGCTCTCCAACTGGTACATCCGCCGCAATCGCCGGCGTTTCTGGAAGGGCGAGACCGGGGCGGACAAGCTCGCCGCCTTCGCGACGCTGCACGAGGCGCTGCGCTGCGTTGCGCTGTTGATGGCGCCGCTCGCGCCGTTCACGGCCGAGATGCTCTGGCGTCGGCTCGAGCCCGCTCGCGGCTCGGTGCACGCACAGCTCGCGCCGGCCGCGGACCAGCGCCTCGTCGCAGCTTCGCTCGAGCAGGGGATCGACGTCGTGCAGCGCCTCGTCGTGATGGGGCGCGCGCTGCGCGAGAAGGCGGGCCAGAAGGTGCGGCAGCCGTTGCGCGCGCTGCACGTGCGCTCCAGCGACGCGGCCGCGCTCGAACTCCTGCGCTCGCGCTTTGCCAGCGAGCTCGTGCTCGACGAGCTCAACGTCAAGGGCTGGGGGTCGCTCGGTGCCGACGACGGCCAGTTGTGCAGGCTCTCGGCCAAGGCCAATTTCCGCACGCTCGGCAAGCGCCTCGGCGCTCGCATGAAGGCCGCTGCCGCCAAGATCGAGGCGCTCGACGCGCCGAGTCTCGCGGCGCTCCGCGGAGGGACGAGCGTCGCGCTCGAGCTCGACGGCGAGCGCGTCGAGGTGACGCCCGAGGACGTGCTCGTGTCCGTGCAGAGCACCGCCACCTTCGACGTCGAGACCGACGGACGTTTCGTGGCCTGGCTCGATCTCGAGCTCGACGCCGCGCTGGTCGCGGAGGGGCTCGCGCGCGAGGCGGTGAACCGCGTCAACACGCTGCGCAAGGAGAGCTCGCTCGCGGTCGAGGACCGCATCGTGCTCGAGCTCGCTCCCGAGGGGGCGGAACTCGCGGCCGCCCTGCGCTCCCACGAGAGCTTCCTCGCAGGCGAGACGCTCGCGCTGCGCGTGCTCCACCTCGCCGCCGACGCGCTCCCGCAGAGCGCGAGCTGGGACCTCGGCCACGGTCAGACGCTGCGCGCTCGCATCGCGCGGGCGTGAACGCCGTTGCCGGTCTCGGCCCGCGGTGCTAGAAGGGATCTTGGGGATCACCCTGGCGAGCTCGTGACCCGGACACACCCCCGGACCGAACTCGCATCCAACGGGTCCCAACGCGATCGCCCGGCACTGTCCGGGCATGTGGGACCCCCCTGAACCTGCGCAAGGTTCCGGGTACCAGCGCCGGCACGGCATCGCCGGGGCTCCCCGATCCTCCCCTGGCCGGGGGAGCACCCGCGCGAGGGGCGCGGGCGGCACTCCGGCATGCTCCGTCTTCGCTCTTGCGCCGCGCCGCGCGCGGCCGACCTCCCATGTCCCACCGCCCTGCGCCCTGCGCGTCCGTGGTCCTCGCGTCGATCCTGCTCTTGGGCTCTTGCGGTCGTGAGGCCGCGGCAGGGGAGGGGGAGGCCGACGCCGGGGGATTCCTGCGCTTCGAAGGCAGCGGCGGTTCCCAAGGCGATTCCCAAGGCGGAGCGGCGAACGCCCCTGCGAGCGCGGCGCAGAGCGCCGCGGGCACGGCCGCGGGCACGATCGAATCGCCCGCCACGGCGACGCGCGGCGCGAGCTCGGCCGAGGACGGGTCCGCGGTGCGCACTCCGCCTGCGACCGTGCCGGCGGAGGAATTCG
>VGZD01000098.1 GCA_016872715.1 Planctomycetota bacterium
TGGGTGCTGCCTGACCGTGGTCGAGCTCTCCGGCGATGGCGCGGGGGGAACTCCCCGAGAAACTCCGGCGGGATCTCCGGCGGGGGCTCCGGCGGTTGCTCCGGGGTCCACACAGACGAGGGGGTCCACGGATAGGACGGGGGCAACGGAGATGAGCTTCGACCTCTCGGCGGAGACTCTCGACCGAACGTGGCTCGCCCAGCTCCAACCCCTTCGGCGCGTCAACCTCGAACGGGCGGCGCGGCTCGACACCCGCCTCGGCGGGCACCTGGTCAGCGGCCACGTGGACGCCCTCGGCACGGTGGTCGACGTGGTCGAGCGCGGCGACGGCGGCGTGGAGACCCACTTCGAGGTCCCCGTCGGCTTCGAACGCTATCTGATCGAGAAGGGCTCGATCACCATCGACGGGGTCAGCCTGACCGTGGTCGCCCCCCGCGGTCGACGCTTCCACGTGGCGCTCATCCCCGAGACCCTGCGGCGCACGACGCTCGGCGAGTGCCGCGCGGGGACTCGCGTGCACCTCGAGGCCGATCAGATCGGCAAGTGGATCGAGCGGCTGCTCGAAGCGCGGCGCTAGAACGTCTGGAAGAGCAGGGTCGAGAAAGCGGTCACGGGCGCCGCTTCGCGGTACTCCTGCAGCGTGCGCGTCAGGATCGAGAGCGCGCGCTGGACCTCGGCGTAGAGCTCCTTGTCCATCACCAGCTTGCCGAGCGTGCCCTCGGCGTTCTTGAGCGCGCCGGAGGCGGCCGACAGGTCGTCGGCGACCTTGGAGAGCTTCGTGTAGAGCTCGTCGTTGCTGAACAGCTTGCCGAGCGTGCCGCCCTCGAGCTTGCCGGCGAATTCCGTCAGGCGCACGGCGATTTCGTCGTCCTCGATCAGCTTCCACAGCGAGCCGTCGGACTCGTTGACGCGGCTCGCGATGTCTCGGATCGTCGCCACCGCGGAGGCCACGTCCCCGCCGAGCTGCTCGTCCTTCACGAGTCGACCGAGCACGCCCTTGCCGGCCGCGACATCCGCGCTCACGACCTCGAAATCCGTCGAGATTTGCTGCAGGTTCGCGATCACGTCGGAGAAGCGCGTGGCGAGATCCTCGTCCGTCGCGAGCCGTCCGAGGAGGCCCTTGCCTGCGCGCATGTCGTCGGTGAAGGCCTCGATGTTGTCGAAGGACTTGCGCGCGCTCGCGACGCCCGACGAGAGTTCATGGGCGAGCTCCTCGTCGCGCAACAGGCGCCCGACCGTGCCCTTGCCGGCCTTGGCGTCCGCCACGAGCACCTGCAGGTCCTCGACGATCGTCGTGAGCTTGGCGCCGTTCTCATCGACGAGCTTGCCGAGCCCGTCGAGCGCGCTGCCGCGCACTCGGCCGGGCAGGGGCACGTCGCTCGCCACCGCGGTGCCGTCGGCGGGGCCCGGATCGATCACCAGTTGCTTGCCGCCGAGCACGGTCGCGTCGGCGATCGAGATGTCGTAACCCGCGCGCAGCGCGACCTGCGTGTCCATCGAGAGCGTCACGGTGACGCGCCGCTCGAACGGCGCTCGTGGGTCGTAGGCCAGCGACTGCACGCGACCGGCGCGGATGCCCGCCACGAGCACCGTATCGCCTTGGCGCAGCCCGTTGGCCTGTGGGAAGTGCACGACGAGCGAGTGGCGCTCCTTGAACAGCGAGAAGTCCGTCAGAAACAGCGTGTAGATGCCGAGCAGGGTCAGCACGATCACGAAGAAGGCGCCGAGCGCGAGTTGCCGTTGGTTTGCCATGGTGGACCTCAGTCGGACTTGGCCCCGAGGAAGCGCACGAGCCGCGGCTCGGAGGAGTGGAGGAACGAGTCGGCCGCGCCGACGTAGTTGAGCTTGCCGCCGTCGAGCAACCCGACGCGGTCCGCGACCGTTCGCACGGTGCCGACGTGGTGCGTGACGATCACGCTCGTCACGTGCAGCTCGCTCGCGAGTTCGCGCATCAGCTCGTTGATCGAGGCGCTGATCTCGGGGTCGAGCCCCGCCGTCGGTTCGTCGTAGAGCACGATCTCCGGATCGGTGATCAGCGCGCGCGCGAGTCCGACGCGCTTCTTCATGCCTCCCGACAGCTCGCTGGGCATCTTGTCGTAGGCATCCGGCACCTTGACGAGCGCGAGCTTGGCGTGCACTTTCTCGCGGATCTCCGCGTCGCCCATGCTCGTCGTCTCGCGCAGCGCGAGCGCCACGTTCTCGCCGGCCGAGAGCGAGTTCAGCAACGCCGCTTCTTGGAACACGTAGCCCATGCGCGAGCGCAGCGCTCGCAGGTCCGCGGGAGTGATCTTGCTCATGTCGTGCCCCTCGACCTCGACCAGCCCAGAGTCGGGCTTGAGGAGCCCGATGATGTGGCGAATCGTGACCGACTTGCCGCAGCCCGATGGGCCCATGATGCAGAACGCCTCGCCGCGGTAGACCTCGAGGTCGAGGTCCTCGAGCACGACCTTCGAGCCGAAGGACTTGCGCACGCTCTGGTAGCGGATGATCACGTCCTGCTTCACCGCGCGCTCACGTGTTGAAGAAGAACCAGGACATGAAGTAATTGGAGATGATGATCGCGATGATCGAGTCGCGCACGGCCTTGCGCGTCGCGTTGCCCACGCCCATCGCGCCGCTCGTCGCCTTGAGGCCCGCCGAGCACGAAATCACCGAGAGAATCAGGCCGAACACCAGCGACTTGAACAGCCCCGTGTAGACCTCCTTGGGCAGGTCGAGCGGCAGGCCGCGATCGTTGAGCGCCTCGAGCACCGAGTCGTAGTACAGGGCCGAGCCCACATGGAGCTGGGCGTCCGCGATCAGGCCGCCGCCGAAGATGCCGATGCCGTCGCACAGGACCGTGAGCAAGGGACACATCAGCGCCGCGCCGATCACGCGCGGCATCACGAGGTAGCTGACGCGGTCGATCGACATCACCTCGAGCGCCGCGAGCTCTTCGCTCACGGCCATCGTGCCGATCTCGGCCGCGAGCGCGCTGCCGACCGTGGCCGCGAGGATCGTCGCGGTGATGAACGGTCCCATCTCGCGGCACATCGAAAGCGCCACGATCGTGCCGATCTGGTCCTGCTGGCCGAAGTTCGCGAGTTCGAGGCCGGTCTGCAGCGCCACGATCATGCCGATGAACACGCCGACGAGCAGCACCACGTGCACGACCTTGAGGCCCGACTGGTAGAGCTGCTCGGCGATCAGCGTGCGGCGGCGCAACATGCCCGGCAGGCGCGCGAACACCTGCGCGCACAGCTCGAGTTGGAAGCCGGTGTCGGCGAGGAACGAGCGGACCAGCGCCAGCATCGCTCAGCGCTCCTCTCGCTCGCGCGCGGGCCAGCCGGGTCCGGGGAACGCCGGGGCGAGGAACTCCAGGCCGAGGGAGCGCGACGCGCGCCAGCGCAACAGGCCGAACAGCAAGGACGTCTCGCGCACCATCTCGTCCGCGCGACGATACGTGCGCCGCGACCACAATCCACTCGCGTATTCGCGCACTTCGCCACCGTCGCGTTCGCGCCGCCAAAGCCCGAGCCACGCGCGCTCCCGCACGCGGCCCGCGCCGCTCTCGCTGCGGTACAGCTCCCACAGCCAGCCGTAGTGCTCGTCGACGTCGGGCACGTGCAGCAGCGGAATCAGGGTCGGGAAGGCGAAGCGCGAGCGGCCGTCCTGCTCGCGGTACTGGTACAGCGGCCAGAGCTTGCTCCAACTTCCGACGCGCTTTCCCGCGCGGTCGTCCTCGACGAAGTGGTCCCAGAACGGAAACACGACCTCGCCGTGGCGCTCGCTGCTCGCGTAGGTCTCGTGGCGCTGGTTGAAGATCGGCCAGAGGTACCAGCGGCTGTCGAGGCCGTCGGTTTCGACGCGCGAATAGAACGGCCACGCGCGGCTGATGCGCGCTTCGCCGCTCGTGCCGGGGCGTTGCACCTTCACGAACGGCCACGGCCCCGCCCACGAGACAAATCCGCTGCGCTCATCCTCCGCGTAGCCGAAGAACGGCCACAGCGCATTCCACGCGCTGTAGGTCTGCTGGCGGCGCTCGCCGTAGAACGGCCAGAACATCCACGTCGTGGCCTGCCCCGCTCGGGGGCGCTCGAGCCCTTCGCGCGACCACGTGACCAACGGCCAAGCGAGGAAGCCGCCCTCGGAGTGGCCGGGGCGCGAGACGCCCGCGAGCGGCCACAGGTGCGCGTCGAGCTCGCCGCGGCGGTTGTGGCCCCAGCCGAAGATCGGCCACAGGAGGTGGTGGTAGGTCCCGCCGTCGCGCTCGGTGCGCAGGTAGAGCGGGAACATGAAGAAGGCCAGCCGGTCGTAGGTCGCGAAGTTCTCCCACGCGCCGGCGAAGGGGAACACGCCCTGCTGCAGGCGCTCGGTCGAATCCTCGGCCCACAGGGTCAGCGGCCAAGCGGTGAGCCGCCAGCCCTGCGCTCCGTTCTCGTCGGGCTCGCGGTCGATGCGCACGAGGGGTAGCAACTGCGTCTGCGTGCGGTCGGGCCATTCGCGGTGGGTGCCGAGCGGCACGAGGAAGCGCGTGAACGACGACTCCTCCATGCGCGCCCCTTGATCGTGCTCGTCGTCGTGCTCGTCGTCGCGCTCGTCGTCGTACTCGTCGTGGCACACGAGCGGGTGCACTTCCCACTCGCGCACGTCGCCGCCCCGCTCGTCGCGCCGCGTGCGCAGCACGCCGCCGAGCGCCTCGTGCTCGTCCTCGGCGCCGGCGGTCGACAGGTGCGAGAAAAGCGGCGCGAGGTGCACGTCGTCGCTCGGCGCGGCACAACCGGCTGCCAGCGCGAGCAGCGCGGGCAGTGCGGGCAGTGCGGAGTGCAATCCGAGCGCCGCGGAGACGAGGGGAGCGTGCGGGCGCGCGGCCATGGCGCAGAGGATCGTCCACGCGGGAGTGTGGTTTCAAGTGCGCATCTCGCTTGCCTTGTCCGCTTTCCGGCGCGTTGGTACCGTCGCTCGCGAGAGCCCCATGGCCACCCACCTCAGCGGAATCCAGCCCAGCGGCCTGCCGCACCTCGGCAACTACTTCGGCGCGATTCGCCAACACATCGAGCTGCCCGAGGGCGGCGGCGAGCACTTCTACTTCATCGCCGACTACCACGCGCTGACCACCAACCGCGAGGCGGTCAAGCTGCGCGAGAGCGTGCGCGAGGTCGCGGTGACCTATCTGGCCCTCGGGCTCGACACGCAGCGCGCCACCTTCTTCCGGCAGAGCGACGTGCCCGAGGTGTGCGAGCTCGCGTGGCTGCTCTCGACGGTCACCGGCATGGGGCTGCTCGAGCGCGCCGTCTCCTATCGCGACAAGGTCGAGCGCGGCATCGCGGCCACCGTGGGCCTGTTCACCTATCCGGCGCTGATGAGCGCCGACATCCTCGCCTACGACTCCAACCTCGTGCCGGTCGGCGTCGACCAGCAGCAGCACGTCGAGATCGCGCGCGACATGGCGCAGTCCTTCAACGCCACCTACGGCGAGACCTTCGTGCTGCCAAAAGTGCAGATTTCTCCGACGCCGAAGGTGCCCGGCATCGACGGCCAGAAGATGTCGAAGAGCTACGGCAACTCGATCTGGATCTTCGAGACCGGCAAGCCGCTCAAGAAGCTCGTGGGCCAGATCCTGACCGACAGCCGCGCGCCGGAGGAGCCCAAGGACCCCGCCGGAGTGCTGCTCGTCGATTTCCTGCGCCTGTTCGTGGCGCCCTCCGAGCTCGCCGAGTGGGAAGCGCGCATCCGGCGCGGCGGCGAGGGCGCTCCGGGTTACGGGCACCTGAAGATGCGCATCGTCGAGTGCATCGAGGAGACCTTCAGAGCCGCCCGCGCGCGACGTGCCGAGCTGCTCGCCGACGCGGGCGAGGTCGAGCGCGTCCTACGCGGCGGAGCGGATCGCGCCCGCGCGCGCGCCTGTGCCACCCGCGACCGCGCGCTGCGCAACTGCGGCTTGCGCTGAGCGCGCCGCGCGCGCCACGCCCCACGGGTTCCACACCGCCACCGAGATCCACACCATGGACCAGCGCCAAGCCAGTCGCCGCTGCCTCTCGCTCGCCGCTCTGCTCGCGCTCGGCTGCGCCAGCGAGCGCCCGCCGAGCCCGTCGACGCCCCTGAGCGAACCGGGCGCGACTCCGCGCTCCTCCGACGCGCCGACACCGTGGTCGACCGCCTTCCAGCGCGAAGCCGTGCTGGCCGCCGCGCGCATCGAGGTCGTCGGCCCGATCGGGCTGCTCGACCACGTGGCGATTCGACACGACGGCGAGAACCACGAGCATTTCGAGTCCGCGACCCCCGACGGACTGCGCATCGTGGAGCGCCAGCGCGCGGAGTCCGACGGCAGCCCGATCCGTGCGCAGCTCGACGCGCTGGTGCTGCTCGCGGACGTGGAGCTCGTGGTGCTCGAGAACCCCGCCCAGACGCAGGTCAGGGTCGAGGCGAGCGGCGATGTGTTCCTGCGCTACGTCGATACGGGTGACGAGCGTCGCGCCCGTAGCTTGCGACTCGAGGGGGCGCCCTGAGCCGCGCGACGCTCGCCGCGCTCTCGCTCGCGCTGCTCGCGGCCTGCCGCACGGAGCAGCCAAAGCCGCGCGATTTCTCGGATTCCCCCGAGCGCCCCGAGGCGTTGCCCGAGCGCGAACACAGCGAACTCCAGCGCGCGCGCGCGGCGCTCGATGCGCGGGACTGGCCCGTGGCGCGCGCCATCCTCGCGCGCTCGCTCGCGGAGCGAGGGGATGACGTGGGGGTGGCGCTGCTGCTTCAGGATGCGGAGCTCGGAGCCGCGGCCGACGATCCGCAGGAGCTGATCGAGCGCGCCCGCGAGCGCGCCGCGGCCGAGGGTGGGTTCCTCGCGCACTTGCTCGTCGCGCGCCTCGAGCAGGATCGGAACGCCGCGCTCGCGGCCGCGCGCGCGGCGATCGCCGCCGATCCGAGCAATCCTTGGGGCCACTACGCGGAGGCCTTCCTGCTCGCCTCGGGCGGCGACTGGACCCTCGCGCAGGCGTCGAACGAGCGCGCGCTCGCGCTCGATGGCGGACACCGTGCCGCGGCTCGACTCGAGGCCGCGCTCCTCGCGCGCGCCGGGAAGCTCGACGCCGCGATCACCGCCCTGCGCGCGTGGTTGGACGCCGTCGAGTCCGATCCGCGTGTCGATCCGTCGGCGCGCGTCGACGCACGCCTCGACCTCGCGCACCTCTTGGTGCTCGCACGCAAGGACGACGACGCGCTCGCCGAGCTCGCTCGGCTGCCGGTCGGGGACGGAGCGAGCCTGCGCAACGCGTGCCTCGAGGCCGCTGCGCTGCAGGGTCTGGGGCGGCCGCTCCAAGCGCTCGCGGCGAGCGAGCGCGCGGCGACGGCCGAGCCCAGCGCGCTCGTGCCGCTCGTCCAGCAGGCCCTGCTGCAGCAGCATCACCTGCACGATCCACAGGCCGCGCGGGCGCTGTGGGAGCGCGTGCTCGAGAGTGAAGCCTCGCGCGAGGGACTCGGTCCTCTGATCGAGGCCCTGCGCGCGCGCGTGGCGCTCGAGCGGTCCTCGCCGAGGGCGCCGTGAAGGTCGTCGCCCAGCGCGTGACCCGCGCGGCGGTGCGCGTCGAGGGCGAGGTCGTCGGCGCGATCGGCCGCGGCGTACTGCTGCTGGTCGGGATCGAACGCGGCGACCGCGGCGAGGACGTCGAGTCGCTCGCCGAGCGCATCGCCCTGCTGCGTTTCTTCCCAGACGACCGCGGCCGCATGAATCGCTCGCTCATCGACGTGGGCGGTGCCGCCCTCGTCGTCAGCCAGTTCACCCTGTGCGCCGACCTTCGCAAGGGGCGTCGGCCGTCGTTCGATGACGCCGAGGAGCCGGCCCGGGCGCGAGAGCAGGTCGAGCGCTTCCGGCGTGCGCTCGAGCGACTCGGAGTCGCCACCCAAGGCGGCCGTTTCGGGGCCGCGATGGCCGTCGAGCTCGAAAACGACGGGCCGGTCACGTTCGTCCTCGAGCCGCGTCCCTCACCCCAGCGGCCGACGTAACTCCTGAACGTGGCTTGACTTGGAAAGGGGGGCGGGTCGATACTCGAACGCGCGGCGAGGGCCGCGAGCGGCCCACCCTCCATGAGCGAGCGCGAACCCGAGACGATCACGAAGAAGGACCTCGTCGACCGCATTGCGGACTCGACGCGGCAGACCAAGGCGGTGGTCAAGGACGTGGTTCAGCTGTTCCTCGACGAGGTGATCGCCGAGCTCGGCGCCGGCAACCGGCTCGAGTTTCGCGACTTCGGCGTGTTCGAGGTCAAGAGCCGCGCCGCCCGTCGCGCTCAGAATCCGCGCACGCTCGAAGAGGTGCAGGTGCCCGCCAAGCGCGTGGTGAAGTTCAAGGTTGGGCGCGTGCTGCGCGAGCGCATCGACGAGGATCCCGACCGGCCCAAGCGGGTCCCGCGCGAGGTGGCGGCCCAGCCGCCGACGCCGCCCCCCAAGCCTCCGCCGCCTCCGCCGCCCAAGCCGCCGAGCTCGAACTCGCCGTTTTAGGCTCGCCGTTCTAGGCTCGCCGTTCCGGGGTGGCCGTGCTGGAGTGGCCGTGCGTGAATCGCCTGCGCGCGCGCCGATCGGCGCTCCTAGCGAGCCTGAGCGAAGGCCGCTTCGAGGTCGGCGCGCAGGTCGTCGACGTGCTCGACGCCGACCGAGATGCGCACCAGTCCGTCGGCGAGCCCGAGCGAACGGCGCGTCGGTGCGGGGATCGAGGCGTGGGTCATGCTGGCCGGGATCTCGATCAGCGACTCGACGCCGCCGAGCGACTCGGCCAGCGTGAACAGGCGCGTGCTCGAGGCCAGCTTGTTGGCGGCTTCGAGGCCCGCGGCGAGCTCGAACGAGAGCATGCCGCCGAAGGCGCGCATCTGGCGCGCAGCGAGCGCGTGCTGGCGGTGCGACGGCAGGCCCGGGTAGATCACGCGCGCCACTTCCTTGCGGCTCTCGAGCCAGCGCGCGAGCTCCATCGCGTTCGAGCAGTGGCGCTCCATGCGCAAGTGCAGCGTCTTGGTGCCGCGCAGCACGAGGAACGCGTCCATCGGGCCCGGCGTGCCGCCGACGGCGTTCTGGAAGAAGGCGAGCTCGTCGCGCAGCTTCGCATCGTTGCCGATCAGCGCGCCGCCGACGACGTCCGAGTGGCCGCCTAGGTACTTCGTGAGCGAGTGCAGCACGAGGTCCGCGCCGAGCGCGAGCGGCTGCTGCAGGAACGGCGTGGCGAAGGTGTTGTCGACGACGAGCAGCTTGTCCTTGGCGTGCGCGACCTTGGCGAGCGCGGCGATGTCGCTCACGCGCAGCAGCGGATTCGACGGCGTTTCGATGTACACGTAGCGCGTCGCGGGCTCGATCGCGGCGGCGACGGCGGCGGGATCGGTCGTGTCGACGAAGCTGAAGCGGATGCCGTAGCGCTCGAACACGCGCCGGAAAATGCGGTACGTCCCGCCGTACAGATCGTCGCCCGCGACGACGTGGTCGCCCGGCACGAGCCGGTCGAGCAGCGCATTGGTCGCGGCGAGGCCCGACGAGAAGCACAGGCCAAAGGCGCCGCCCTCGAGCGCCGCGACGTTGTCCTGCAGCGCGGTGCGCGTCGGATTCGACGTGCGCGAGTACTCGTAGCCCGCGCGCGGCACCGCCGGAGCATCCTGCTTGTAGGTGCTCGTGAAGTACACCGGCGTCATGATGGCGCCGTTGCGCGGGTCGGGCTCCTGACCGGCGTGGATGGCGAGGGTCTCGAATCGATCTTGGGGGCGCTGGCTCATGCGCGCATGGTAGGCGCGTTCGGGCCCGCGCTTCTACAATCGTCGCGGCCTTCCCTCCCGCGATGCCCGCCGCTCCCCGTCCGTCCGTGCCCGAGCGCTTCTTGGCGAGCGGCCTCGACCTCGAGCTCGTGCGCGGCCTGTTCGAGCGCCTCGCCCGCACCTCGCTCGGCGCGCGCGCGATCCGCGAACTCGCGCCTCGCGGCGACGACGACGCGCGCGCCGCCTCGCGCCGTGTGGCGGAGCTCGTGACGCTCGCGGAGCGCGGCGAGCAGCCTGCGTTCGGCGGCATCACCGACCTGCGCGGCGTGCACGCTGCGCTGATCGAGTTCCACCGTCCGCTCGACCGCGAAGAACTGGCGGCGGCGTGCAACTTCCTGTCCGCGTCCAAGCGCGTCGCGGCGTGGTTCGCGCAACATGCGGAAAGCGCGCGGGAGTGCGCGAAGTTGAGCGTCGGTTTCCCCGACCTCGCGCGCTTGCGACGCGAGCTCGAGACGGCCGTCGACGAACGGGGCGAGCTGAAGGACGAGGCCTCGCCGCGGCTCGCGAAGCTGCGCCGCGAGGCGCGCGAGCTCGACGAACGCATCACGGAACTGGTCGGGAAACTCTGCACCGACCCTGACCTGCGCCCGCACCTCGCCGACTTCAAGGTGCACCGCCGCGCGGGTCGCCGCGTGCTCGCGCTCAAGGCCCGCAACAGTCCGCGCCTGCCCGGCGTCGTGCACGAGCGCTCCCAGAGCGGAGAGACGGTCTACGTCGAGCCGCGCGAGGCGGTGTACCACTCCAACCGGCTGGTCGAGCTCGAGGGCGCCGTGCGGGCCGAGGAGGCGCGCATTTTGGGCGAGCTTTCGCGGCTTTTCCTCGAGAGCTGGGAGTCCGTGTGCGAGGCGAGCGCGCGGCTCGAGGAGTGGGAGCTCGCGCACGTGGGCCAGCTGTTTTGCGCGCGCTACGGCGCGCGGGTGCCGGACATCGCGACCTTCGATGCGGGGCGTCCGCACGTGCGCGGGCTGGTGCTGCGCGCCGCGCGCCACCCGCTGCTCGTCGAACAGGAACTCGCGGGCGAGCTCCCCGAGGTCGTGCCCATCGACGTGCGCCTCGGCGGCGACTTCGACCTGCTCGTGATCACCGGACCCAACACGGGCGGCAAGACGCTGGCGCTGAAAACCGTTGGAATTGCAGCCCTTTCCGTGCGGATGGGCTGGCCCGTGCCGTGCGCGGAGGGCAGCCGCGTGCCGCTGTACGACGGCCTCGTCGCCGACATCGGCGACGAGCAGGAGATCCGCCAGTCGCTCTCGACCTTCGCTTCGCACTTGGAGCGCATCCGCACCGGGCTCGAGCGCGCCAGCGCGCGCACGTTGTTCCTGCTCGACGAGCTCGGCGGCGGCACGGATCCCGCCGAAGGAGCGGCGCTGGGCGAAGCGCTGCTCGAGCACCTGCTCGCACTGCAGGCTCCGGTGCTCGCGACCACGCACTTGGGCAAGCTCAAGGAGTTCTGCTTCAGCCACGAGCGCGCGGAGAACGCCAGCGTCGAGTTCGATGCCTCGACGCTGAGGCCGCGCTTTCGCTTGCTCGTGGGAACGCCGGGCGAGTCGAACGCGCTTTCGATCGCCGAGCGCCGCGGGCTCTCGCGCAAGATCGTCGCGCGTGCGCGCGAGCGGCTCGAGCGCCGCGACCGCGACACGACCGAACTGCTCGCCAAGCTGCGCGGCGCATCGGAGCACGCCGAGTCCGTGCGGCGCGCCGCGGAGGCGCGGCTCGAGGACGCGGAGCGCTCGGCGCGGGCCGCGGCGGAGCGCGAGGCGGAATGGGCGCGCAAGGGTGAGCTCGTCGAGGCGGAAGCGCAGCGCGGCATCGAGGAGCGCGTGCGCGACGCGCGCCGGGCGCTCGACGAGGCGCGCGCGCTCGCCTCACAGGTGCCGGGCGACACGGCCAAGGCGCTGCGCGAGGCGCTCGACCGCACGGAGGAAGCGCTCACCCGCGCCTCGCTCACCGAACGCCGCAAGGCCTTCCTCGACGGGCTCGACAAGGGCCAGATGGTCTACATCCCGCGCTATCGCCAGCGCTGTCAGGTGCGCAAGGTCGATCGCGCCCAGCGCAAGCTCACGGTCAAGCTGGGCGGGATGGACCTCGCGGTCACGTTCGACGAGGTGACGTGGTACGAGTCGCTGTGAGCGCGCCGCGCGCGCGTTGCGGCGGCGTGTCGAGGCGGTATCCTCGCACGGCGTGTTCGAGCTCACCCCCGCGCCCGTGTCGGAGCAGTGCCGCTCGCGCGCGCCTGTGGGGCTGGCCCACGGCGGCGAGCCGTGCGCGGACCGCCGCGTTGGCGATGCGCGCGCGAGGACGGAGAGGGAGGTCGGGGCCAGCCCGACGCGAGCGCCGTGACGAACCTGCGCTGGACCACGGCGGGGGAGTCCCACGGGGCGGCTCTGATCGGAGTGCTCGAGGGCGTTCCCGCCGGGCTCGAGATCGATCTTGGGCGCATCGATGCCGAGCTCGCGCGACGGCAGGGCGGCTATGGCCGCGGCGGGCGCATGAAGATCGAGGCCGATCGCGTGCGCGTGCTCTCAGGCGTGCGCGCGGGACGCACGCTCGGCTCGCCGATCGCGCTCGAGCTCGAGAACAAGGACTCCACCATCGAGCGGCTGCCGGTGCCGACGAGCGCGCGGCCGGGACACGCGGACCTCGCGGGCTGCCAGAAACTCGGAGCGCGCGACCCGCGCGCGGTGCTCGAACGCGCCAGCGCGCGCGAGACCGCCATGCGCACCGCGCTCGGTGCGCTCGCGCGGCTGGTGCTCGAGCGCTTGGGCATCGAGATCTTCGCCCACGTGGTCGAGCTCGGCGGTGGGCACGTGCGCGCGCAGGCCTTCGAGCTCGCCGGCGGCGAACGCGCGAAACTGCGGGAATCCTCGGCGTTTTTCGCGCTCGACGCGCAGGTCGAGGCCGACTGGATCGCGCGCGTCGACGCGGCCAAGGCGGCGGGCGACACGCTCGGCGGCGTGTTCGAGCTGCGCGTGCTCGGGCTTCCGCCGGGGCTGGGCAGCTACCACTCCGGCGCCGAGCGCCTCACCGCGCGCCTCGGTGCCGCGCTGTTCTCGATCCCGGCCATCAAGGGCGTCGAGTTCGGGTTGGGCTTCGAGTCGGCGCGCCGGACCGGATCGCAGGTGCACGACGAGATCGTGTCGCGGGCGGGGACCTTCGGGCGCTTTGGGCGCGCGACCAACCGCGCCGGCGGGCTCGAGGGCGGCATGACCACGGGCGAGGAGCTGGTCGTGCGGGTCGCGATGAAACCCATCTCGACCCTGCGGCGCGGGCTTGCCACGGTCGACTTCGAGAGCGGCGAGAGCGTGCTCTCGACCTGGCAGCGCTCGGATGTGACTTCGGTCCCGGCGGCGAGCGTGGTGGGGGAGGCGCTGGTGGCGCTCGAGCTGTGCCGGGCCTTCCTCGAGCGCTTCGGCGGGGACTCCCTCGAGCAGGTGGAGCAGGCCTACCGGGATCAGGTCGAGCGCCTGCGCGGCATCTAGCCCTACCACAGCCCCCCGGACGCCCCCGCCCGAGGGGGTGTCCAAGAAATCTGGGTTGGGTCCTTGACGGGGGGGCGGCGGTGCCTATCCTCTCTCGCTCTCCGCACCGTCGGGGGCAGTTTCGCCTGCCAACCTACGCTCGGCCGCGGGCCTCGCCACGGGTTGACAACCGCCGGCGTGGCTCAATTGGCAGAGCACCTGATTTGTAATCAGGGGGTTGTGGGTTCGACTCCCATCGTCGGCTCCACCTCGCCCAAGGCCGCAAGGCCCCGGGGGTGGCGGCGCGGAAGACCTCAAAACACGAACGATCACGGCCGGATCCGCCGGTCCCGCGCGCAGCGCTGGACAAGGGTCCCCCGGCGCCTCGGTGCCGGGCTGTTCCATGGAAACGCGACAACCTCACGGATGACACGGGAGCGGATGCTTCCCGCGGCCGTCGTGTCGTGCCCGCGCGCCTCTCGTTACCAAACGGGGCGCCGCGCGAGGCGCGCGCGCGATGCCCGCGGGCCAACGGCGTCTGCGCTAGGACCGGGCACCGGAAACACCTGCGCCTAGGCGGCCTTTCGCCGCAGTCGGGGCTGGTCTCGTGCTTGCTTGGGCTCCGCTTGCGGGGCGTGCGCGGGGCCGCTTCCCGCTGCCCGGACGGCACGCGGGGCCATGGGGGACGCCCGCGTGCGGGGGCAAGTACAGGGGGAGATTCCAGAGCGGCCAAATGGGCCAGACTGTAAATCTGGTGGTTCTCACCTTCGGCGGTTCGAATCCGCCTCTCCCCACCAGCCCCACGCCACCCGATCGGGCCTACCCCCTATGGGGCCTACCCCTATGGGGACGGCCTCATCGGGCTTACCCCCATCAGCTTGCATCGCTCGCTGGCGCAGGTGCCTCTGTCCGATTCCCACCGGCCCGCGCCTCTCTCCAGAGTGGCCCGGCGACGTCTCTTGTAGCGGTGAATGGCCCACGCGGGCGTAGTTCAACGGTAGAACTTCAGCCTTCCAAGCTGATAGCGTGGGTTCGACTCCCATCGCCCGCTCCATTCTCTCCGCCCCGTTCGCCCGCTGCCCGTTCGCCAGTCGACCCGTTCGCCAGTCGACCCGTTCGCCAGTCGACCCGATCGCCAGTCGACCCGATCGCCCGTCGACCCGATCGCGGCCCGCTTGCGGGGCTCTGCGGCGCTCCGTGAGGGCCCCCCCCCTGT
>VGZD01000099.1 GCA_016872715.1 Planctomycetota bacterium
CGCCGCCCGCGCCCCCGCCGCTCGCGCCGCAAGAGCCCGCCGAGCACGCGCCCGAGGGCGAGACACAGCGGCTCGCCCGCCTCGCACGCGAGGCGATCGAGCGCGGCGACTTCGTCGGCGCCCGCGCCCTGCTCGACGACCTCCTGACCGTGCCGCGCGTCGCGGAAGCGCGCGCGCTGCTCGCTCAGGGTCGGGATGCCGAGGCGCTCGCCGTCGCCGTGCAGGCGCTCTGTGTGGCTCCCGGAGAGCCGCGCGTCCTGCTCGTGCACGCCGAGGCCAACTTGCGCGTCGGCACGGCGAGTGGCGCGCGCGAGCGCATCGACGAAGCGCGCCAGAGCTTCCTGCGCTCCGGCACGGGCGCGGAATCGTGGCTCGGAGCCTGCCGCGCCGCGCGCGCTCTCGCGCAGCCGACGGAGGCGCTCGAATACGCGCGACTCGCCCGCGCCGCGCTGCGCGAGGCTCGGCCGCTGGGCGGCGAGTTGCCCGAGCGCACGCTGGCACTCGCGTTCGCGGACGCGCTCGCGCAAGCGGAGTCGGCGGGCGACGCGAGCGAGGAACTGCGCGCGGAAACCGCGGCCGCGCTCGCGGCCTGCGTCGCGTGGACACCGCAGGATGCCTCGCTGTGGAAGCTCCTCGCTCGAATCGAGGAAGCGCGCGGCGACCTCGCGACGACGCAGGCGACGCTCGAGCGGGCGTTCGAGCAACTTCCAGCCGACGAGGAGCTGCCGCGCGAGCTGGCGCGCGTGGCGCGCCTGCGCGGCGGGAGCGCGGAAGTCATCGCGGCCTGCGAACGATCGCGGTCCCACGCCGCGGCGAACGTCGCCGTCTGGTGGACACCCGCGCTCGAGCGGCTCGAGGAGCTCGCGATGCCGCCCGCACAGCGGCGCGCAGCGCTGCGCGTCGCCGAGGGCGAGTTCGCCGCCGCGCGCGCCATCGACGCGCGCCTGCGCGCGGAATGCCTGCGCAACGAAGCGGCCTGCCGCGCCGGCGTCGGCTGGGCGCACCTCGAAGAGGGGGATCCCATCGCCGCGGCGGAGAGCTTTCGCTCGATGGAGAGGCTCGAGCGCGGCGCGATGGCGAACGCGCACCCGCCCAACGTTCGCTCCGGCGTCGCGGGGCTCGCGGCGGTGGCCGCCGAGCTCGAACGCCGCGGAACGCTCGCGGAGGCGGCCAGCGTGCTGCTCGAACTGCACCGCTACGAGCCCGACGTCGTAGCGTGGGCGCTCGACTGCGGACGCGTGTACCGCGCGGTGGCCGAACGTTCGCACGCGGAGTCCGAGGAGCTCGCGCTCGCGGCCGACGGACGCATCCGCGAGCCGCGCCGCCTGCTCGCGCTGCAGGAGCGCGCGGGCATCGATGCCGCGCTCCCGATCGGCCCTCGGCTCCAGACGGAGTTCCGCATCCGCGCCGAGGATCTGCGCAAGCGCGCACGCAAGCAGTTCGAGCATGCCTACCGCAGCCTGCTCGACGCGAGCCGCCTCGCGCCGACGGACATCCGCGCCATGGCGGACGCCGCGCTGATCGCGATCGAGTACCTGCACATCGATTCCGACGTCGCGCGCGGGCTGCTGAACGCCGCCATCCATCTCGGCGAACGACAGCTCGCCGCCGCGGACTTGGACGAGGGCGTCCGCAATCGCCTGCGTCAGGCCTGGGGCGACGCGCACGAGTACATGGGCATCTACTATTTGGAGCGCGACGTCGTCCGTGACCCTCGCCGCGCGCTCGACTACTTCGAGCGCGCGCTCTCCATCGGCCCGGGCGCGCGCCCGTCCGTCCGCGAAATCTACGTGCCACGCTGCAAGCTGGCGCTCTCCACCCGCGACTAGTCGTCCGTTCCTGCCATGCACACCACCCTCCTGCTGCTCTCCCTCTCGCTGCTTCCGTCGACCCCCGACGCGCACCTCGCGGCACGTTCGAGCCTGTCTCAAGAGAGCGCCGAAGCGCGCATCGAAAAGGGCCGCGCGCTGCTCGCCCAAGGCAAGCTGGCCGAGGCGCAGGCCGAGTTCGATGCCGCGTGCGAGCAAGCTCCGAACCCGACGACGCGCGCGTGGAAGACGCGCGGCTGGATCGCGGCGCTGCGCTTCGACGACGCCCTGCTCGAAATCGAAGCGCTCAAATCAGCGGGGGCTCCCGCCGGACTCGTCGACTACCTGTTCGGCATGGCGTTCCTCGGTCAAGCCAAGGACGCGATCGCCAACAACCGCGCCGGTCAGTACACGCAGAGCCAGTTCGAGGATGCGGCGCGCAGCCTCAAGCTCGCCGTCAAGACGGATGCCGCGCGTTTTCAAGACGCGTGGACCGCCCTCGCCGAGGCGGCGTGGTACAGCCAAGATCTCGAAGCCGGTCGCGAGGCGGCCGAGAAGGCGCTCGCCTTCGACCGCCAAAATCCCGACGTGCATGTGATCCTCGGGCGCATCGGGTTCTCCCGCTATGTCGCCGAGCAGGACACCGCCGCGAAGGAGACGCTGTGGAAGTCGACCTATACGTCCTTCGAGCGCGCGGTCAACCTGCTCGGCACGCCGACGCAGCTGCCGCGCCAAGCGCTGCTCGCCGAGGTGCACGTGCAACTCGGCAACCTGCACGGCTGGAAGTCGGACATGACCTCCGCCGCGGCGAGCTTCGCTTCCGCCGTCGGCTGGGACCCTGCGCGCGTCAACTTCCCTCAGGCCTACAACGTGCTCGGCTCGGCCAAATTCCTCGGCATGTGCGAGGACGGCTCGAAGCGCTTCGCGGCGCGCGCGGGCGAGAACGACGCGCGCAATGCGACCGTCTCGTGGTGGACCGGCTTCGCGCAGTTCGAAAACGCCAAGTGGCCCGAGTGCGAGGCGTCGTTCCGCAACGCCGTGCGGCTGTGGCCGGCCTTCGCGAATTCGTGGTACTACGTGTACCGCGCGGCGTTTTCCCAGCAGCGCTACGCGGAGGCGATCGAAGCGCTCTACAACTTCCGCCGCGCCGATCCCGAGGGCCTCGTGCAGACGCTCGCCGGCGACCTCGGCCGCAACACGGGCGTGCTGAACGGTCTCGTCGCATGGTGCGCGGACGCCGCGAAGCAGAAGGGTCCCCCGCGCAACGAGGACGCGGCCATGATCTGTGACCTCTTCACGCGCCTGGAGCCCGACGTCTCGCGCCACTGGAACAACCTCGGGCTGTTCCTGCGCGACCAAGGCGACGCCCTGCGCGGCAAGCGCGGCGCGAAGCCCGACCCCGAGTTGCTCGCGGACCTGTGGGCTCGCTCCTTCGCCGCCTACGAACGCTCGCTCGAGATCGACCCCAAGGACCCCAACTTCCTCAACGACACGGCGGTCATGCTGCACTACTACCTGAAGCGCGAGTACGACCGCGTGGAGTACCTGTACACGCAGGCGAACGTGCGCGCCGTCGAAGCGCTGGCGCGCACCGACATTTCGGCCGACGAGCGCGCCGTCCGCGAAATCGCCAAGCGCGACTCCACCGACAACCTGCGCCGTCTGAAGAAGTGGCAAGAGCTCGTGCAGCAGCAGCCGAACCTCGAGCCCGCCGACGTGCACTGAGCGCCGCGACGCGAGCGCGCGCCATGGAGCTTCCCGTCCGCATCGTGAGCGAAGCGCCGCGCGAGCCCGTGATCTCGGTCGACGGCTCCTTCGACTCACCGGGACTCAACCTGAGCCACTGGAGGGGAAATCGCACGCCGAGGGAGCTGCGCCACGATCTCTCGACGGGCTCGGCGCTGCTCTTCGCCCGGCTCCCACCGTCGCTGCGTGCCGAGCTAGCCCGCGGTTGCGTCGCGATCGCGAACGACCACTACGACACGGATGGGCTGTGCGCGTTGTTCGCGGTGCGCCACCCGCGGCGCGCGCTCGAACTCGAGTCGGAGCTGCTCGACGTCGCGCGCGCCGGAGACCTGTTCGCGTTCCCGAGCGAACGCGCGCTCGCCGTCGACGCGATCGTCGGTTCCTACGCGGACCCCGCGCTGTCCCCCATCGCGTCCGAGCTCGCCGGACGCGACTCGCTCGGGCGACACCAGCTCGCGACGGAGCGCTTGCTCGAGCTCCTGCCGACGCTGCTCACGGGCGACCTCGAGCCGTGGCGCGCCGTGTGGGGCGAGCGCGTCGCGCGCGCGAGCGCCGAACGCACGGAACTCGCGGCCTGCTCGCGCGACGACCTCGTGCACCTCGACTGGACGATCTGGACCGCCCAATCGAGCCAGTTCGCCGCGGGCGCGCCGGGCCGACACGCGCTGTTCGGCTCCACGCCGCGCGACCGCGTGCTGTTCTCGCAGGAGACCGCACAGGGCACGCTGGCGCGCTTCGCGATCAGCACGCTCTCGTGGTTCGACCTGCCGAGCCGCTCGCCACTGCCGCGCCCCGACCTCGCTGCGCTCGCGAGCGAGCTCAACCGTCTGGAGGGCTGTGCGAGGGACGCGCACCATGCGTGGCGCGCGCAACCCTCGGACTCTCCCTCGCCCGAACTGTGGTTTGGCGTGCGCGAGCTCGAGCTGTTCAGCGAGCACAACACCGCCCTGCGACCGAGTCGGATCGGTGGTGCGCACCTGCGCCGCGTGCTCGCCGAAGCCCAGCGCGACGCGCTGGTCGCGGCATTACCGCACTAGCCAAGCCCCCACGGAGCCTCGCGAGGACCGTCGGAACATCAGAACTTCCAGCCGATGGAGAACAGGTAGCGGTTGTCGACGCGCTCCTTGCCCGGCACGGGCGTGTTGTCGTAGTCGAGCACCCACTTGAACGAAGCGAGCATGTTCTCGCTGAGCTTCGCATCCGCGGTGAACTGAGAGCGGCCGTACACGTCGTGGGCGTCCTCGACGGAGGGGTAGACTTCGAGGACGTGCGCGAAACTCCACGTGTCGCTCGCCCGGTGGGCCACGTTGGTCGAGCCGCGCACCGTCACGTCGGAGGTGTTGGACGCGCTCTTGTAGCGCGTGTCGAGGTGCGCGAAACCCGCTTCCACCGCGAACTTCCACGCGTCCGTGTCGACGTACTGGTGACCGACCCCGGCACCGGCGGTCCAGCGCAGTGCGATCGACTGGCGCAAGTCGTTTTCCGCCGTCGCCAAGCCGTAGACGTAGGACTTCTCGGCGATGAAGTAGTCGTACTTGCCGCGGCCGAACGTCTTGCGATCGGTGAGGACCCAGCCGTTGCCGGTGGCGTTGTTTTCCGCGTAGACCCACAGGAAACCGAGCGTGAAGGCGTCCTTCTCGCGCTTGAGCGTCGCGTCGGCGCTGACGTTGGCTTGGCGCATCTTCGAGTTGCCGTCCGTCAGCACGAAACCGGCCGAGACGTTGCCCTTCCACTGCGGCGCGGGCAAGGCGGCGGCGTCTTGGGAGAGCGGGGCGAGGACGAGGGCTTCCGCGGGCGGAGGAACGACCTCGATGGCGTGGGAGATCGCGCGCAGAGTGAGGAGCAGCAGCGGTTGGAACATGCGGGGTCCGCGGATGGACGGAGGTTGGGAGGAGGTGCGTCGATCCCTCGAGCGCCCAAGCGGCGGGCGGGGGGCGCGGAATCCTAGCGCGAAGGCCGCTCGAGGGCGTCGCCTCGCTTCGCTCAGAGAGCGCGGCTGGGCTCGCGGCGCGCGCCGTTGCCGTTGCCGTTCGACTCGCGCGCGTGCGGCGTCGCACCGGCGGCTCGCGGAACGAGCTCGTGGGGCGCGAGTTCCGCGTGGCCCGGCTCGAGTCCGGCGAGCGAGAACACGCGCTCCAAGAGCCGCACGCGCTCCTGCATCGGGAGGCAGTCGACCGGGATGTAGGGGATGGCGAACATCTCGAGCATCAGCTTGACCATGCCGTCGATGCGCAGGACCTCTTCCCATGCGACGCCGGCGCGCACGCCGTCCTCGGCGAGCAGCTCGCGGTGCGGGCGCAGGAAGAACACCAGCCCGTCCTTCACCGAGTCGATGTAGCTCGCAAGGCGCGGATCGGTGGCGAGTTGGTTGAGCACGCGCGCGTGCTGCGCTGCGTAGGCGAGGTTGCAAAAGGCGCGGTCGGAGACGAACGAGCCCCGCTGCTGGGCCTCCGCCGAGATCTGTCGCTCGAAGACCTCGCTTTGGTAACGGTCGACCACATCGAGCCGCGAGCGCATGGCGTCGAGGTGCTCTTCCATCTCGGCGAGCACGCCGCGCGCCACCTCCGAGATCATCGGCAGCCCGTATTGGTCGCGCACCCAGCGGGCGAGCGTGGTCTTTCCGGTCGAGTGGGCACCGACGAAGTAGATGCGGAGCGGGCGCTGCATGGGGATTCCTCTGGAGGAGGCCGCGATCCTATCCCTAGGGGCCGATCTGTCTACCCCACCCTACATATTGTGGACAACTCCCGCCGCACCCCCGCTCGGCGGCGGCCGCAGCACGACCAAGCACAGCGCCAGCAGGGCCGCCGAGCCGAGGAACAGCCCGCGCACGCCGACCAACACGCTGATCGCTCCGCCGGCCATCGACGCCACCGCGATGGCGAAGGCCCGGGCGGCGAACACCACGCCGATGGCGCCCCCGCGCTGGGACGCGCTGGACTCCGCCGCGGCGACTCCGAAGGCGAGCGGTGCCGAGCCCGCCATGGCGACCCCGAACAGCACGCGGGACAAGAGCAACGCCTCGTAGTTCGGTGCGAGCCCCTGCGCGAGCAAGGCCGCCGCGCACAGCGCCGCGCAGCTGCGCAGCGTCCGGTAGGCGCCGCGCCGATCCCCCAATCGCCCCCACAGCGGCATCGACACGAGGTTGGCCGCCGACATCGAGAAGTAGAGCGCCGCCGTCGAGGGCTCCACCCAACTCAGCCACGTCTCGACGTCGCGCACGTGCAACTCCAGCAGCGGGTTGGTGGCGCCCATGCCGAACTGCAGGCAGAACAGCAGCAGCATCGAGGCGCGCAGCGCCGCGTTGCCGCGCAGTTCGCGCACGTCGCGCACGAGCGTGCGCAGCGCGCAAGGCGGCGTGAGCCCCTGACCGTCGCTGCGCCACGAGTTCGCATCCTCGTGCGCAAAGCAGAACACGACCAGCGCCGCCACGAGCGAGAGCACGGCCACTGCGAGGTAGACCTCGCCGACGCCGAGCTCCGAACGCAGCAGCTCGCCGACGAGTGGCCCGACGATCGCGCCGAGCACCATCGACGTCTGCAGCCAGCCGCTGACGCGCGCTTGCGCCTCGACTGGCGCTTGCACGCTCACCAGCGTGATGCTGGGCGCGACGAAGCCAGAGAAAAGGCCCTGTGCGACGCGCAGGGAGAGCAGTTCCCAGGGGCTCGTCGCGAAGCTCATCGCACCGACGAACAGCGTGATCGCCAGCATCGAGCGCAGGATCATCACGCGCCGCCCGACTCGGTCGCCGAGCGCGCCCCACAGCGGGCTGGAGAGCGCGGCGAACAGCGGGGCCGCGCCGTAGAGCACGCCGGCCCACGTCGCGATCTCGCAGCGGTCGGTCAGGCCGAGGTGTTCGAGCTGGCTCGGGAAGAATGGCAGGAACGCCATCATCCCGATCGCGGTGGCGGTGTTGGCGAGCCAGACCGCGGCGAAGGTGCGCTTCCACTTCGGCATCCGCAGGCGCACAGCGTAGCGCCGCGCGCGCCCGCGCGCCTCAGCCCGCGGCCGCGCGCGAGGAGGACCGCGCGAGCTGCAGGATCGGCGCGCCCTGCTCGACGTCGTCGGCGAGTTCCGATCGCACGCGATCGAAGTCCCGCCCGCGCTCGAGGAACACCGAGACGACGCGCGGATCGAACTGCGCGCCCGCGCCGCGCGCGATGAACTCGACCGCCGCCGCGTGCGTCCACGCCGCCTTGTAGGGTCGCTCGCTCGTCAGCGCGTCGTACACGTCGGCGAGCGCGAGGATGCGCGCCGAGAGCGGAATCGCGTCGCCGCGAAGGCCGCGCGGATAGCCGTCGCCATCCCAGCGTTCGTGGTGGCACCACGCGATTTCGATGCTGACCGTCAGGAACGGCTGCTCGCCCGCGCTCGCGAGCACACTGCGCAGCGTGTCCGCGCCGATGGTCGTGTGTCGCTTCATCGTCTCCCACTCGTCCGCGTCGAGCTTGCCGGGCTTGAGGAGGATCTGGTCGGGAATCCCGACCTTGCCGATGTCGTGCAGGGGCGCGGACTTCTCGAGCACCGCGATCCACGCATCCGTGAGCTCGGAGCGGAAGTGCCCGGCCTCGCGCAGGCCGAGCGAGAGCAATCGACAGTAGGCGCTGACGCGCTCGAGGTGGCGACCGGTCTCGTTGTCACGCTGTTCGGCGAGCTTGGCGAGCGCGAAGATCGTCGCTTGCTGAGCCTCGTCGCGCTCGCAGCGACGCAACACGTTGCGCGCCGCGACGGAGGCCGAAGCGGCGATCGACGCGAGCAAGTCGCGGTCCGTGGCGTCGAGCGCGCGACCGGTCGTGTCCTCACTCGAACACTCGAGCGCGCCGAGCTCGCCTTCCGCGGTCGCGAACGCGACGCGCTCGGACGCTCGCTCGAAGCGCTCGCCGCAGGTTCGTTCGATCACGCCGCTCATGCCGCGCGGCAACACCCGAAACTCGACGCGCGTCCAACCGACGCCGCACACGTCGCGCGCCGCCTGCGCGGTGGCCTCGGCGACGAGCTCGAGCGTTTCGCACGAGTTGAGGTCGCCGACGAAGCGCTGCAGGCGAGCGAGCGCGCGCATCTGCGCGTGAATCCGATCGACGAGCTGGCCGTTTTGGCGTTGCAACAACGCGCGCGAACGCGTCTGGGCCTCCTCGCGCGCGCGCTCCGCGACGCGGCGGCGGTGTTCGACGAGGGCGTCCTCGAGCGCTGCCGCGAGACTCGCGCGCGAACAGGGCTTCTCCAGAAAGCGGAACACACCGCCTTGGTGCAACGCTTCGACGGCCATGTCGAGCTCCGCCATGCCCGTGAGCAGCATCGACACGGTCTGCGGCGAACGCGCGTGGATGCGCGCGAGGAGCTCGCTGCCGCGCGTCCCCGGCATGTGGTAGTCGCTCAGGACGACCGCGAACGGCCCGCGCGACTCGCACAGCTCGAGGGCCTCTTCGGGCGAGCGCGCCGCATGCACGTCGAAGCTGCCCGCGAACATGCACACGAGCAGGTCGAGCGTCTGAGGCGTGTCGTCGACGAAGAGGATCGGCTCGCTCACGGTGGGGTCTCGCGTGGCACGTCCAAAGGGGTGTGGATCGCTGCTGAGTTGTCGGAGCCACGTCCCGGGCCCTTGAGCGCGAAAGGTGCGCAGGCCACGCTTCCGCGCAGCGAGCCCGACTCAGGCCTCCTTCAGGACCGATTCGGGCTCGATTCTGGCTCGATTCTGGCCGGATTTGGGCTCGACGCACGCTCGACGCACGCTCGACCCAGGCTCGACTCAGGTTCGACTCAGGCTCGAAAACGGCACGCGGCGGCGGCGTGGGCCCCGCGCATGGAATTTTTTTCCACCGGCCTGCCGCGCGCGCCGCGCGACCTAGTTCTTGTAGCTCTGAATCGGCGCGGGGATGCGCCCGCCGCGGCGATGCAGGATGGCGCAGGAGAACTTGCCGGGGTCCTGCACGATCGCCGTGCCGAGCAGGCCGCCCCACTCCACCGTCTCGCCCGGACCCTTGCCCGGCACCGGAATGATGCGCACCGCGGTCGTCTTGGCATTGACCATGCCGATCGCCATCTCGTCGGCGATGATCCCCGTGAGCGTGGCCGCGCTCGTGTCGCCGGGCACCGCCACCATGTCGAGGCCGACCGAGCACACGCTGGTCATGGCCTCGAGCTTGGCGAGGCTCAGGGCGCCCACGCGCACGGCCTCGATCATGCCGGCGTCCTCGCTGACGGGAATGAACGCGCCCGAGAGCCCGCCGACCGACGAGCTCGCCATCGCGCCGCCCTTCTTGACGGCGTCGGTGAGCAGCGCGAGCGCCGCCGTCGTGCCGGGAGCGCCCGTGCGATCGACGCCGATCAGCTCGAGGATGTCGGACACCGAGTCTCCCGCCGCCGGAGTGGGCGCGAGGCTGATGTCGACGATGCCGAAGGTCGTGTTGAGGCGGCGCGCGGCCTCGCGGCCGACGAGCTCGCCCATGCGCGTAATCTTGAAGGCCGTGCGCTTGACGGTTTCCGCGACGGCGAGCAAGTCGGGCTCGGGCCCGAGCTTCGCGATCGCGGCGCGCACGACGCCCGGACCGCTGACGCCGACGTTGACGACCGTCTCCGGCTCGCCCGTGCCGATGTGGGCGCCCGCGACGAACGGGTTGTCCTCGACGGCGTTGCAGAAGCACACCAATTTGGCGCATCCCAGTCCGCCCTGATCGGCCGTGAGCCGCGCGGTCTCGAGGATCACGTCCGAGAAACGCGCCACCGCGTTCATGTTGATGCCGGCCTTGGTCGTGCCGAGCGACACCGACGAGCACACGTGCGCCGTCTCTTTCAGCGCGCGCGGGATCGAGCGAAAGAGCGCGTCGTCGGCGTGCGTGAAGCCCTTGTGCACGTAGGCCGTGAAGCCGCCGATGAAATCGACGCCGCACTCCTTGGCGGCCGCGTCGAGCGCGCGCGCGAACGGCACGAGGTCGTCGGTCGCGCTCGCGGCCGCGACGAAGCTGATCGGCGTGGTCGCGATGCGCTTGTTCACGATCGGGATGCCGTAGTCCTCCGAGATGCCGCGGCCCACGGCCTGCAAGTTGCGCGCGTGCTGCACGATCTTGGTGTAGATCTTCTCGCAGGCGCTCTCGGGGTCGGGGTCGGCGCAGTCGAGCAGGTTGATGCCCAGCGTGATCGTGCGGATGTCGAGCGTCTCGAGCTCGATCATGCGGACGGTCTCGAGGATCTCGCGGTCGGTGAACGGCATGGTCGCGCTCGATCGGTGGTCTTGGGGCGCGCGCCTAGACGCGGTGCATGAAACGGAACACGCGCTCGTGCATCACGCGCACGACATAGTCGTCGGGGCCGCCCATGCACTCGAGCGTCGACTTCATCTGGGCGAAGCCCGAGCCCGGAGGCAGCTCGACCATCAGCACGATGTGAAAGTAGCCCTCGACGACCTTCTGCGAGATGTCGAGGATGCTCGCCTGCGAGCTCGCGATCGCGGCGGTGATCTCCGAGAGCACGCCGGGCCGGTTGCGTCCGGCCGCCGTCACGACCACGCCGGTGAAGCTCTGCAACTCGCCTTCCATCGGCGGCTCGGGCAGGTGCGGCAGCGAGCGCTGGGCCAGGCTCGCATCCGGACCGCGGCTCGGCGCGGGCTCGGCGTAGGACGAACCGCTGCGGTGCTGGATCACGATGCCGGCCTCGCGCGCCGTGTCCTGCGCCTGCGCGGTGACGATCGTGCCTTCGTCGACCTCGATCACGCGCGAGTTCGCGCGCCGGACATCTTCACTGGTGAGGAAGCGAGTCATGGTTCACGCGAAGGGCACGGGGCCCGAGGGGGTCATGCGAGCGACCGTGGCACGGCCGTCGGACACGACGACGACGTAGGTGGCGTCGCTGGAGAGCATCTTGGACCAGGTGCAGCCGCCCGGCGTGCAGCGGCTGCCGCAACCGCAGCCTGCGGAGTTCGCCTTGGGAGACGCGGCGCTCGGCAGCGCGAGCTCGCCGCGCAGCACGGCGATGCCGAGCTCGTGGGCCGCGTCGAGCGCCGAGGGTGTCGCGAGCGTTCCAGCACCGAGCACGAGCCGCGCGCCGCGCGGCATCGCGCGCACGTCCGCCTCGGTGTAGAGCCGCTGGTTTGCCACGGGGTTCGCGCGCCGCGCCTAGAGGTGCTGCGTGAGCTCGGGATGCGGGCGGGGAATCACGACTTCGCGCGCGAGCAGCCCGCTGGTCCCCGCCTGTCCGGCGCCGGCGGTGATCGCCGAGCGCACGTCGCTGAGCGAACCCGTGAGCACGAAGAAACTCTTGCCATCGAGCCCGTTGGCGACGCGCAGGTCGATCAGGTCGACCGAGGCCGTCTTGAGCGCCACGTCGGCGGCGACGATCGCGCTCGCCACGGTGGTGGTTTCGATCACGCCGACGGCATCGAGCTGGCCGCTGATGCGACCGCCCTTGCGGCGCAGCATCGGGATCACCTGCTCGTGCACCTGCGGAATGACGAGCTGGTCGACGAGGTCGGCACCGGCGAGTTCGGCTCCGCGGCGCGCGCTCGAGCGCACGTCGAGCACCGCGCCCGTGAAGAGCAGCACGTACTTGCCCGGCTGCACCGGCGTCGCGAAGAGGAGCTCGACGGCGGCTTCCTTGAGCACCGCGTCGGCGACTTCGACGCCGCGCGCCACGGAGGAGAGCTCGAGCAGGCCGATGCACGGCTCGAGCGCGACGTCGTCGCGCAGGTCCGGATTGAGATCGTTGCGATTCATGCCTTGTTCCCTTGGCGCGCGAGCGCTGCAGGTCGATCCTGTGCCGCGGTCGGTCCGACCGAGGCTCCGTCGCACAACTCGGCGCGATCGATGATCGCCGCCACGGCCGTCTGGAATCCGATGTCGTGCCCCTTGCCGATCACGTGGCGCGCCGCGCGCCCGAACACGACCAGCACGCGCTCGCCGACTCCGGCGCCGAGCGGATCGACCGCGATCAACGTCTCCGCGTTGTGCTTGCCGTCGCGCGTGTAGGGCTGGATCAAGAGAAAGCGGCAGCCGGAGAGCGAGGGGTCCTTGACGCTCGACCAGACCTGACCGACGACGGTTCCCAGCAGCATCGCTAGCTCCACTGCTTGCGCGGCGAGCGCGCGAGCGGCTCGCCGCCGCCGGGGTTGTGCATCCAGTGCGCGGGCGCGAGCGGCGCGTCGAGCTCGTCGACGATGCCGACCACCGCGGCCTCGAACGCGTAGTCGCCGTCGCCGCCGCAGGCGACGCGCGCGGCCTTGCCGAAGGCGACGATCACGCGCTGCCCGAAGGCCGCGCCGAGCGGGTCGGCCGCGATCACGGGCGTGACCTTGGACGCGCCGGGCTCGCGACGCTCGTCGAGCGCCTCGATCACGAGCAGGCGCTTGCCATCGAGGTCCGACGCCTTGCGCGTGGCCCACACTTCACCGACGACGCGACCGAGGAACACTAGTCGACTCCCACGTTGTCGCGGCCAGCGATCCCTGCGAGCGCGCGGTGCACGGCGGCGACCGCGGCGTCGATCTCCGCATCCGTCCCCGCCAGGCGCAGACGACCGACCGCGCCGTGCGCGCCAAGGCCGACGATGCGGATCGGGGCGGCTTTTTCGGCCTCGTTCGCGGCGAGCAGCACCCACACGGCCGGATTCACCTCGAGCGTGTAGAGCGTGTCCTGCGCGAGCAGCAGCATGCCGTTGCGCGTGCGATTGATCAGCATCGCGTGGTGGCTGTCGACCTGCCGGATGATCTCGTCGGTGAGCACGTTGGGCCGCAGTCCGTCTGCGTAGCCGACCCCGGCCGCCTCGAGGATCAGCCGCCCCGCCTCGCGCACCTGCCCCTGATCGGGGCCGTGCACTTCGAGCGTGCCGTAGCTGCGCTCGGTGACCAGCGCGCCGGGCGTGACGCGGCAGCGCTTGAGCGCCACGTCCATCAGGCGATTGATCACGATGCCGGGGCGAGCCTCGAGCCAAAACGCGCTCTCCCCCACGACCGGGAAGTAGCCGTCGCTCGCAGCCGCGACCGTGGCCGCGAACTGCGGCTGCATGTGGTCGATGACCACCGCGCCGCGCAGCTCGATCGCCGGAGTGGAACGCACAGACATGGGACCTCACGCAATGCGCGGTGCGGGCGGCCTGATGCTCACTTCTTCTTCTCGTCCGCCGGAGGCAGGAAGTCCGCGAGGTCGATCGCCGGCCGCGGGATCACGTGCGTGCCGACGAGCTCGCCGACGCGCCGCGCTCCGGCCGCACCTGCCTCGACCGCGGCCTTCACCGCGCCGACTTCGCCGCGCACCATCACGGTGACGAGGCCGCCGCCGGACTTCTCGTAGCGGCCGAGCAGTGTGACTTTCGCGGCCTTGCACATCGCGTCGGCCGCTTCGATCGCGCCGACGAGGCCCTTGGTCTCGATCATGCCGAGGGCGACCAGGTTCTCAGTTGCCATGTTGGATCAGTTCCGAAATGAGTGTGGAAAAGGATTGCGTGGTCACTTCAGGCGTTGCACGCGCCCGTCGCGACGTTCTGGTGAGAGCAGCCCTTGCACGGGCCGAGCGGACAGCCAGCGCCGGCGTGCTCCATGAGCTTTTGGATCTCGGTCGGCGTGAGCGCGCCGCCGATGACGTGCGCGCCGGCGCCGCGCGAGCCGCTGAACACCGGCGCGCTCTTTGGCGCCGCGCTCTTCGGCGCCGCGCTCGCGGGCGCAGCAGCCGCGGGCGCGACGTAGCCGGCGGGCGACTTCGCGGCCGCCTGCACCTTGGGAGTCGTGAAGGTCGGCGCGCGAGCGGGGGCGCTCGACTTCCCGACGCTCGGAGCCGACGCGGCCTGCGGAGCGGAAGTGGACGCACGCGGGGCGGGTGTGGAAGCACGCGGGGCGGGTGTGGACGCACGCGGGGCGGGGGCGCCGCCGGACG
>VGZD01000100.1 GCA_016872715.1 Planctomycetota bacterium
TTGGCGCTCGATGCACCCATGGCGAGCGCGACCGCGTCGAGCGAGCGGCTCTCCTGCGGACAAGTGCTCGTCAGCGCTCGCGCGGGAGCTCTCGTGCGCGCGAACTTCGGACCGGCTGCCGAGCTGCGGCGCGCGTTCGTCGAGCGACGCCGCGCGGAGGTAGCGCCGGAGTTTCTCGAGCCGCGCCCCGCGGCCGACAGCGCGAGCGCGCTCTCGATCCGGCTCGAGGGTCGCGGTGGAGCGGGGTACGTGACCGCGAGGAGTCGCGAGACGCCGGTCGTCGCGCGCGCGCTCTTCGCCTACGACGAGCCGTGGTCCGTGCGCTGGTGCGAGGAATGGCTGGCGCCCTACTGGCGACGCGACGCGGCGGACGCGGCGGCGCTCTTGCAGGCGGCCGATGCAGTCGGGACGCAGCTGATCGAGCGCTGCGCCAAGTTCGATGACGAGCTCGCCGCTTCGCTGTGTGCGTCGATCGGCCCGGAAGCGACGCGGCGCTGCCAAGAAGAGTACCTCCGCGGGCGCCGCCAGAGCGCGCTGTGCGCGGACGCCAACGGGCGACCGCTGCTCTTCACGCGCGGCGAGGCCTCGGGCCACGCCATCTCCGGGATCGACGCCCTCGTCGAGTTCGCGCCGCAACAGTTGCTGCTCTCGAGCGACCTCGCCAAGGCCCTGCTCGTGCCGCTGCTCGAGCGTTCCGCCGCGAGCGATTGGGCGAACCCCTTTCCACCCTGTGATCTGGGGACGTTTCCGCACGCGCTGGGCCCCGCGCTTCCCGAGGCGGCTTCGATCGCCCACACTGCGTCCGACTGCGCGCACCTGATCTTGCTCGCCGCGGCCATCTGCGAACGCGAGGGTCGTGTCGAGTTCGCCGCCCGCTACTGGAAGCAGCTCTCGACTTGGTCGCGGCACTTGGCCGACGACGTCCTGCCCGCGCGAAGCCAAGAGCTCGATCCTCGCACCCGCGAGACGTCGATCCTCGCGCTCGGCGCGGCGGCGCGACTCAGCGGTCGGATGGGAAGCGTCCAGCGTTCGCAGGACCTGTTGCGGCTCGCGCAAGCGCAGGCGGTCGAGCTTGCGCGTTGTGCGCCCGACGCCTTCCCCTCGCCCGTCGCGCGCGAGTGGGATGCCGCGCTGGAGCTCGGGCTCATGCCCGCACGAACGGAAGCGAGCGCCAGCGCCGGGACCGACGGACGCTCGACGCCGCTGCGCGAGTGCGGCGCGTACCTGAGCGCGCTGGCGGACGAGGCAGTGTGGAACCACTGGTTTGCGCGCGGCGCGAAGGGTCCGCTCACGTGGGCGCCCGCGCCCGTCGCCCTCGGCCAGCCACTCGTGCCGGACGCACGCAGCGGCGCGCACGAGTGGAGTTGGACCGCTAACGCGCCCGCTCGAGATTGGCAGGGTCTGGAGTTCGATGCCGCGGACTGGGCCCGCGCAAGGGGAGCGTTCGGCGCGCCGGAGGCAAGCTGCGACGGCATCCGCGCGCCTTGGAGTGAACGCTCGCTGTGGTTGCGCCGCTCGTTCGAGCTTGCGAGCGTGCCTCCCGACGACGTGCGACTCTCGCTGCGCTTGATCGGCGAGGCCGAGGTCTGGATCAACGGCGTGTTCGCGGCGCGCGTCGCGAGCGGAGCCGCTGGCACGCTGCTGTGGAAGCTCACCGACGATGCGCGCTCAGCGCTGACGCAGGGTCGCAACGTGCTCGCCGTCGGCTGCACGCGGGAGCGTGACGACGCGCTGTTCGACGCCGGACTCGTCCTCCTGCCGCGCGCGCGGCGCTGAAGGTCTAGAACAGCGACACGGGATCGACGTCGACGGTCGCGCGCAGCTTGGCGCCCGAATCGCCGAGCTTGCGCACGGCCGCGAGCACCTGCTCGACCTGCGCGGCAGCGGAGGGAAACTTCAGCAGCAGGTGGCGGCGGTGGCGCTCGCGCACCATCGCGATCGGCGCGGGTGCGGGCCCGAGCACGACGGCCTCGCTGTCGGCGAGTTTCTCGCGCAGGAACTCCCCCGCCGCGTCGGAGGCGTCGATCACGAGTTTTTCGCTCGGATCCTCGTACAGCAGGCGCAGGAGCCTGCCGTGGGGCGGATAGCCGAGCTCGGCACGCAGCGCGCTCTCGTGCCTCGCGAAGCCATCGTGGTCGTGAGCCGCAGCGCGCACGATCGAAGGATGCTGCGGCGACATGGTCTGCACGACGATGCGACCCGGGAGGTCGCCGCGACCCGCGCGGCCCGCGACCTGACTGATCAGTTGGAACGTGCGCTCCGCGGCGCGGAAATCGGGCAAGTGCAACGCTCCGTCCGCGGAGATGATCCCCACCACCGTCACGCGCGGGAAATCGAGCCCCTTGGCGATCATCTGCGTGCCGACGAGCACGTCGATCTCTCCCCGTCCGAAGGCCGAGAGCGTGTCCTCGTAGTCCTCGCGGCGCCGCATCGTGTCGGAGTCCATGCGGCGCACGCGCGCCTGCGGCGCCACTTTTTGGATCTCGAGCTCGATGCGTTCGGAGCCGGCGCCGACGAAGCGCATGCCCGGACGCGTGCACACGGGGCAGGCCTTCGGCGAGCGCCGCTCCTCGCAACAACTGTGGCACACCATGCGGCCGATGCGCTGGTGCCATGCGAGCGCGACGTCGCAGCGCTTGCAGCGCAACGTCTCCTTGCAGCCGGGGCACCACAGCACGGGCGCGAAGCCGCGCCGGTTCTGGAACAGGATCGCCTGCTCGCCGCGCTCGAGCGCTTCCCGCAGCAGGAGCAGCAGCCGCCGCGAGAAGAGCTTGTGCCCCTGCGGGCCCGAGGGCTCGGAGCGGATGTCGACCACCTCGATCACGGGGAAGCCATGGCCGCTGATGCGCTCGGGCATCGAGAGTCGCGTCAGCGTGCCGACCTGCGCGGCCGACCAGCTCTCGAGCGAAGGAGTCGCCGACCCGAGCACGCACACCGCGGCGCTCTCACGCGCACGCTCGATCGCGACGTCGCGCGCGTGGTAGCGCGGCGTCGAGCCCTGCTTGAACGACGGCTCGTGCTCCTCGTCGACCACGATCACGCCGATTCGATCCATCGGGGCGAACAGCGCCGATCGCGCGCCGACGACGACCCGCGCCTCCCCGCGCTGCACGCGCCGCCACATGCGCAGCCGCTGGGCATCGGTCATGCGCGAGTGCAGGACCGCGACGTTCTCGAAGCGCGCTCGGAACCAACCGACCGTCTGGGGCGTGAGCGCGATCTCCGGCACGAGCACGATCGCGCCGCGTCCGAGCGCGAGCGCGCGCTCGATGAGCGCGAGATAGACCTCGGTCTTGCCGCTGCCCGTCACGCCCTGCAGGAGAAACGCGCCATGACGTCCCGCAAGGAGCGGCTCGAGCAGCGCCGTGAGCGCCGCTTGCTGGGCGGGATGCAAGCTCGTCGGCCGCGGTCGCGAGGCGCGCGACGTCTCGAGCTCGTCGGCGTCGACCTCGACCTTCTCGAGCCGGATCCAACCGCGCCGGTGCAGCGTGCGCGCGGCGGAGTCGCTCAAGTTGAGCTTGCGGCACAGCTCGCGCAGCTCGATGCGGCCGCCGATGTCGATCAGCGTGCGCAACATGCGGTGCTGCTTGGGCTCTCGCTCCTCGAGCTGCGCGAGCTCCTGCGCCCCGATGCCCGGCACCGGCGACGCCACGATCACTTTCGCGCTTTCGCGCTCGCGCTTGAGCGCCGCCGGCAGGACCGCGTGCAGCGCTTCGCCCCACGAGCAGGCGTAGCGTTCGCCGATCCAGCGCGTGAGCGCGAGCAAGTCCGCGCTCACGAGCGGTTCCTCGTCGAGCAGCGCCGCGATCGGCCGCACTCGCTCCAGCGCGCACTCGCGAGCGATCGCCGTGACGACGCCGACCTCGCGCTCGGCGCCGAAGGGCACCGCGACGCGCACGCCGGGCACGACTCGCGAGCTGAGCTCGTCGGGCACCGAGTAGGTGAACTGCACGACGACCGGCCGGTTGAGCGCGACCTCCGCGTACAGCGCGGCAGGGGGCGCGGGCGCGGGTCCGACCTCGAAGAGCGTCAGCTCCCGCGCGTCTGTCTTCGACGCGCGTGCCACGGTTCGCGCCTCAGGGACAGGCGCACGGCGCGGACTTGCAGCGCGGGCAGCCGTGCTCGTACTTCTTGCGCGCGGCGGCCTCGAGGTCGATGCCGGACATCGAAGCCAGCGTGGAGAGCCACGCCAGCACGTCGGCGAACTCGCCCTCGAGCTCTTCCTTGCGATTGCGGCGCAGAGCGCGCGTCAGTTCCCCCACTTCTTCGCAGAACCACATGTGCGTGCCGTGGAGGCCGCGCGCGCAGTCGCGCTCGAAGTAGATGCGCTCGATCAGAGCTTGGAATTCGCGCACTTGCATGGGTCAGGTCCGACTCACGGTGACGATGGAGATGTCGCGCTCGCGCGGCGCGTCGCCCGCATGCGCGAGCAACGCTGCGCGCAGCTTGGCGAGGAACTGCTCGGTCGGCAGCGCTCCGTGCTTCATCACGAGGCTGTACAGGCCCTTCTCGCCGAGCTCGACCCCGTCGGCATTCACGATCGTGACGGCGCCGGAGTTGACGAGCACGAGCCGATCGCCCTTGTCGACCGGCACCAACGCGAGTTCGAGCTTGCTGTCGAACACCGGGCCCTTGTCGAAGCCGAGCGCGATGCCCTCGGGATGCACGACGCGCACCTTGCGATCCTCGCCCGTGAAACGGATCAGCGGCACCTTGTGACCGCTGCACGCGACCGTCGCGATGCCCTGCGCGGCATCGAGCGACGCGAAGAGCGACGTCACCGCCATGCCGCGCCGCACATCGCGGGCGAGCGCGCGATTCGCGCCCGAGAGCGCGGCCTTGAGCTCACCACCCTCGGCGAGCGCCGAGCGCAGGTACGAACGAGCGGTGGCGCCGACGATCGCGCCCGGCAGGCCCTTGCCCGACACCTCGCACACGAGCAAGCCGATCGCTCCGCCAAAGCCCGCTTCGATGTAGTCGAGGAAGTCGCCGCACAGGCCGGACGAGGCGAGGTGCAGGTGCCCGAAGTCGTATCCCGCGCGCACGGGCATCGACTGAGGCAGCAATTGCTCGCGCACTTCGCCGGCGACTTGCAGCTCGCGCTGGCGCACTTCGAGCTCAACTTCGTTGTCGCGCGCCTCCGCGAGGCTCCTCGTCATGCGATCGATCGCACGCGCGAGCATTCCGACCTCGCCGCCCGCATCGGCCACCACGCGGTGGTCGAGGTCGCCGGCGGCGATCTGGCGCACGTCTTCGACGATGCGCGTGATCGGTCGGGAGACCTGACTGGCAACCCACACCGACACCATCGCACCGACGAGAATGATCACGAACGTGATGCCGATCACCAGACCGAGCAAGCTGCGATCGGCGACGTTCGCGACGTCCGGCAGGAGCAGGAACACCGGCGCGCCCTCGCGGCCCTGATGCTTGAAGATCACTCCGTTGGAACCATCCGCGTAGGTCACGGCGGCCTCGAGCACCGCGCCCGACGCGTGCTCGGTCGTCTTGCCGACCTGCTTCCACGTCTCGACGGCGCCCAACTCGCGGTAGCGCTGCTCGCGCGCCTCGCGCGCGGCCTTGAAGGCGTCGCGCTGGCCGTACTGGTAGTTCTGAAAAGCGCGGCGCAGGCTCTCGTAGCGCGAGTCGCCGCTCTCGGGGAACTCCTTGGCCGACGTGACCGCGTCCTTCGCGGCCTGTTGCTCGAGCGCGAGGTAGATCTCGCGCTCGGAGATCGCCCGCTGGCGCTCGACCGTGGCCTGCGTCACCGGCGCCGTGAGCTCGGCCGCGACCACCATCGACTGCTGCTGCACATTCGCACTCACCTGCCCCGCCGCCGTGTAGAGCAAGAAACCCGCGGCGGACGAGACGACGGTCAGCGCGACCGTCATCGAGAGCGTGAAGCGCATCCAGATCGGCAGTCCGCCCGATCCGCGTTCTTCGCTCGCCCCTTTTCGTCGTGTCGCCATGTCAGCGCACCTCCGCCAGCCACGGCAGGTTGGGGAGCAACAGGCGCGCGGGGAGCATCACGAGCACGAGCCCGTAGACGCCCGCGACCACGTCGTCGAGCAAGATGCCGTCCCCGCCGCCGAGCTTCTCCATGCGTCGCGCCAGCTTGGGCTTGAAGATGTCGAAGAAGCGGAACACGAAGAACGCCAGCGCCAGCGACAGGTAGCTCGGCCCGCCGGTCCACGCGATCGTGATCAGGTAGCCGATCACCTCATCGAGCACGAAGATCCCCGGGTCCTTTTCCCCCGCATAGGCCTCCGCCCAGTCGCCGAGCGAGCGGCCGATGAGGTAGAGCACGGCCGCCACGGTCAGGCTGAGCGCGAGGTAGTGCTCCTGCCCCGCGAGCGCCCACGCGATCACCACGCCGCCGAGCGTGCCGACGGTGCCGGGCGCGAACGGCGAGCAACCGAGATAGCCGCAGGACACGAGTCCGAGCTTGAACCAGTTCATCGCGCGTCTCCCGAGAGGAACTTGCGAGCCTTGAAGACGTAGGAGAGCCCGGAGCCGACCGAGGTGAGGAGCGTGAGCCACACCAGCGTGTGTCCCGCCGCCGCCCAGCGCTCGCGCGCGATCTCCGACAGCTCGAACGCCTGCATGCCCACGGGAATCCCGATCGCCCAGCACTGCACGAGCATCTTCACCTTGCCGAACCAGTCGGCCGGAAAGGCGTGTCCGAGGCTCTCGACGTAGCCGCGAATGCCCGTGACGAGGAATTCGCGCGAGAGCACGACCACGACGATCCAAGCGGGGAAGAACTCGCGCGACCAAGGCAAGACCGCCAGGTAGATCATCGCCCCCATCACGAGCACCTTGTCGACGAAGGGATCGGCGATGCGCCCGAAGGCCGTGATGTGATTGCCGCGTCGCGCGAGCCAGCCGTCGAGGATGTCGGACAGCGCGACGGCGACGAAGAGCCACAGGCAGGCGTGCATCTCGCCGCGCCGCGCCGCGAGCTCTTCCGCGGTCGCGTCTCCCACGCGCGCGAGCAGCACGAACAGCGCCACCGCGCCGGCGAAGCGGATCGCGGTGATGCGATTGGGCCAGTGCGCGAAGACGCCGGAAGCCATCAGCCGCGCACCACCTTGGCGATCAGGTTCGACTCGGCGTCGAGACCCTCGACCTTGACGCGCACTCGCTTGCCGACGGCGAGCTTGCGACCCCCGACCAGCGTCACGAGATCGACCTCGGGCGCATCCATGTCGCCGCGTGCGACGTTCGGCGCACCTCGCGCCGGAGAACTCTCGTCGATCACCACGTCGAACTCCGTGCCCACGAGCGCGCCCTGCTCCGCGCGCAGCACCTCGTCGCGCGCCGCGAGCACCGCGCGCTGGCGCGCCTTGGCTTGTCGGTCGCTCACGCGCGCGGGCAAGTCGAAGCCCGGCGTGCCTTCCTCGTGCGAGTACGTGAACGCGCCGAGCCGCGCGAGTCGGTACTCGCGGATGAACGCGCACAGCTCGTCCACGTCCTGCTCGGTCTCGCCGGGGAAGCCGACGAGCACCGTCGTGCGCAGCGTGATGCCGGGCACCTGTGCGCGCAGGCGGTCGAGGAGCTTGCGCACCTGATCGCCGGAGCCCGCGCGCCGCATCGCACGCAGCACGGGCGTGGCGATGTGCTGCACGGGAATGTCGAGGTAGCGCGCCACGCGCGGGTGATTCGCGAGCAGGTCCGCGAGTCCCCACGGAAAGCGATTGGGATAGGCGTACATCACGCGCACCTTGTGCTCGCCGTCGAGGTCCGCGAGCGAGCGCACGAGCGCGTCGAGCTCGAGCCCCATGTCGCGCCCCCAGGCCGTCGAGTCCTCGGCGACGATCACCAGTTCCCGCACGCCCGCGCCGATCAGCTCGCGCGCCTCCGAGAGCACGTCGTCGGGTCGCTTCGAGCGGTGCGGGCCGCGGATGGCGGGGATGGCGCAGAACGAGCAGGTGTGGTCGCAGCCGTGGCTGATGCGCAGATAGGCGTAGGAGCCCGGCGTCGAGAGTAGCCGCGACTCGTCGCGCGTCGCCTCGCGCAGGCCGCCGTTGTCGAGGTAGCGCGGGGCCGAGCGACCCTGCGACAGGTCCGAGATGGCCTGGGCGAGCGCCTTGCCGTCGGAGATCTCCGCGAAGATGTCGACCAAGGGGAAGCGCTTTTGAAGCTCGCGCTGGAAACGCTGCACGAGACAACCCGCGACGACCACGCGCTCGAGCTCGCCGCGCTTCTTCTTCGCGCACAGGCGCCGGATCTGGCCCTCGGACTCCGCTCGCGCCGGTCCGATGAACGAGCAGGTGTTGAGCACCACGGTGTCCGCTTGCTCGGGATCGCCGGACACGATCAGCCCCGCGTCGGCGAGGCGACCGAGGATCAGCTCGGAGTCGATCTGGTTGCGGGCGCACCCGAGGTGCACCAGCGAGACGACGGCAGGGTTGGGCACGGTGTGGCTCGTGGCAGGAATCCGCGGCATCCTACGCGCGCGGGTGGGCAGGATACCCCAGCGCGACGCGGGCCCGAAACCGCGCGGAGCACCGCTCCCCAAAGCGCGCGGGGCGCCCCGCTGTGGGACGCCCCGCGTCGGTGCGCTCGCTCGCGTGAGCGACGTCACTCGGCGACGCCGACCTTCTCCTGCCATTCGTCGGCGCTCATCAAGATGTCGCGGCGTTGACCGCCGAGGTACGGGCCGATCAGGCCGACGTCCTGCAGCTGATCGAGCACCGCCGTCGCGACCTTGAAGTCCATCCGCAGCTCGCGTTGGAGCATCGAGACGGCCACGCGGTTGCGCTCGAGGAACAGACAACCGGCGCGGTAGGTCGGCTCGGGCAGGAACACGCGCGAGATCGAGCGTGCCGGAGCGGGCGTGAGCACGACGTCGGAGAGCGACGGCGCCGACTCGGCCCCGTCGTTGGCCGCCCCGTCGTCCGCGGCCGATTCATGGACGCGACTGGCCGCGGGTGTCGGAACGACGCTGGCGTTGGAGGGCGCCGCGCGGGGCTCCGTGGCGAGCGCGGCGAGCGCGGCCGAGCGCCCCTTGTGCTTGCGCGCAGGCTCGAGCACGAGCTCGGCGAACAGCGACGGCTGCACCGGCTCCTTGGCGGCGTCTTCACTCGCCACGTGCTCACTCGCGGCGTGCTCGTTCGCGGGGACCGCCTCGTCCCGCGCAGCGGCGTGCGCCGGAACATCCTTCACCTCGCACACGTTCCCTGCGACCGCTGCGGCTTCGACGGCCACCGCGAACGAGCCCGCGAACGGGCCCGCGACCGGCTCGAGCTCGGACGCGAGCGTCGCGCCGAGATCCGCCCCGAGATCCGCCCCGAGATCCGCCCCGAGATCCGCCCCGAGATCCTCCTCGAGCGCCTCGTCGATTTTCTCGTCGACTTCCTCGTCGAGCTCTTCCTCGAGCGACTCGTCGATTTTCTCGTCGACTGCTTCGTCGACTGCTTCGTCGACTTCCTCGTCGAGCGACGCCGCAGCGGCCGTTTCCGCTGCGCTGACCACGTCCACCACCACGCTTTCGACCGGCGCGGGCGCGCTCGCGTCGGGCACGGACGGTTCCGCCGCGGGGAGGCTCGTCGGCGCGAGCACGTTCACGCCGAGCGGACGGATGCTGTCGACGTCGGCGTCGTCCCCGAGATCGACACCCGACAGGTCGAGTCCCGCCGGAGCCGAGCGCGCGGAGCTCTCCTCGTCCTCGGAGCGCTCGTCCGTGCCGGATGCCGCGCCCTTGCGCAGCGATTCCACGAGCGACATCGGCGTGCCGTAGGCATCGACCGGCTCGTCGAACAGGTCCGGCTGCTCCCAGCTCGGCGCCGACGGAGAGCCAGAGTGCGGCTGCGCGTGCGCGCCGCTCGCGGACAACTCCCCCGCGCAGGCGGCGACTTCGTCCGCGGCTAGCGGCTGCGCCGCGGCGAGCTCGCCGGGCGTGCCTCCGACGACGGCGGCAGTGCTGGAGCCGCCGGCGGAAGCTTGGGCGACTGCGTCCGCCGCGGGCCGACTCCCAGCCAGATTTCCAGCGGCGCCTGCGAGCGCGGCACCTGCACCGGCACCGGTCGGCTGCTGGTGGGCGAAGTCATGCAAACTCGAACTTGCTCGGCCATGGGGGGTCTCCAGGGGGCGGGCGCCGGCGGGGATGCCGCCGGTGCGCCGGGGGTCGGGGGGGTAGGGACCGCTCGATGCCGCGGGCGCCTGAGCGGAATGGAGCTGAGCGGAATGGAGCTGAGCGGATTGGACTGGGGCGGTCTTCGTCGGAGCGTGCTGCTTGAGCAGGGCCTCGGCCTCGGAGGCGCTCACAGCGCTGGCGTCCGTAGATTCGGTGAGCGCGGAGGCAGGAGTTCCGGGATTTTCTCGCCGCGCGTGGAGCTCCGCGGGCCGCAGCCACGCGAACCACGCCGGCAGGAGCACCAGCGCGAGGCCGGTCGGGACCGCGACCCAGACCGAGAACCGTTGGCGCACCGCCGAGCCGATCACGCCGCCGAAGCTGCCCGCGAGCGATTCGTCGAGGGTCCCGACGAGGATCGCGAGCATGAAGGTCGTGAGGGCGATGCCGACCAAATGGCGCGGGATCGAGCCGTCGATGCCAGAGAGCCACAGGCGCGCGCCGATGAGGGCGATCCCGAGCGCGCCGAACACGCCGGCGATGGGTCCGATCAGCGCGACCACCCCCATGAAGAAGCCCGTCGACTCGCCCGCGGCGGCGCTCACGGGCCGCGAGTGGGCCATCACGACCGACACGGCGCAGAACACGCCGATCACCATGCCGAAGATACCGAGCGCGTCGCGCGCGACGCTGCGTCCGTTCACGGGGTCACTCATCGCACTTCTTCTTGCATCCAAGCTGCCGTTCCAAGGGTGTGGAGGGGGAGCACGGCGGAGGCGCGAGCCTCGCCAAGTTCCGCCCAATGATCAAGTAGGTGAACCAGTGGCTGATCAAGTAGGTGTTCCCACAGGTGTTCCCCCAGATGTTCCGCCGGGAGCTAGCCGTGCTCGGCCGGATCCCCGAGGTCGTGGGGATCCTTGCCGTGCTGCTCTTCCCACTGTTCGAGGGTCATCAGCACTTCGCGCGCCTTGCTGCCCTTGTGGTCGCTGACGATGCCGTATTCCGACATCAGGTCGAGCAGGCGCGAGGCGCGCGTGTAGCCGACGCCCAGCGCGCGCTGGAGCAGGCTCGCCGAGCCGCGCTTGGTCTTGAGCACCACGCGCACGGCCCTGTCCCAGTCGGGATCGTCGAGCGCGTCCTCGATGCCGCCGCCGCGCGCGCTGCTCCCGCCGTCGTCGTCCTCGTCGTCCTCGCCTGCGCGCGGGCTCATCGAGTCGGCGAGGTTCTTGCCCTCGCCCGTGGTGAGCTGCACGAGCTCCTGCGAATAGGTCTGCACCGAGTCCGTGGTCACGAACGAGACGATCTTCTCGAGCTCGCTGTCGTCCACGTACACGCCCTGCACGCGCTTGACGCCCGAGGCGCCCGGAGGCGTGTAGAGCATGTCGCCGTTGCCGAGCAGCTTCTCCGCGCCCTGCGTGTCGACGATCACGCGACTGTCGACGCCGTTGGTGACCTTGAACGCGACGCGGCAGGGCAGGTTGGCCTTCATCACGCCCGTGATGACGTCGGTCGAGGGGCGCTGGGTGGCGAGGATCAGGTGGATGCCGACGGCGCGCGACTTCTGCGCGAGGCGCATGACCGCCTGCTCCGCATCCTTCTTGGCGATCATCATCAAGTCGGCGAACTCGTCGATCACGATGACGATGTAGTGCGTCTTGCGCGGCGTGCGATCCTCTTCGAAGTTCTCGCCCATGCGAGCGCGCAGCTCGGCCTCGCTGAGCGAGTTGTAGGCCTTGATGTTCTTGACCTTGGCGTGCTTGAAGAGCTCGTAGCGCGCCTCCATCTTCTCGACGATCCAGTTCAGGACCATCGTCGCGCGCTTCATGTCCGTCACCGTCGGACCCATCAGGTGCGGAATGCGCGAGAACATCTCGAGCTCGACCTGCTTGGGGTCGATCAGGATCAGCTTCACTTCCTGCGGAGAGCGCGTGAGCAGGAAGCTCGCGAGGATCGTGTTGATGCACACCGACTTGCCCGAGCCGGTCGTGCCGGCGACGAGCAGGTGCGGCATGCGCGCGAGGTCCTCGACCACCGGCGCGCCCTCGGTGTCGACGCCGAGGAACAGCGGCAGTCCGTAGTTCTTGCTGTCGTAGGCCTCTTCGCGAACGATCTCGGAGATGCGCACCGTGCGCCGCGCGGGGCTGGGCACCTCCACGCCGACCACCGACTTGCCGGGGATCGGCGCGATCACGCGCACCGACGTGGCCTTGAGCGCGCCCGCGATCTCCTGCTGCAGACCGGTGATCTTGTTGAGCCGCGTGCCCGAGGCGACTTCGAGCTCGAACAGCACGACGGTCGGGCCGACCTTGGCCTCGACGACCGCCGCATCGACCTTGTACGAGCGCAGCACCGCCTCGAGCGTACGCGCCTGAGCCTCGAGCCCGTCCTTGCTCGCGGCGCTCTGCGCCTCGGAGGCGATCAGCAGCGACAGCGGCGGGTAGGTCCAGTTGTCGACGCCGTTGGTGGGCAGCTCGAAGTCGAGCGAGCGCTGCTTCTCGACCTCCTTGGGCTTGGCGCGTTCCGCCAGTTTTTCCGCGAAACGCCGGCGCTTCTCGGCGAGCTCGGCCTCGTCGACCGAGGGCAGCACGACCGACTCGTCCTCGGGCGGCGGGAGCACGAACTCCGCGGGCGTTCCGGCGCTGCCGACATCGCCGTCCTCGCTGTCGCCGAGGCGTTCGCCGGAGTCCACCGCGGGCGGCGGCGGCACGGGCTCGAGCACGTGCACGCCGACGTCCTCGTTGTCGTCGATGACGTTGTCCTCGTCGAGCGGGTGCTGGCGTCGCGAGCGCCCGGGCTTGGCTGCGCTCGCACCCGTGGCGGCGTCCGGCGCGACGTCCGACGCGGCCGCGCTCGGCGCGCTCGCGCCATCCTCGGCCGCGACCATCGCGTCCGCCGTGGCGCCGATGTCGTTGCCGCGCACGAAGTCCCACAGGCCGAGCACGAGCCGCCCCATCCACAGCGAGAGCGAGCGCACGAGCGACTCGCCGCGCTCCTCGCGCCGCTTGCGCGCCCACTCGCCGAAGGCCGCGAGCGCGGGATAGAACGCCATCTCGGTGGCGAGCATGAACGACACCGCGGCGAGCACCGGCAGCAGGATCCACAGGCCGCCGTAGCCGAATTTCTCGACGAGCACCGGCGTCAGGCGGAACGCGAGCCAGCCGCCCGATCCGTAGGGCGAGCGCGCCGTCGGCTCGAGCGCGCCCTCGGGATCGACCGCGAGCTGGATGATGCACGCGAAGGCGAGCACGAAGCACAGGCCGGCGACGAGGCGCAGCGCGGCGAGCTTCACTTCCTTGCGCGCGACGAGCACCGCGCCCCACGCGCAGCCGAGCACGCACAGGAACGCGCCCGCATTGCCGGCGGCCGCAAACGCGCCCTTGGCGTAGTAGTAGCCGACGAGTCCGCCCCAGTTGTAGCCCTTGGCGAGCGGATCGCCCGGCGGCGCGTAGAAGCTCACCATCGACACGCCGAGCCACAGGGACAGCGCGATCAAGAGCAGTCCCTTGATCTCTTGGATGTGCGCGGCGGTGGTGCGCTCCTCGGCGCTGGTGAGCTCGCGCTCCTGCTTGCCCTTGCGCGCGGCGGGCGACTCGTCGGGCGCGCTCGCCGCGCTCGCGTCCGAACCGAACAGACCGCGGGCCCACGCGCTCGCGCGCGCGAACATCCCGCTCGCTTGCTTCGACCTTGCCGGATCTTTCCGCGCCACCCGCACACCCCTCGCCATGGACACCGAGACGGGAGCGCGCGCAAGAACTTGCGCGTTCCTAGCGATGTCGCTCGCGCGGCGGGTCGACGAGATCGACCAACACGGCGGCGACAGCGCGCTTCGTGCGGCGCTCGACGCGCTGCACGGACCCGTCCTGCCCGAGGATCGTCACCGTCGCGCGCTCGCTATTCAAGACCGAAGCGTCGTTCAGCACGATGAAGTCCGCGTTCTTGCGCACGAGCTTCCCGCGCGCCCGGCGCAGTCCGGCGCCCGTTTCGAGCGCGAAGGCCACCACGCGGCGCGCCCCCTTGCGTCGCGCGAGCGTCGCGACCAGATCCGGATTGCGCACCAGCTCGAGCCGCGCGCGCGCCGCCCCGCCGTCCTTGGCGCGCCACTTGCCGCCCAGCCGCCGTGCCGCCCGCCAGTCGGCCACCGCCGCCGCCATGAACAGCACCTCGGCGCCGCGGAACTCGCGCCGCAGGACGGCCAGCATCTCGCGCGCGCTCTCGACGTCGATCCGGCGCACCCCCGCGGGCGTCTCCAGG
>VGZD01000101.1 GCA_016872715.1 Planctomycetota bacterium
CCGCGATCCGCCCGCTCCGGGCACGACCAACCTCTCGAACGGCTTGCAGTTCACGATGTGCCCTTGAGCGCGGCGTGACGTCAGCGACATGGCGCCGGGCGTCCCGAGTGGGGCGCCCGGCGCCGTTGTGCGAACCAGCGTGCGCTCAGCGCTCAGCCGCGGATCTGCGGCGAGAGGTCGGCGGGGCGGATCGTGCCGTCAGAGAGCGCGACGGTGCGGCGGATCTCGTTCTCGAGCTCGCGCACGTTGCCGGGCCAGCGCCAGCGCTCGAGCAGCGCGAGCGCTTCCGTCGTCATCGTGCAGCGCCGCCCCATCTCCTTCTCCATCGCATCGAGGAAGAAGCGCACGAGGTGCGGGACGTCGCCCTTGCGGTCGCGCAACGGCGGCAGTTGCACGGTCAGGACGGCGAGGCGGAAGTAGAGGTCCTCGCGGAACGTGGCGGCCTTGCACATCGAGCGCAGGTCCTTGTTGGTCGCGGCGACGATGCGCACGTCGACCTTGACGACCTTGTTGGATCCGACCGGACGCACCTCGCCTTCTTGCAGGACGCGCAGCAACTTGGGCTGCATCGCGAGCGGCATGTCGCCGATCTCGTCGAGGAACACCGTGCCCTTGTCGGCCGCGACGAAGTGGCCGGGGCGATCGGTGTACGCGCCCGTGAACGAGCCCTTCTTGTGGCCGAAGAGCTCGCTCTCGAGCAGCTCGGCGGGCACGGCGGCGCAGTTCTCGGCGAGGAACGGCTGGCCCTTGCGCGCGCCGTAGTGGTGCAGCGCGCGCGCGACGAGCTCCTTGCCGGTGCCCGTCTCGCCGAGCACGAGCACCGGCACGTCGCTGTGCACGACCTTGTCGAGCAGCGCCGCGACCTCGCGCATCGGCTTGGAGTCGCCGACCATGCCGTAGCGCATGGGAATGGCCTCGCTCGCCGCGGGGGATGGCGCGACGCTCGCCGCGAGCGCGGCCGCGAGCGCCGGGCGCAGCTCCTCGAATGCGCCTTGGGCGCGCGCCTCGTCGAGCAGGCGCTCGAGCCGCGCACGCAGCTCGGCCGCGCTCACCGCCGACCTCCGCCCAGGCGCTTGAGCTTCGCGTACGCGAGCATGAGCTGCTTGCGGCCGTGGCGATCGAACCAGATGGTCGCGCGCGCATTCGTGCCGGTTCCGGCGAGCAGCTCGACCTTGCCGCGCCCGAAGAAGTCGTGCTCGACCGCGTCCCCCAGCGCCAGCTCCGGCGCGCGCGAGGCCTCGGGCTCGAAGATGTACTCGCCCAGCGCGCCGCTGTCGTCCGCCTCGCTCGCGAGCAGCGCGCGCGGAATCTCGTCGAGGAAGCGCGACGGTCGGCACCAGATCTCGCCGTCGTATTGGCGGCGCGTCGCGGCGTGCGTGAGCACCAGCCGCTCCTGCGCGCGCGTGAGGCCGACGTAGAAGAGCCGTCGCTCTTCCTCGATGCCGAGCTCGCTCTCGGAGAGCGCGCGCTTGTGCGGCAACAGGTTCTCTTCGACTCCGGCGATGTACACGAAGGGGAACTCGAGTCCCTTCGCGGCGTGCATCGTCATCAGCGCCACCTTGGGTACGCGCTCGTCGAGGCCGTCGGAATCGCTGACGAGCGCGACGTCCTGCAAGAAGCCGCGCAGCTTGCCTTCGGGCATCTGCTCGTCGTAGGTGCTGGCATGGCCGAGCAGCTCCTGCACGTTGGCTTCGCGGTCGACGTCGTCGCGCTCGGCGGAGCGCGCCAGCCAATCCCAGTAGCGCGTCTCCTCGAGCACGGCCTCGAGCGCGACCGCGGCGGGTCCGTCGGCGTGCAGCGCGAGCCGCTCGAGCGCCCCGGCGAAGGCTTCCAACGCCGCGCGCGCGCGGCCGCGAACGCGAGCGCGCGCCTCTCCGCTACGGATCGCGCGCGAAAGCGAGACGCGTCGGTCGAGTGCCCACTGTCGCAGCTCGTCGATGGTCTTCTCGCCGATGCCGCGCGTCGGCACGCCGAGCGAGCGCACGCAGGCCTCGTCGTCGGAGGGGTTCACGATCACGCGCAGGTACGCGATCAGGTCCTTGATCTCGCGGCGCTGGTAGAACTCGGTGCCGGCGACGATCTGGTAGGGAATCGACGAGAGCCGCAGGGCGCGCTCGAGCGCGCGCTGCAGAAAGTTCGCGCGGTAAAAGATCGCGAATTCGTCGTGGCGTCGCCCCGCGTCGGCGAGTGCGCGGATCGACAGTGCGATTTCGCGGGCCTCGTCGTCCTCGTCCGCGCACTGCAGCACGCTGAGCTTCTCGCCCGGACCCTTGTCGGAGAACAGCGCCTTCTCCTTGCGCTGCGTGTTGTTGCGGATCACGGCCTGCGCCGCGTCGAGGATGTTCTGCGACGAGCGGTAGTTGCGCTCGAGCTTGACCACGCGCGCGCCGGGGAAGTCCGCCTCGAAGCGCAGGATGTTGCGCACGTCCGCGCCGCGCCAACCGTAGATCGACTGGTCGGGATCGCCGCACACGGCGATGTCCTGACGGAACACGGTCAGGTGCCGCAGGAGGCGATACTGAACGCCGTTGGTGTCCTGATACTCGTCGACGAGCACGTGACGGAAGCGGTCGGCGTACATGTCGCGCACGCCGGGGTGCTGGTCGAAGAGCTCGATCACCTTGCCGAGCAGGTCGTCGAAGTCGAGCGCGTTGTTGCGCGCGAGCGCGGCCTCATACTCCTTGTGCACGCGCAGGAAGACCTCGTCGGCGAAGCTCCCCTCCTCGATCGCGCCCGGAGCCACGCCGCGATTCTTGCGTCCGCTGATCCACGCACCGACGTCCGCGCTCTTGTAGACGGTCGTGTCGTAGCCGGAGTTCTTGATCAGGTCGCGGATCAGCTTGGCGCGATCGTCGGTGTCGAAGATCGTGAAGTCGCGCGTGTGGCCGCCGAGGTGCTCGATGTCGCGCCGCAGGATGCGGGCGCAGGTGGCGTGAAAGGTCCCGATCCAGGCGAGGGAGGGCACGCCCACAGCCGCGCAGCGTTCGCGCATTTCGCGCGCCGCCTTGTTGGTGAAGGTGATCGCGAGCACGTCGCTCGGGTGTGCGCCGCGGACCGCCATCAGCCATGCGATGCGGCGCGTGATGACGCGGGTCTTGCCCGAGCCCGCTCCGGCGAGGATCAAGAGCGGGCCATGGTCGTGCTCGACGGCCTCGCGCTGCTCCGCATTCAGGCCCTCGAGCAACTGCGCCGGGCCGCGCGGGGCTGACGCAGCGCTGGCCTCGGGTTGCGACGCAGCGGCGGGCGGCGCGCTTTCCCCGGACTCGGGAAACAGGGAGCGCGCGGGCGCTCCGCGAGGTCGCGGCGGGAGCGGCATGGTCGAGCATCGAGTCTACAGCGTGCGCGGTTCGCTCGCGCGCGTGGAACCGCGCGCCGCGACGATTAGGATGGGCTCGATGCAGCGCCTCGTGCCCCTCGCGCTCACGGTCATGGTCGCGGCCCCTTCCCTCTCCTGCGGCGAGGCCGAGGAGCGCCGTCCCAACATCGTGCTCGTCTCGATCGACAGCCTGCGGCCCGATCACCTCGGCTGCTACGGCTACGGGCGCGCGACCAGCCCGGAGATCGACCGGCTCGCGAGCGCGGGCGTGCGCTTCGAGAGCGCCGTGAGCACTTCGTCGTGGACGCTGCCCGCGCACGCGGCGCTGTTCACGGGGCTCCACGATTCGAGCCACGGCCTGTTCGACAACGGCCTGCGACTGGCGCCCGGGCACCGCACGCTCGCGGAAGAACTCCGCGGCGCGGGCTACCACACGGCCGGTTTTTTCGGCGGACCGTACCTGCACCCGACCTTCGGACTCGGCGATGGCTTCGACGTCTACACGAGCTGCATGACGACGGTCCCCGGCGAGCTCACCGAAGAGGAGCTGCGCAACGAGTCGCGCGCGAGCGAGGGGCGCTCCCACGACGACATCACGGGGCCGCGCACGGCCGAGGAAGTCGAGCGCTGGGCGAGCGAGCGTCCCGCGGATCGCCCGTATTTCCTGTTCCTGCACCTGTGGGACGTGCACTACGACTTCATTCCGCCGTCGCCCTACGACCGCATGTTCGATCCCGGCTACGCGGGCGCGCTCGACGGCCGCGACTTCATGAGTCGCGCGGAAGTCCACCCCGGCATGTCGGCGCGCGATCTCGAGCACCTGCTCGCGCTCTACGACGGTGAAATCCGCTTCACGGATGAGATCCTCGCGCGCGTGCTCGACTCGCTGCGCGCGAAGGGCATGCTCGAGAACACGCTCGTGATCGTCACCGCGGACCACGGCGAGGAATTCTTCGAGCACGGCACGAAGGGCCACCAAAAGACGCTCTTCGACGAAGTGGTGAAGATTCCGCTCGTGCTGCACTGGCCGGGCGTGCTCGACGCGGGGCGCGTGGTGCGAGATCAAGTGCGCATCATCGACGTGATGCCGAGCGTGCTCGCGGCCGCGGGTGTCCGCAAGCGCCCGACCATGGCCGGGCGCGACATCCTGCCGCTCGCGCGCGGAGCTGCGCTCGAGCCCGCGCCGGCGCTGCTCGAGCTGCACGCCGACAAGCGCGAGTTCCGCGCGCTGCGCACGAACGAGCTCAAGGTCATTCGCTACGGGCGTCGGCCGGATGGGCGCGAGCTGCCGAGCGTGGGACTCGATCTCGCAACGGATCGCCTCGAACGCCAACCGATCGGCGAAGGCCGCGGCAACGCACGCGTCGACGAGGGACTGAGCAAGCTCGACCGCGCGCTGGAAACGGCACGGGCGCTGCGCGTGTGGCTGGGCGCCAAGGCGACCTCCGCCGAGATGGATCCAGAGCTCGAACGCAAGCTGCGCGAGACCGGCTACCTGATGGACGGCGGGAAGCGCGAATGAGCGCGGACGAGCCGCAGCAGCGACGGTCGGGATGGGCGCATTTCGCCTCGCTGGCGTGCGCGTTCGTCGCGCTCATGGCGTGGACTTGGGGCACGTGGCCCGACGCGCTCGTCGACTTCGGCCGCGAACTCTATGTGCCATGGCGCATGAGCGAGGGCGCGCTGCTGCACCGCGATCTGGCGTGGTTCAACGGACCGCTCTCTCCTCACTTCAACGCGCTGCTGTTCGAGCTCTTCGGCGTCGGCCTCTCGACGCTCGTGTGGGCCAATGCGGCGCTGTTCGCGGGCTCGCTCGCGCTGCTGCACTTCGTGCTGCGGCGAGCGGCGAGCGCGGACGCCGCGACCGTGGCGTGCGCCGTGGTGATCGCGACCTGCGGCTTCGGCCAGCAGGTCGGCATCGGAAACTACAACCAGCTCGCGCCCTACTCGCACGAGGCGACGCACGGGCTGTTGCTCGCGCTCGCCTCCCTGGCGCTGCTCACGGCGTGGAGCGGTCGCGGCTCGGTCGTGCTCGTGCTCGCGGCCGGCTTCACGACCGGTCTGGCCTTCCTCACCAAGCCGGAGACGTTCGTCGCGGCTCTCGTCGGATCGCTGGTGGCGCTCGTGCTCGCGAGCAGGAACGCGCGCTTTCCCATCCTGCGGGCGCTGGTGACCTTCGCGCTCGGCGCGCTCAGCGCGGTGTTGCTCTCCTGGTGCCTGCAGATTCCTGCCCACGGGAGCGACGCGGCGTGGCGCTCGACGCTCGGCGCGTGGCCGCGGCTCGCGTCGAGTACGGTGAGCGAACTCGAGTTCTATCGCCGCGGCATGGGCGTCGATGCGCCGCTGGCGAACCTCGGGCGGATGTTCGCGTGGGCGCTCGGCGCACTCGCGTTGATCGGTCTGGGCATCGGCGTCGGAACGCTCGTCGCGCGCAAGGTCGGCGAGCGCTCGGGAGCGCTCGCGAGCGCGCTCGCGAGCGCGGCGGTCCTCGCACTGGCGTGGCCGATGCTGCCCGCTAGCCAAGCGGCGCGGCCATGGCCGCTGGTGGCGCTCGCGACGCTCGCGCACGCGAGCTGGAGCACGCTGCGCCAGCGCGGGGCGGATCGTCGCCCGGTGCTCGCGGGCTTCGCCGCGCTGTCGCTGGCGCTGCTGGCGAAGATGCTCCTGAATGCGCGCCTCGTCCAGTACGGCTTCACGCTGGCATTGCCCGGGACCGCGCTGGTCGCGGTGGTGGCGTGGGACCACCTCCCCGCGCTGCTCGCGAGGCGCTCGATCTCGCCGCGCGTGACGCGCGCGGCCGGCGCAATTCTGCTCGTCGGATTGGCATTCGCGAGCCTCGCCGCGACGCGGCGCTACCACCAGCGCAAGCTCGTCACCCTCGGGACGGGTCCCGACGCGTTCCGCGCGGATGCGCGCGGACAGGTCGTCGACGCGACGCTGAAGTGGATCGAGCGCGCGCGCGGCGCGGGCGCGAGCGCGCCCACGCTGGTCGCACTGCCCGAAGGCGTGATGGTCAACTACCTCGCGCGGCTCGAGAATCCGACGCCCTACGTCAACTTCATGCCGCCGGAGCTCGTGCTGTTCGGTGAGGACGCGATCCTCGCCGCGCTGCGCGCGACGCCGCCCGACATCGTGCTCTTGACCCACAAGAACACGCAGGAATATGGCTTTCCGTGGTTCGGGCGCGACTACGGGCAGGCACTCGTGCGCTGGGTGATGGAGAACTACGAGCCCGCGGCCCTGTTGGGAGATCCGCCGCTGGGGCTCGTGCTGCCCGGCGAACCGGCTCCGACACGCGCGAGCGTGTTCGGCATTCGCATCTTCGTGCGCAAGCGTCCATGAGCGCCGACGCGCGGAGCTCGATCGACCCCGTGTGCGGCATGCAGGTCGCGCTCGACGCGCCGCTGCGCTGCGAGCACGACGGAGCCACGTACTTGTTCTGCGCGCGCTCCTGCCTGCAGCGCTTTCGAGCGGATCCCGCGCGCTTCCTCGGCGGCGCGCGTGAGGCGCGGCAGAGGGAGGCCGGGCTCGAGCACGTGCGGCACACCTGCCCGATGTGTGCATGGGTCGAGCAGCTCGGACCGGGGACCTGTCCGTCCTGCGGCATGGCGCTCGAGCCGGTCGAGATCACGCGCGACGACCCGTTCGCGCAGGAGCAGCGCGAGCTCGCGCGCCGCCTCAAGCTCGGCATCGCGCTCACCGTCCCCCTGTTCGCGCTCACGATGGGCGGCATGGTCGCCGGACACCACGAGTCCCTGCTGCCTCCCGCTCTCGATCCCGCCGTGCAGTTCGCCCTCGCGAGCCCCGTGGTGTTCTGGTCGGGTCGACCGATCCTCGAACGCGCGCTCGCGTCCGTGCGCGCGCTCTCGCCCAACATGTTCACGCTGCTGGGGCTGGGCACCGTCGCGGCGTGGGCGGCGAGCGTTCCGGCGGCCATTCTCGGCCACCGCGAGGCGCTCTACTTCGAGTCCGCGGCGGTGATCACGACGCTGGCGCTCCTCGGTCAACTGCTCGAGCTGAAGGCGCGGCGGCGCACCAGCGCCGCGCTGCGGGAGCTGCTCGATCTCGCACCCAAGACGGCGCTGCTCGTCGATCCGCTCGGCAACGAGCGCGAAATTGCGCTCGCGCAGGTCGAGCCGGGCTTCGTGCTGCGCGTGAAGCCCGGCATGCGCGTGCCGGTGGACGGCGTCGTGCTCGCTGGCGAGGCGCATCTCGACGAGTCGATGCTCACGGGGGAGTCCGCCACGCAGCACAAGCGCGGGGGCGACGCGGTCACGGGTGCGACCCTCGCGCAGGGCGGCAGCTTCACGATGATCGCAGAGCGCGTCGGGCGTGAGACCGCGCTGGCGCAGATCCTGACGCTCGTCGCGAGCGCGCAGCGCAGCCGCGCGCCGATTCAGGCGTTCGCCGATCGAGTCGCGCGCTGGTTCGCTCCGGCCGTGCTGCTCGTCGCGCTGCTCTCGGGCGCGGCGTGGATCGTGTTCGCGGACGATGGCCTCGCGCGCGGACTGGTGGCGTGCGTCTCGGTGCTCATCATCGCGTGCCCGTGCGCTCTGGGGCTCGCCACGCCGATGTCGGTGGTCGTCGCGACGTCGCGCGGCGCGCGCGAAGGCGTGCTGTTTCGCGACGCGAGCGCGCTGCAAGCGCTCGGAGAGGCCGACGTGCTCGTGCTCGACAAGACCGGCACGCTCACCACCGGCACGCCGGTGCTCGCGGCGTGCCACGTGCTGCCCGGCGAGGACGAGCGCTCGCTGCTGCGACTGGCCGCGGCGCTGGAGCGGTGCAGCGAGCATCCACTGGCGGCCGCGGTGGTCGAGGGAGCTCGAGCGCGCGGAATCGAGCTTGCACAAGCGAGTGCCTTCGAGAGCGTGGCTGGAGAAGGCGTTCGAGGCATCGTGGAATCCCGCAGAGTGCTGGTCGGCAGCGCACGCTGGCTCGCCCGCGACGGTGTCGCCACCAGCGCCCTCGAAGAGCAAGCCGAGCGCTGGGCGCGCAGCGGCGCGAGCGTCGTGTTCGTCGCGCTCGACGGCGAGCTCGCGGGGCTGCTCTCGCTGGCGGATCCGCTGCGCGAGGGGGCGCGCGAGACGCTCGAGCGCATCGCGGCGCTCGGCATCGAAGTGCATGTCGCCAGCGGGGATCGCGCGGCGACGGTCGAGAGCGTGGCGGAGCAACTGCACGTTGGGCGGACCTTCGCGGAGGCGAGCCCCGCGGCCAAGGCGGCCTACGTGCGCGATCTGAGCGCGCGCGGCAAGCGGGTCGCGATGGTCGGGGACGGCGTCAACGACGCTCCCGCGCTCGCCCTCGCGCACGTGGGCATCGCGATGGGCGGCGGGACGGACGTCGCCAAGCAGACCGCGGGCGTGACGCTCGTGCGCGACGACTTGCGCGCGCTCGCGCGCGCCCTGTCGCTCGCGCGAGCGGCGCTCGGAAATGTGCGCCAAAACCTCGCCTTCGCGCTCGGTTACAACGCGCTCTGCATCCCGCTGGCGGCCGGAGTCCTCGCGCCGTTCACGGGCACGGCGCTCTCCCCCATGATCGCGGCGCTCGCCATGACGCTGAGCTCGCTCTCGGTGATCGGCAACGCGCTCAGGCTGCGCACCCGGCGCCTTTAGGCCGCGCGCTCGCGGGAGGCTCGCCGCTGGCGTACATTGACGGCTTCATGATCGTCCTCGACAAGGTCTCGAAGCACTACGGCCGACGACTGCTGCTCGTCGAAGCCAGTTTCCAGCTGAACCCCGGCGACAAGGTCGGGCTCGTCGGCCCCAACGGCTCGGGCAAGTCGACGCTCTTCCGCCTGATCGTCGGCGAGGAGAAGCCCGACGACGGCGTGGTGCAGGTGCCCAAGCGCGTCTCCATCGGCTACTTCCGGCAGGACGCCGGCGAGATGAGCGGGCGCTCGGTGATCGACGAGGCGATCGCGGGCTCCGGCCGACTCGGGGACTTGCACCACGAGCTCGCGGACCTCGAGAAGGCGATGAGCGATCCCGAGCGCGGCGACGAGCTCGACGTCATCCTCGCGCGTTTCGGCGAAGTGCAGGGCGAATACCAGCAGCTCGGCGGCTACGACCTCGAGGCACGCGCGCGCGAGGTGCTGCACGGGCTGGGATTCGTCGACGCCCAGATCGAGGGCGATGTCGGCCTGCTCTCGGGCGGCTGGCGCATGCGCGTGTCGATCGCCAAGGTGCTGATCGGCGATCCCGACGTGCTCCTGCTCGACGAGCCCACGAACCACCTCGACATCGAGTCGATTCTATGGCTCGAGGGCTTCCTGCGCTCGACGGACGCCGCCGTGTTGATGACCTGCCACGACCGAGATTTCATGAACCGCGTCGTCGGTCGTCTGGTCGAGATCAACGAGGGCGAGTTGGTCGAGTACGGCGGCAACTACGACTACTACGATCGCGAGCGCGCGATCCGCGCCCGCGAGCAGGAGGCCGCCTTCGCGCGCCAGCAAGCGATGCTCAAGAAGGAGGAGCGCTTCATCGAGCGCTTCGAGCGCCATGCGGCCAAGGCCGCGCAGGTGCAGTCGCGCATCAAGAAGCTCGACAAGATCGAGAAGCTCGAGCCGCCGCGCAGGCGCGAGCTCGTGCCGTTCGAGTTCCGCACCCCGCCGCGCTCGGGCAACGATGTCGTCACGCTCGCGGGGATCTGCAAACGCTACGGCGAGCGCGTGATCTACGACGCATTCGACTTCGAGGTCAAGCGCGGCGAGCGCTGGTGCATCATGGGCATCAACGGCGCCGGCAAGACGACGCTGCTCAAAATGGTCGCGGGGGTCACGCAGCCCGACAGCGGCAGCGTCAAGCTCGGCGCGAGCCTGAAGCTCGGCTATTTCGCGCAGTCGTCGCTGGAGATCCTCGATCCATCGCTCTCGGTCTACGAGCAAATCGACCGCGCCTTTCCGCTCGCGACCACGCCGTCCAAGCGCAGCCTGCTCGGAGCGTTCGACTTCCCCGGCGACGAGATCGACAAGCGCATCGGCGTGCTCTCGGGCGGCGAGCGCTCGCGCCTCGTGCTGGCGCAGATGTTGTTCGATCCGCCCAACTTCCTCGTGCTCGACGAACCGACGAACCACCTCGACCTCGACACCAAGGAGATGCTCGTCAAGACGCTGGCCGGTTTCGACGGAACGATGCTCTTCGTCAGCCACGACCGCACGTTCCTGAAGGGGCTCGCGACCAAGGTGCTCGACCTCTCCGGCGGCGGCGAAGGCACCGCGCGCAAGCCGCTGGTGTTCCACTCGAGCTACGACAAGTGGGTCGAGAAGACCGGCCACGAAGCCCCGGGCGTTCACCACTAGCCGCCGCGCTCGCGGGCCCCGCGCGCGCGGAGCACTCGCCACGGCTCAGCGCAGCTTCGCGTCGCAGGCGGCCTCGAAGGAACGCGCGAGCGACTCGACGACGCGCTCGGTGAAGAGCGCGCGCAGCACCTGCGACTCGAGCGTGAGCAACGCCGCGCCGTGAGGCAGGGCTTCGCAGCCGGGCGGGAGCTCGCTGCGTTCGAGCATCTGCGCCTCGAGCTGGCCGAGGTTCTCGCGCAGCAACTCGGCCTCGCGGACGCGTGCGGCGGCGAGGTCCTCGGCGCCGTTGCCACGCTCGCGCAGCGCCACCAGCCGGTTCACGGCAGCATCGTTCAGCGCGGCCGCACGGGCGAGAATCGACGCGACCAGCGGTGCGAGCATGCGCTCGTGGAGGGCGCGCAGCACGTGGCGCGCTGCGTCCTCGCCGCGGGCGCGCGCTTCGTCCTGCCGCGCCAGAGCTCCCGTGGAACCGCCAAAGGCGCGGAAGATCCTGCTGCGCAGGCCGATCTCGAACGAGCGAGCCGCGGACTTGTAGAGGTCGGCTGAGATGTCCTTGGCTCCGGCCGCGGGGGCGAAGACCGTGAACAGCCCATCCGAGGGCGCGTAGTCCATCCGCGCTCCGCGCAACTGGATCGTCATCTCGCCCTTGGGGCTGCGGCCCTTGAATTCACGCAGCAGGCCGTTGCCCGCGTCGAGCGCGACGTCGAAGTGTCCATCGGTCGAAAATCGCAGCGCGTCCGAATCGACGCGCGCAGGCGCGGACTTGTCCTTCAGAGTCTGGAGCCAGCCCATCGGCGTGGTCACCGTCTCGGCCAACACCGCTTCGATGCCGAAGTTCGCCTTCTGCGCCGCTTCGTCGAAGCTCCAGCGCACGGCCAAGGCGGGCTTGAGCTCGGCGCGCGGCGCGAGGTCGGCGACGGCCTCGCGCAGCGCCGCCTCGATCGGCGCGAGCTCCGCCATCAGGGCCGCGCAGTCGACGGAGCCGTGCATCGGAGTGCCGCCCTCGGTCGAGCGCAGCGAGAGCGTGCCCCGCACGGCCCACATGGTGGTCGAGCGCACGCCCGTCGAGCGCGAGAAGCGCAGGCGGTCGGGCGCGATGTAGTCGATCTCGATCGCACCCGGGTCGGGGCTCGCGGTCGTGGAGAGGTCGTAGCGAACGCTGAAGAACGGCACGGTGGCCGAGCGGCGCACGAGCTCGTCGAGCGGGTCGGTGACTTGGGCGCAGACGAGTGCGAGCGTGCCGAGCAGCATGGCGAACTCCTCAGCGCTCGAAGACGCTCTCGACCGGCACGACGCGCACACGCGACGCATCGAGCCCGAGCGCACGAGCGCCGATGCGCGCGTCCTCGTCGAGCAATTCCTGCGGCTTGGGCGCGTCGTAGCGGATGGTGGACGGACCATCCGCAGCCAGTTGGGCCGCGAGGCCCTGCGCGTCGGCGGTCACGCACACGATGTGCATGTTCGCCGCCGAGAAATGGCGCCGCATGGCAGCGTTCACCTCTTCGACGGTGAGCTTCTCGAGGGCCTCGCGCATGTAGGCCGTGTATTCGCCCGTGCCGTAGTAGCGGCTGTCGAGCGCGTAGCCGAGCTGCGCCGACTGGCTGGCGGTCATCACGAACACGTTTTTCATCAGGTATTCGCGCACGCGCTCGAAGTCGTCCGCGGGCAGGCCCTCGGCGATGAGCCGATCGAGCTCATGGAGCGCGATGCGGATCGCGTGGTGCGCGTTCTGCGGCGCCACCGGACGGATCCAGAGCTCGAACAGCTGCGAGCGACGCGCCTGATTCGGGCCGGGGAAGAAGCTCGAGCCGCCGTTGCGGAAGGCCTCGATGTAGGCGTAGTCGCCGTAGTTCATGCCGCGCACCTCGCGGATGCGCTGGTAGAGGTGACTCATCGACGAGCGGTGCTCGCCGAGCCACGTGCGAGCGAGGTACAGCGCGACGAAGTCCGGATGGCCGCGGAAGACGTCGATCCCGTGCCCCATCGAGATCGCCGTCGCGCGCGTCGCCTTCTCGATCACGTCGACGGTGAGCCCCGACAGCTCGCGCGCGACGGCGCGCGCGTCGAGCGACGCTTCGCCTTGGGGCAGGCGACCGAGCTCGGCGAGCAGGCGCGCCTTGCCGCTCTGGGGCAGATCCCCGGCGCAACCGACCACGAGCATGGCCTGCGTGAAGCGCTCGGCGGCGAAGCGCTGGCAGTCCTCGAGCGTGATCGAATCGAGGCCATTCACCGTGCCCTGCGCGGGGTGGCCGTAGCTCGAACCCGAGAACAACGCCGCTTGCAGCGCTTCCTTGCCGAGTTCCTCGTCGTTGTTCGTGCGCAGGTCCTGCACGAGCGCGTTGCGCGCCTGCTGCTGGATGCGCGCGAAGTCCTCTTCGCGCCAGCCGGGCGTGACGAGTTGGGGGAGCACCATGTCGAAGTAGCGTTCGAGGTTGTCGGCGTGGATCGACCCGTTGAAGGTCGTCATTTCGCGGTCGACGAAGGCGCTGAATCCACCGGCGATCGGGAACAGCGCGGCTTCGATCTCATCGATCTTGCGCGCTGCGCTGCCGCCGCCGGAAATCATGGCCGCGGTGAGCGCCGCGAGGCCTTCCTTGCCGACGGGATCGTCGGCCGAGCCGACTTGGAACTGCAGTTTGAACGTCAGCTGGCGGCTGGGATTGCGCAGCTCGACCACGGGCGCGTCCGTCGGCGCGGCGGAAGGCGGCGCGAGAGAGGCCAGCGTCGGGGCCAGCGCGATCCCCTCGGGCATGGGAGAGTTGGAGAGCGTGGCGACGACGAGGCGGTTGTCTCGGAAGTAGCGCTCGCCCGCGGCCTGCGCCTGCGCGGGAGTCACCGCGTCGTACAGTCGGAAGAGGTTGTTGAACGTGTCGTAGGAGCGGCGGACGCGCACGAAGCGCGCGAGGATCGAGCCGATCGCCTCGGTGTTGTCGAGTGCGCGCGACGTGCCGTAGCGGTTGTTGGCCTTGGCCGAGGCAAGGCGCTCCGGATCGACTGCGGCGGCGCGAGCGCGCGCGCAGGTCGCGAGAATCTGGTCGCGGACGTAGATGGCGTCCGCGGCGTCGCGCAGCTGCGCCGAGATCTGAGTCAGCGACGAGTCGACGCTGCCGGGCACGTAGTACGAGAGCTCGTCGACCTTCTGCTCTTCGAGCACCAGTCGGCGGTAGAGCTCCGAAGTGCCGCCGAAGTACAGCTCGCACAGAAGGTCGAGCGCGACTTGATCCACCTCGGTTTCGCTGAAGCGCGGACCGTGGAACGCGACGGTAACTAGCGGCGCGGTCGGCGACGGCCACGCCACGTGCGTGTACTTCGGCCCCTGCGGCTCGGGCTCCTGCGGGACCTCGACCTTCCACGAGCCCGGCTTCCACGATCCGAAGTGCTTCTCGACGAGCGCGATCGCGCTCGCGGGCTCGACGTCGCCGACGAGCATCACCGCCGCGTACTCGGGGCGATACCAGCGGTCGAAGAACACCTTGGCGTACTCGCCCTGCTCGGGCATCGCCTCGATGTCGGCGATGAAACCCATGGTCGTGTGCTTGTAGGTGTGCGTCGTGTAGGCCGCGTCGCACAGCACCTCGTCGAGCTTCACCGCCGGGTTGGCGAAGTTCTTGTTGTACTCGCCGAGCACGGCGCGCGCCTCGGTGCGGA
>VGZD01000102.1 GCA_016872715.1 Planctomycetota bacterium
ACAGGCCGTGCCGCCGCTGATGAACGTGATGAAGTCGGTCGGCGGCGTCGAGATGCCGGAGTACCTCGGCAAGCTCGCCGCTCCCGACGCCGACGAAGGCGGCAAGCGCAAGGGCTGAGCCGCGCAAGGACTGAGCCGCGCACTCGCCTTCCACTGAGATTTCCGACGGGCTCCCGCGTGCAGGGGAGCCCGTCGTCGTCAGTGCAGGGTCGCGGTCGAGTGTGCCCAGCGCGGCATGTCCAGCGCAGTGGGCACGTCCCATTCGACTCGCGGCGCCATCGACGCGGCGCACAGTTCCGTCGAGCGCGGGAGGAAGTCGCAATCAGATCTCTCCGCGCGTCGAAGTGGGGGATTGCGCGCCGCTGGTCCCAACTGCGGCACGCTGGAATCGGCGAACTCTCGGCGCGACGTAAGTCGCTGTCCGAGTTGAGTTTAGGTCGTCGGCGAGGGGCTGGCAGCGATCGTCGAGCGCGCTCGGGCACTAGCGCAACTCGAACTTGTTTCGGAGAACCAACTCTCGCCCCGGTGGAGCGCCGCGCTCCGCCGCTTCTTCAGGGAGTCCGTCGTCCCCCGTTCAGGAGTCCGTCCGATGGCATCGACATCGAGAGCGCTCGAGAGCGAATCCACACGCCTGGAGCACGCACAGCGCGCAGGCGCTGCCGACCTTGGACGCCGCACGGCGCGCGCGCTGCTCTCCGGCGCGACTCCGCGCGAAGTGCTCGCGCGGCTCATGGCCGGAGATCCGCTCGGCCTGCGAGCGCGCGTCGCCGCGGCGCTCGCCAACGAGGCGCTGTTCCTCGATTCCGATCGCGCGCTGCTGCGTGCCTCGGCGCACGTGGCGCGTTTCGCGCCGCGCTACCGCGGGCAACCCGAGCCCGAGGCGTGGCTCGCCGCGCGCGTTCTCGCGGCCGTGCGCGAGCTCGCCGACGAGGAGCACGAGGGAGTGGGACGCGAGGGGGTGGGGCAGGCAGCCGGGGTGGGGCAGGAAGCCGCGCTCCCCGCGCCGCTCTGCGAGCTGGCGGCGAAGCTCAAGCTCGACCCGCTCGCGCTCGCGCGCGCGTGTGCCGCGCTCAATGCCTGTGAACGCGTCGAGCGGCGCGCGTTTCGCGCGCTGGTGATCGAAGCGCGAGAGCTGGACGTCGCGGCGCGCGACATCGGGAGCACGCCGAGCGAGACGGGGCGCGCGGCGCGCCGTGCGATCGATGCGGCGCTCGGTGCGCTGGAGCGCGGGGGTGCCGCGTGAGCGCCACCGTCGTGCTGCGTGAACTCGCGCGCGAGCTGGCCCCCGAGTTGCGCCGACTGGCGAAGCTCGAGGCCCACCGCGAGATCGTGCGCTCGGATCTGCTCGGGGTCGGGGTCCACGCGCCGCGCTTGGCGCGAGCCCATGCCGAGCTCGTGGCGGTGCACATCGCCGAGGTTTCCCTGACGCTGTCGGCGGCGGCGCGACTCGCACTCCGCGGACAGGATGTGCAAGCGGAGGAGCTCTCCGAGCTGCGCGCGCGCATCGACGAAGTGCGGCGGATGCTCGAGCTCGACGGACTCGCGCTCGGAGCCGAGGTCGCAGCGGCCCTCGCGTCGCTCGCGCGGCAACCGCTCGCGCAGTGGCCGTGTGCCCTCGAACTGGCTTCGCTCTCCGTCGCGCTGCGCCCGAACGCGCACTCGCGCGCCGCGCTCGCCGCGGCGCTCGCGGCGCGCGGCGAGTGGCGCTCGGCAGCGGCGATCGCGCTCGCGGCGCTGTCGCGCCCGCGCTCGGCCGCCGCGCGGCGGCGTTGGCTGGGGCGGCTGTGTCGCTGGCTCGAGCGACTGGGAGAGCACGAACGAGTCGCGCGTCTGCGCAGCGCCTAGGAAAGCGGGAGGAAACGAAATGCTCGGCGTCGATCCCATCGCAACGCTCCTACCCGATGTCCCCGAGCGCAAGCGTGCCCCGGCGCGCTCGCTCGTGACGTTCCTGCGCCTGCTCGTCGACAGCGGCCGCTCCGGTCCTTCCGACGTCGTCGGCGTCTCGCTCGATCGTGCGCGCAGCGAGCTCGACGAGCAAGGGCGACGGACCCTGCTGCGCGCCGTGCTCGATCTGGTGCGCCATGGCCTGCGCTCGGGGCTGGGCTCGGACAGCTTCGCCGACGCCGGCGTGCCGTTGATCGAACGCCAGCGCGCGTGGGGGTTGATCGAAGAACAGCGCGAGGACCTGCCGTGGCTGCCGGAGGTGCCGGACTTCGAGGAGCCCGTCGCGCGAACGCTCGCGCGACTGGTCGACGGAGCGGTGCGGCTGGGCATGGGCGCGGACGAGGAGTGCGTGTGGCGAACGCGAGTGCTGCGCGTGAGCGCGGGACTCGACGAGGCCGAGCGAGCGTGGCGCGCGCTGTGGATCGAGCGCTCGAGCGGCGGGGTCGAGCACGAGGGTGCGGCCGAGGCGCTGGCGGGTTGGTGCGAGTGCCTGTTGGAGCGTGGAGCCGTGCGCGTGGCGCTCCACGAGCTCGAAGCGGCGCCCAACCTCATTCAGCGCCACGCGACGCTCGCGCGACTCGCTCAGTGGGCGCGCGCGTGCCTCGGCGACGAATCCGCGGTCGAGCTGCGTGCCTGTTGCACGCGCGTGCCTGCCGCTCTCGTCGAGCTGCGCGCCGCGCGGCCCGACCTGCTGCCGGCGCTCGCGGGTCGCGAGGCCCAAGGCGAATCGCGCTGCGCGTTCGAGGCCGCACGCGACATGGCGACGGCGCGGCGCCTGTGCGGCGCGAGCGTTGCGGCGCTGTTCATGCTGCGGGACCGCGGCGGTCACGAGGTGCGCGCGTTCGACGCGGCGCCCGCCCTGCGCGAGCGCGTGCCGACTTGGCTGCACGGACTCGAGGACGCGTCCTCGTGCGTCGGTTCGCCGGAAAACGCGCTGGTCGTGCGCGCCGCGTGCTACGTGTTGCATCGATCCGCGGCGGGCGCGGCGCGCGATCGTGAGAGCGAGGCGCTGCGGCTCGCGCTCGTCGGTGGCACGCGCGCGATCGCGTTGGCGCCCCTGCGCGACGCCGCTGGAGAGGTGCAGGGCTGGGTCCGGCTCGAGTTCGAACACCATCTGGTGCCTCCGCTCGCGGCCTTGGAGCGTTGGGGCGCGGCTCTCGCTCGCGGACTGGAGACTCCGCGTCAAGAGGGCGTGGCCGAGCCGAGCCCGCAGGCGTCGAGCGAGGGGCCGTGCGCGGAGGCGATTCACGCGCTGGTCGCGGAGCTCGGCATGAAGACGGTCCAGCGTCGTTGGTGGGGCTTCGAGCTCGTCGGCGACGCGCTGCGCGCGTGCTGTGACGGCGGTACGGAGAGCGGGGAACGCGCCGGTGGCGGACGCGCTCTCTCGCGCGCCCTGAAGACGGCGGCTCTGGTGTGCTGGAGCGAGCCCGACGATGGCCTCGCGCTCGTCGCCGGTTCGGCCTCCGGGCTGGTGCTGCCGATCCGCTCGGGTGGCGTGCTGTGCGGCTTCTTGGCGGTCGAGTCGCAGCGCCGCAACGACTTTCCGGCCGCGCTCTGCGAGCGCTGGGCCGCGCGCGCCGCGACCTTCACGGAGCTGCGCATCGCGCGCTTCCGTGAGTGGCATCGGCGCGAGCACGGCCACGATGTGTGGTTCGCCCCGGACAGCGGCGGGCCCGGCTGGGTGGAACACGTGTTCGCCGCGGCGCGATCGCAGGCTCCCTGCGCGCTGTTCGGACCGGCCGGCAGCGGACGCCGCGTGGTCGCGCGCTGGTTGCAGTTCGAGGGCCAGCGCGAGCGCGGCCGTGTGGTCGCGATCTCCGCGCTCGCTCTGCCGAGCGGCTCGATCGCCGCGCACGCGCAGCGCGGCGAGGGCGGCGTGGTGCTCGTCACCGACGTCGAGCGCGCCAGCGAGGCGTTGCAGGTCGAGCTGCTCGAGCTGTGGGACGCGCGCAGAGGACCGAACAGCTCGCGCTGGATCTTCCTGCTGAGCGATTCGCCGACCGCGCTCGCCGCGCGCGGGACCTTGCGCGCCGATCTCGCGCGCAGGCTCGAGCGTCTGTGCGTCCGGGTTCCGTCCTTGGCCGAGCGGAGGGTCGAGCTCGCGCGCATCGTGCAGGCGCTCGTGCGCCGCTGCGCGGCGGAAGAGCGCGTCAGCGCGCCGAACCTCGACGACGAGGCGCTCGCGACGCTGTGGCGCCAGCCGTGGAACGGCAACGTGCGCGAACTCGAGAACCTCGTGTTCAAGCTCGTGCTGCAGAACCCCGGTGCCGAGGTCGGCCGCGCGATGCTGGAACGAACCGCCCGCCGCGCCGGAGTGGAGTTCGTGCGCCGCGCGAGCTCGCGCCAACCCGATCCAGAACTCCTGCGGGCGGCGCTGGTGGCCACCGCCAACCTGCGCGGCACGATCAACAAGACCCGCGCGGCGCTGTACCTCGGCTGGGATCCCGACACGCTCGTGAGCCGGATGGCGGATCTGGGCACCTCGGCGTCCCAACCGCCGGAGGCTGACACCGACGCGCCTTGAGCCGCGCGTTTCGACCAACTCGCGGCCCGAGCGCCGCGCGTTTCCACCAACTCGGCCAGCGAGAGCGAGGTCGGGGAGCCCGTCCTTGCGGTCGAGCTCCCACGCCTTGAAAAAGATCGGGGAGGAAAGAGATCGGGGAGCCCGTCCTTGCGGACGGGCTCCCACGTGTAGAAAGAGATCGGGGAGCCCGTCCTTTCGGACGGGCTCCCCAAGGCTTCCCAGGGGGAAGTCTCCGCCGACCTCCATGGCCCCCCCGGGCATGGCTGTCAGTGGGTGAGGTGTTGGCCTCGCAAACCTGTATACGGCAGAAACGGGGCGGGTACTTAGGGAAAGTCAAAAAAATGTTTCACGACGGGAACGTCGTAGGAATGGATGGGGCTCTGCGGCCAGAAACGCCGCTGCGGACGCCTCAGGAGGCCGTTTCTTGGGCTTGGGACGCCGTTTCGGCGCGTCCCGTATTTGAAACAAACCAGAGCCGGAGGCGCGGTCGGGCGGGCCGAGCTTGCGCCCGCGCTACGGCCGCGGATACTCCCGAGCCCCCGCAGCGGCCCGCGTGGGGCTGGCGCGCGCGGCGCGCCGCAACCCGCTGGGGGATCCGACCCCGTGAAGCTCTCCGACTTCGACTACTGCCTGCCCGAGGAGCGCATCGCCCAGAACCCGGTCGAGCCGCGGGACCTCGCGCGGTTGTTCGTCCACGACATCGAGGGCGATGAGAGCGAGCACCGGCAGGTGCGCGACCTCGAGGCCCTGCTGCGGCGCGGCGATCTGCTGGTGGTCAACGACACCAAGGTGCGCCGCGCGCGGCTGGTCGGCGCGCGGGAGAGCGGGGGCGCGGTCGAGATGCTGCTGCTCGAGCTGCGGGCCGACCTCGCGTGGCGCGCGCTCGTGCGACCGGCGGCCAAGCTGCGCGAGGGCGAGCGCATCGACCTCGAGGGCGGGCAACTCGCCGCCGTGATCGGCGCGCGCGGGCCCGAGGGCGGCGAGCGCCTCGTGCAGATCCTCGACCCGCGCACCGGCGAGCGTGCGAGCGAGGAGCTGCTCGAGTCGGTTGGTCGCGCGCCGCTGCCGCCGTACATCCGGCGCCCGCGCGGCGTCGACCCGTTGAGCGAGCGCGATCGCGCGTCCTACCAGACCGTTTTCGCGCGCGAGCTCGGCGCCGTCGCCGCTCCGACCGCGGGCCTGCACTTCACGCCCGAGCTGCTCGCGCGCCTCGACGCGCGCGGCGTGGAGCGCACCAGCGTGACGCTGCACGTCGGCGAAGGCACGTTCAAGGGCGTGTCCGTCGAGGACGTTTCGCAGCACGTGATGCACTCGGAGCGCTACGAGCTGTCGCGGGAGACGGTCGCCGCGGTCGAGCGTTGCCGCGCGCGCGGCGGGCGCGTCGTCGCGGTCGGGACGACCAGCGTGCGGGTGCTCGAGAGCTGCGCGGCGGCGACGGGACGCCTCGTCGCGGGCTCGGGCGAGACGCGGCTCTTCCTCGTGCCCGGCGCGCCGTTTCACGTCGTCGACGTGCTGCTGACGAATTTCCACTTGCCCAAGAGCACGCTGCTGATGCTCGTGAGCGCCTTCGCGGGTCGCGAGCGCATGCTGCGGCTGTACGCCGAAGCGCTGGAGCGGCGCTACCGCTTCTTCAGCTACGGCGACGCGATGCTGCTCGTGCGGCGCGCGCGCTAGGGGGCGCTCACTCCGCGAGGCTCGCGAGCGACTCGCGCAGCGCCCGCGCCGCCGCCGCTGGATCGCGCGAGGTGAGGATCGCGGAGCACACCGCGGCGCGGCCGACCTCGGCGAGGTCCGCGGCCTGCGCGAGGCCGATGCCGCCGATCGGGAACACGGGCACGCTCGAGGCCATGCTCGCGAGCCATGCGGCCTCGGAGCCGAGGCCGCGCGCATAGCCCTTCGTGGCGCTCTGGTGGATCGGACCGAAGCCGAGGTAGTCGACCGGCTCGTCGAGCGCGGCGATCACCTGCGCGGCGGAGTGCGTGGAGAGTCCGATGAGCGCGGCGGAGCCGAGCAACTCGCGCGCGACCGCGGGCGGCGTGTCGTCCGCGCCGAGGTGCACGCCGGCGACGCCGCGTTCGAGCAGCGTGCGCGCGACGTCGACGCGATCGTTGACGATCACCAGCGCTCGGGAACGCTCGCTCTCGACGAGCGCGAGCACGCGCTCGGTCCATTCGAGCGTCTCGCGCGCGTCGCTGCGCTCGTCGAGGCCCGGGCGCTTGGCGCGCACTTGCACGAGGTCGACGTGCGCCAGCGCGGCGCCGAGCACCGCGAGCGGGTCGCGGTCCGCGACGAGGCCGGGCGTGAAGATGAGGTAGACGCGGGCGGCGGCGAGCCTGCGGCGCAGTTCGTGGGCGTCGTGCACGCTCGGCAGCGTAGCGGTGGCGCGGCGCGCCGCGAAGGCGCGCAACCAGCGTTGCGCTCGCCTATCCTTGGAAGCGTGGCCCTCGCCTCCCTGTGTCTCGCCTCCCTGTGTCTCGCGTCCGCGCAGTCGCCGCAGTTCGCGCTCGATCCGACGGCGCTCGTCGGCGTGCACACGACCTGCGGTGCGCGCGACAAGCGCTTCATCCTCGAAGTCAATGGCGGCGGACTGGCGCTCGCGGACTTCGATGGCGACGGCGACCTCGATCTGGTCGTGGTCGATGGCTCGACGCTCGAGCGCGCCGCGCGCGGCGAACCCGGCTTTCCGACGCGCCTGTTCCTCAACGATGGCAGCGGTCACTTCGCGGCGGCCCCCGCGGCGTGGGCGATCGCGCCGTCGCGCTGGGGCATGGGTTGCGCGGTCGGCGATGTCGACGGCGACGGTTGGCTCGATCTGTATGTGACGCACTGGGGGCGCGACCAGCTCGTGCGCAATCGCGATGGAAAGGGCTTCGAGCCGCGCGAGCTCGCGTGTCTGGGCGACGAACGGCGCTGGGGCACGAGCGCGGCGTTCCTCGACTTCGACCGCGACGGCGCGCTCGACCTCGCGGTGGCGAACTACCTGACCTTCGAGCTGGGCAAGGTGCCGCCGAGCGGCGGCGACTGTCGCTGGAAGGGACACGACGTGATGTGCGGGCCGCAGGGGCTCGCGGCGGAGCACGACTGGCTCCTGCGCAACACGGGCGAGGGCACGTTCGTCGACGCGACGGCGACGGCCAAGCTCACGCCTGCGAGCGCGGCCTTCGCGCTCGGCTGCGTCACGCTCGACTACGACCGCGACGGCGACGCCGACCTCTACGTCGCCAACGACTCGACGCCCAACTTCCTGTGGGACAACCAAGGCGACGGGACGTTTCGCGAGGTCGGCCTGCAGCGCGGCGTGAGCCACGACATGAACGGCAAGGAGCAGGCCGGCATGGGCATCGCGGTCGGCGACCTCAACGGCGACGGGCGCGCGGACCTGCTCGTCACGAATTTCTCGGGCGAGAACAACGCGCTGTACCTCTCGCGCGGCGCGCGCGGCTTCGTCGAACGCTCGGGGCCAGCGGGAATCGGCGGGCCGAGCCTGACGCGGCTGGGCTGGGGCACGGGTCTGCACGATTTCGACCTCGATGGACGCCTCGACGCGTTCGCGCTGAACGGCCACGTGTATCCGCAGGCGGACGAGCCCGGCACGGACACGAGCTATGCGCAGCCCGCCGACTTCTACCGCGGGCTTCCCGACGGCCGGTTCGCGGTCGAGCCGCTGTTCGAGGGCGCGCCGCGCGTGCTGCGCGCTTCGACGGTGGGAGACATCGACGGCGACGGCGACCTCGATCTCGTGGTGCTCGAACTCGATGGTCCGGTGCTCGTGCTGCGCAATCGCGCGCGCACGGCGGCGGACGGCGCGGGGGCGCGCTGGTTGCGCGTGGAGCTGCGCTCCAAGTCGCGCAACCGCTTCGCGCTCGGCGCGCAGGTGACCGCGGTGTGGAGCGCTGGACAGCGCACGGCGGAGGTTCGCACCAGCGGCGGTTTCCAGTCGAGCGTGCCACCCGAAGTGCACTTCGGGCTCGGGAGCGCGGAGCAGCTCGAGCGGATCGAAGTGCGCTGGCCGTCTGGACGGACGAGCGTTCTGGAGCACGTTCTCGGCAACCGGCTCGTGCGCATCGAGGAGCCGGACGCGTGAGGCGCGCGCTCGCAGCTTGCGCGGTCCTCGCGCTCGCGCTGGCGTCCGCGGCGCAGACGAGCGCGGAGCGCGCGGCCGCGCTCTCGTTCGATCCCTCGCGCTTGTCGCGGGCCGGCGAAGGCCGCTGGCGGGAGTGGAAGCCCACGGACCAGTTGCCCGATTCCGTGCACGACGCGCTCGCTCTCGCGCTCACGGCGTACCGCGAGAGCGACTACGCGGCCGCGCTCGTGCACCTGCACGCCGCCCTCGCGCGCGAGCCGGACTTTCCCGCGGCGCTCTACCAACTCGGGGTCGCGCACTTTCGGCTGCGCCGCTACGGCGACGCAGCCGCGGTGTTCGAGCGCTTTCTCGCCGTGGCGCCCGGGGAACTCGGCGCGACGCAAGCGCTCGCGCACTGCTACTACTCGCTCGGCGACTACGCGCGCGCGCAGGCGCACTACGAGCGCGTGCTCGCGCTTGCGCCGACGAGCGCCGAGGCGTGGCGAGGGCTGGGACTCGCGCTGCTTCGTCAGGGCGACCCCAGCGGGGCGCTCGCGCGGCTCGAGCGCGCGCTGGAGCTCAAGCCCGACCACGCCGACGCGCTCGCGTGGCGCGCACAGGCGCTGTTCGAGCTCGGTCGATCGGAGCAGGCGCTCGCCGCGCTCGGGCGAGCGATCGAGCTTGGGCCGCACGAGCCGCGTCCCTGGTTTCTCTTGGCGCAGGTGCAGTCCGAGCTCGGGCGCGAGGACGAGGCGGAGCGCTCGCGCACGAGGTTCCGCGAGCTGAGTGCGATCGAGCAGGAGGTGCGCGCGCAGGAGGGGCTGTTGTTGCACGACCCGCGCGCGGTCGAGCCGCTCGCGAGGCTGCTGAAGCTGCACCGCGCCGCGCGCAATCCGGAGGGCTTGGGCGAAGTGCTCGCGCGCGCCGTGCGGCTCGCTCCGCGGACGCTGGAGTTGCAGTGCGAGAGCTTGGAGGCCGCGGATGCGCTCGGGCGGCGCGAACTCGGCGCGCAGTTGGCGGCGGAACTCGAACAGCGCTTCGCGACCTCGCGCGCGGCGTGGGAGGCGCTCGAGCGTCACTTCGCCGCGCTCGGAGACTCGAGCGCGGCCGAGCGGGCCCGCGCGTCGGCCGCGCGGCTGTGAGCGAGGCGCTGCTCCCGAGAAGGGCACCGCCGCGCAACCGGCGGGAGCTCGGGTGCGCGGCGGAGCGGGGGGCTGTCGGTCGTTTCGATCAGGCCGTCTTCTTGTCCTCACCCTTGCGCGGGCGGCCACCCTTGGACTTGCGGACCTCGATCTGCTCGTGGAACCGCTTCCAGTCGCCTTCGGAGAACAGGCGCACTTCCTGACCGCAGTCGGCGCAGTAGCTGCGCTCGACGCTCATCAGGTAGGGGACGTAGCGGTCGCAGTGGGCGCAGAACTTGCGGTCGCTGTAGTAGTCGTTGAGTTCCATGGTGCTGCTCGCTCGTGCTCGGGGTCGTGTGCCGGAGTGCGTGGTGTTCGCCCTCCGAGGGAGCAAGCGCGGGGCCAAGCGCGCGATGGCGGGCGCGAGTTGCGGTGCAAGTGCAGGTGCCATCACGAGTTATGACGAAACGTCGGGGCTTGTGAGCAGGTGCTGCGCCGCGCGGTGAGCGTCGAGAAATCTCGACGGTCGGCGCGGGCGGCGACGGCGCTGGCGTGGCCGCGGCGCCCGGTGGCGGTCCGAGTCGCTGCCGTAAGTGCTTTGCTGGCGGGCACTTGCGGCTCGCTGCGCCGAGGCGTCGAGAAATCTCGGCGCGCGCGGGGCGGCCGTCGCGCTCTCGCGACGGCGCCTAGGGCCCCTCGGCCAGAGTGCGCTCCATGCCGGCGCGGGCGAGCGGGTCGCTCTCGGCGGCTCGCGAGCGCGCGACCGCGTCTCGCCGGGCATACCCCCTGGCCAAGGCCCACGCGGCGGCTTCGCGCACCAGCGCGGAGGCGTCGAAGTTGAGCGCCTCGAGCAGCACGCTCTCGCCATCCTCCGTCGGCGCGTTGCCGAGCACGATGGCGGCGTTGCGGGCGAGTCCGTCGCGCCCCGCGCGCTGCAACGGCGAGCCCGCGAGCGCCGCGGCGAGCTGCGCGTCGTCGCGCCAGCGAATCCATCGCTCGACGCCCTGCTCGAACGCCGGTTGCAGGTCGAAGCGCGCGCTCAAGTCCGGCGCCTTCGCGCCCCACGGGCAGACTTCGGAACAGATGTCGCAGCCGAAGGCCCAACTGCCGATGGCGGAGCGCAACTCGTGGGGAATCGGGCCGCGCTGCTCGATCGTCTGGTAGCTGATGCAGCGTCCGGCGTCGACTCGTCCGGGTCCGACGATCGCCTGCGTCGGGCAGGCGTCGATGCAGGCGGTGCACGTGCCACAGGAGCCCGGCGGCGGGCTCGGCGGCGGGGTCGGCGCGAGGTCGGCGTCGAGCACCAGCTCGCCCAGAAAGAACCACGGACCGAAGCTCGGATGGAGCAGGTTGGCGGCCTTGGACGCGAAGCCCAGACCGGCCTCGGCGGCGTGGGAGCGTTCGAGCAGCGGCACGGCGTCCACTCCGATGCGCGCGGGGTCGTCGCGCGGGATCAGGCCCTCGCGCTGGAGCGCGCGGCGCAGCTTGCGCAGGCGCTTTTGCAGCACGTTGTGGTAGTCGCGGCCGGCGGCGTAGCGCGCGACGCGGGCTCCGCCCCGGAGGGCGACGGCGGGGCGCGAGTGGGCCAGACCGACCACGAGCAGGGTGCGGCCGCGCGGGGCGTCGAGACGCGGATCGAGGATGCGCGGGGCGTCGCGCTCGAGGTAGGTGAGCCCGCCGTGGTGCCCGCGGGCGAGCCAGTCGGCGAAGTGCGCCGCGTCGCGCGGCGGCCGCAGCGGAGCGAGGCCGGCGAGGTCGAAGCCGAGCGTGCGGGCTAGGTCGAGGGCGCGGGCGGCGGCGTCCATGGGTGCGCCATTGTGGGTGGAGCGGGCTCGCCACGGCATGGACGAGTTCTTGAAGTGCTCGTAAGTCCTGTTACGATGAGGACTTGAGTGCAGCGCACAGGCTTCTTGCGGTGATTTTTTGGCAACCGAACCGGCTGCGGCGGTAACTGCGTGTTTCGGCCCATCTAGAATTGCCCATTCCAGCATCCCTCGCGGCGCGCGGACGCCCGTGGCTCGCACGAGCGCAGACCGCGACGCGAACGGATCCGGCTCTTCCACTCTCCTCTCCAACCCGCTCCGGCGTTCCGACCTCGGTCGAGGCCCCGCGAGCCCACCCCGGTCGGCGGAGCACATGCTCGACGCAGACTCCCAGCGCCAGACTCGAACGGGCGCGGCTGAAGCTCCTCGCGGAGTGTTGGGCGGATCCGTGCGCGCACGGCTCGCCGCTCTGCGCGCGGAGCTGCCGGCGGAGGAGTTGGCTCGCATGCTCGCGCTGCTCGACAGTGCCGCAGGCGCAAGTGCCGCAGGCGCAAGTGCCGCTGGTGCACTCGATAGTGCCGCACAGAGTTCGGAGTCCCTGCGCGATGCGCTCTCGACGCGGCTGATGGAGTGCTTCCGCTGCACGAGCGGGCGCGGCACCTTCGGCCTGCTCTACGACCTCAACAGCGAGCACCTGCTCGTGCAGGTCGCACACCGCCTGCGCCGCTACGGCAGCAAGTCGGATCCGCGCGACGTGCTGCAGGAAGTGTTCTTCAACGTCTACCGCTACCCGCACCGCTTCAACGCCGAGCGCGCCGACGCCTTCCGCGTCTGGACCGCGATGATCGTGCGCAACACGGTGCTCAAGCACCTGCGCGCACAGGGGCGCGCCGGACGGCATGAGGTGGCGATCGAGGATCTCGCGGAGCAACCCCAGACGCGCGCGCAGCGTCCGGAAGAGGATCTGGTCGAGGGCGAGGCTCAGGCCGAGTGCGGGCGGGTGTATCTGACCTACCTGCACTTGTACCTGCGTTTCTACTCGATGCTCGGATCGCGCGAGCGCGCGGCGATCCACATGGTGGAGATCGAGGAGCTCTCCTACCGCAGCGCGGCGGAGCGGCTCGGCATCAAGCTCGAGAACTTGAAGATGGTGATCTTCCGCGCGCGTCGAAAGATCCACCGCGCGATGCAGAGCGTGTTCGAGGGGCAGCCGGCAGAGTGCCGTCCCTCGCGCGACCCGCGCACCGCGCTCGCAGGTGAGGGTGAGGGTGAGGGTGAGGGTGAGGGTGAGGGTGAGGGTGAGGGTGAGGCGAGCTCCAGACTTGGAGCGGAGGACGATCATGGCAAGTGACTGGAACTTCCAGACTTGGGGCGCGGGGTCCGCGGGCGGCGGCTCGGAGGTGTGCGAGCACTTCCAGCTCGACCTCTCGTGCCTCGTCGACGGCGAGATCGACGAGCCCGCGGCCGCCCGCGCGCTGGTGCACCTCGAGGAGTGCGACTCGTGCCGCGCCTTCTTCGAAGACACGCGCCGCTGCGTGCGCCTGCACCGCGACGTGTCCGACCCCTCGCGCCTGCTCGCCCACATCAGCAGCCTGACCGGCTCGGCGCTCTACGCGCAGGCGAGCTCCTTCGAGCTGGTCCACAAGCTCGCCACGATCTTCTACCAGCTCGGCAAGGCCTACGTGCTCGCCGGGACGCGCCCCGATTGGCTGCGCACCCACGTGTTCGAACCCGCGGTCGAGGTCGATCCGGTCCAACTCGACGGACAGCGCTTCATCGACGGATTGGTGTCCGATGGCAGCGCGGATTCCATCGCCGACATCGACTGGGGCCACGCGCGCTCGATGCTCAACGGCCGCCTGAAGGAGATCGCCTCGCCGCTCGACAAGGGCCGTCGCTTGCTCGACGAGGCCGTCGCCGCCGATCCGTCCCACGAAGAAGCGCGCCTGTACTTGGCCTACTTGCATGCGCAGGAGGGCAAGCGCCTGCAGGCCGCGCGCGAGTTCGGTCTGGTGTTCGAGAGCGCCATGGCCGAGTCCAATCGCGGCCACGCGGCGGTGCAGCTCGGGCAGTTGTACGTCGCCGAGGGTGACCACCGGCGCGCGCTCACCTACTTCCGCTGGGTCTCCATGGCCGGTCTCGAGGGGCGCGACGAGCGCTTCTTCTTCGTTCTGTTCAACATCGGTGTGATGTATGCGCAGATGCGCGACCCGCGCCGGTCGGTGGACTACTTCCGCACGCTGCTCGACCGCCACCCGCACCGGCGGGACGCCGTGCTGCAACTCTTCACC
>VGZD01000103.1 GCA_016872715.1 Planctomycetota bacterium
CGGGCCGCGCTCGAAGCGCGGGGCGCGGCCGCCGAATTCGCGCGGGCGGCCCTCGAAGGGCGGGCGTTCCTCGCGGAAGGGACGACCCTCGGGCGGGCTGCGCTCGGGGCTGCGTTCGGGGCCGCGTTCGGGGCCGCGCTCGGGGCTGCGTTCGGGGCCGCGCTCTTCGAAGGGGCGCTCGTGGCGCGGCGCGCGCGGGCCGCGCTCTTCCCACGGACGCCCGCGTTCGCGGCTCTCCTCGCGACCCCAGTGGGGGCGGGCGTCGCGGGGCCGGCGCTCGGGGCGGTCCGGGCGCAGCTGCGGCTGGGGGATGTCCTGCTCCTCGTCGCTGGCCGCAACTTCGCTGTGGTTGGCCTCGTGGGCGAGCTTGGTGGCCGCGGCGGCGACGTCGAGCGGATCGAACTCGCTGGAGAGGTTCTCGACGAGCACGCGGAACGACTCGAGCTCGCCGGCGACGAGCGCTTCGCGCAGCGCGAGTCCCGTCAGTTCGAGGCGACGGTTGCGCAGGTCGGCGACGGTGGGAATCGTCGAGACCGTGATCTTCTGGCCCGTGGCGTGCTGGATGTTCTTGAGCAGCCGGTGCTCGCGCGGCTCGAGGAACGTGATCGCGACGCCCTCGCGGCCGGCGCGGCCGGTGCGACCGATGCGGTGCACGTAGGCCTCGGGCTCGCTCGGCAGGTCGAAGTTGACGACGTGGCTCACATGCTCGATGTCGAGTCCGCGCGCGGCGACGTCGGTCGCGATCAGCAGGTCGGAAATGCCGCCGCGGAAGCGCTTCATCACGCGGTCGCGCTGCTCCTGTTGGAAGCCGCCGTGGAGCGCGTCGGCGCGATACCCGCGGGCATTCATGGCCTCGACGAGCTCGTCGACCTCGACGCGCGTGCGGCAGAACACGATCGCGCTCGTCGGCATCTCCATGTCGAGCACGCGGCCGAGGGCCTGCGCCTTGAACGGTCGCTGCACCACGTAGGCGGTCTGGCGCACCTTCGGCGCCTCGCCCGGCGTGGGGCGCTCGCGCTCGATCGAGATCTTGACTGGGTTCGTGAGGTGCTGCTCGGCGATCGCGAGGATGCGCGGCGACATGGTGGCCGAGAACAGCGCCGTCTGGTGCTCGTCGGGCAGGCGCGAGAGGATCGCCTCGAGGTCATCGGCGAAGCCCATGTCGAGCATCTCGTCGGCCTCGTCGAGCACCATCGTGCGCACCGAGTCGAGGATCAGCGTCTCGCGCTCGAGGTGGTCGAGCGCGCGTCCCGGCGTGGCCACGACCACGTCGACGCCGCGCTCGAGTGCGCGCAGTTGCTGGCCGTAGCCCTGCCCGCCGTAGATCGGCAGCACGCTCGCGCCCAGCCCGCGCCCGTACTTGTGGATCGCCTCGGCGACCTGCATGGCGAGCTCGCGCGTCGGCACCAGCACCAGCGCCTTGGGGCGACCCGAGCTCGCGCGCTCGCCCCCGAGCCGCTGCAGCAGCGGCAGCGCGAAGGCCGCCGTCTTGCCGGTGCCGGTCGCCGCCTGCCCGAGCACGTCGCGCCCGTCGAGCACGTGGGGAATCGCCTCGCGCTGGATCGGGGTGGGCTCCTCGTAGCCCAAGTGCGCGAGCACCGCGACCAGCTCCGCGCCCAGCCCCAGCTCCGCAAACCCACCGGCATTCGTCTGCACTTCTTCGTTCGTCATCGAATCGCCCAGTCTCGCACGCCGCCCCCGTCCGGCGCCAGCGCAGCCCCCCAAACCCCCGCGCGCGCCCACGCCCGAGCCACTGCGGAGCGCGCGCCGAGGGTGGTGCGGAAGACGGGACTTGAACCCGTACGCCTTGCGGCACGAGATCCTAAGTCTCGCGCGTCTGCCAATTTCGCCACTTCCGCTCAGGCGAGGCGCGTGCGCCTCACTTGACCTTCTTCTTGAACTTGTAGGTGAGCTCGAGCCAAGGGACCTTGCCGCCTTCCTCGTTTAGGAACTCGAACTTGGCCGTGCGCTCGCCTTTCTTGGGGAACGTCCAGACCTGTTCGAGCTTGGCGATGCGATCCTTGAAGCGCGGGTCGGGGCCCTCGCCGGAGAGCGCGAGCGTCTTGCCGTCGGTCGAAAGCTTGCCCTCGAACTTGGCCACCGTCATCGAGCCGACGTCGACGTGCACGCCGTTGTAACGCGCGAATTGCGGGTCGAAGCCGAGCATGTCGCGCGCGGAGTAGCCGAGCTGCTTGTCGCCGAGCTCGAGCTCGACTTGCGCCCACAGTCCGTTGCACGCGAGGCGCACGGTCTCGTTGCCGCTGAGCTTCATCGGCGGCTGGCCGGGCGAGATGTGCAGCAGGGCATCGACCTCCCACAGGCCCTCGAGCGTGCTGAGAAACGCGTGCTGCTCCGTCGGCTTGATCCAGTTGATCGTCGGCGCGCCGCCGATCCCGAAACCCTGCGGAACCGCGAAACCAAGAGCCAAGCCGGCGACTGCCAGCGCGCCGAACACCGCAACCTTCATGGGGAACCTCCGTGTGACGCGCAGTCTAGCAGCGCGGTGCGGCGACTTCGGCGGGGACGTTCAAGCGAGCAGGCGTTCGGCGACGGCGCGGCGCTCGGCGGCGGCCGCGGCGTTGACACGCTCGAGGCCCTGCTCGAACTGCGCTCGCAGCTCGGGCGAGTAGGCGTTGCGGTCGAAGCCGTGGCGGTGGCGGAAGGCCTTGAGGAAGTGATTGCGGTCGCGGTCGAGGGCGTCTTGGCGCTCGACCCACTCGCGCAGGAGCGCGGCGACGTGCGAGGGGACGACGTTTGGATACAGCTCGGCGGCGAGCTCGCGGCCGCGCGGAGTCAGCTCGAGCACGACGGCCGCCCCCTCGCCGAGGCCGCAACGACCCGGCGCGCCATCCGCGAGCCCTGCGAGCGCCGTGCCCGCCGCCTGCGTCGCACGCGAGCGGTACACGGCCTCCTGCAGGAAGAGCTCGGCCAGCGCGAGCAGTTCCGCGCGCTCCACGTCGAACCTAGCAGTGCTGCTCGAACGCGGCGGTGAGGACCTTGGCGATGTTGGCCGGATCCTGACCTTCGATGTCGTGGCGCTGCATCATCGTCACCAGCTTGCCGTCCTTCATCAGCGCGATCTGCGGCGAGCTCGGGCGGTAGGGGGCCCAGTACGAGCGCGCCTTCTGGGTCGCTTCACCTTCCATGCCAGCGAACACCGTGTAGAGGTTCGCGGGCTTCTTCGACGCCATTTGCAGGGCCATGCGCAGACCCGGGCGAGCGCCGCCGGCCGCGCAGCCGCAGACCGAGTTGACGAAGATGAGCGTCGTGCCGGGCAGCTTGACCGCCGCGTCGACGTCGGCGGGCGTGCGCAGCTCCTTCACTCCTAGGCGGGTCACTTCGTCGCGGAACGGCTGCACCATCTCGGGGTCGTACATGTTCAGGGATCTCCTCTCGGGGCTCGCTCGCCCCATCCGGGGAGAGCTTTCGGGCTAGCGGGCCGAAAAGTCTACCGTTCGCGGCAGTCTTTCGACGCGCGCCCCCGTGCGCGACGGAGCTACCCTGCATCGATCGATGCGCGTCGCGGCCTACGTCTACCCCGGCTGGCACCCGATCCCGGAGCGGGACGAGAGCTTCCACCCCGGCTTCACCGAGTGGGAGCTGGTCACGCGCTGCCGTCCGCGCTTCGAGGGGCACGCGCAGCCGCGCCTGCCCGCGCTCGGCCCCTACGACGACCGCGATCCGCGCGCGGTCGGTCGGCGCGTGGCGCTCGCGCGCGCGCACGGCGTCGACGCCTTCGTGCACGGCTTCTTCTGGTGCCGCGGAAAACGGGTCTTTCAGGACGCGCTCGACTTGGGCTTCCTCGGTTCGAGCGAAGGCGCGAGCGCGACGTTCGCGCTGATGTGGGCCAATCGCATGCCGCGGCGCGTCTTGCCGGTGCGTCCATCGGACCTTCTCGTGATCGACCCCGCGCGTCTCGTGCCGAGCGACGTCGACGATTTCGTCACGCTCATCGCGTATTTGGCCGAGCGCTATTTCGTGCGCTCGGAGTACCTGCGAGTGCAGGGACGCCTCTACTTCTCCATTTTCGACACCAGCTTCTTCCTGCGCGAGCTCGGGCTGGACTCCGCGCGCGAGGCCATCGAGCGAGCGCGGGAACACCTGCGGCGCGCGGGGCTGGGCGAATTGCACCTCGCCGCGATCGAGCCGGGGCGCGACGTGCGAGCGCACCTCGCGCGCGTCGGCTTCGACAGCGTGACCAACTACGTGCTGCTGCCGGACTGGAGCGGACCGTTCCTGCAGGACTACGCGGAGCGCGCCGCAATCTGCGCCGCACAGTGGCCGGAGCTCGCCCGCGAGTGCGCGCTGCCCTACATGCCGTCGGTCTCGCCCGGCTGGGACGCGTCCCCGCGCGGCGCCGACTTCGGCGCAGCGCGGCCGACGAAGTACCCGTGGTGGCCCGTCGTCACCGGCGAGCATCCGCAGCTGTTTCGCGCGGCGCTCGTTCGCGCGCTGCGCTGGACGCGCGAACACTCGGGGCCAGACGCCCTGACCTTCATCGCGAGCCTCAACGAATGGTCCGAGGGCCATGTGATCGAGCCGGACACGCGCTTTGGCACCGGCTGGCTCGAAGCGTTGCGCGCGGCGCGCGCGGAGTGTGGCCCCTGAAGCGCGAGCTGCGCGCTGCGCTGTACTGCGCCGCGCTCGTGCCGCTCTTGTTCGCCGTGTTCCTCTCGTTCGCGCGAGCGGAGGCGATCACGCCGCTCGCGCCCCTGCTCGGTCCCTTCGCGGGGAGGCTCTTCGGGCATGGTGAGTGCACGTACGCCAGCGTGGATCCCCAGTGGAGCACCTTCGCGGCCGTCGCGCTCGCCTGCTCCCTGCTCGCATCGTGGAAGCTGCACGCGCACCCCCGCGCGCTGCTGCGGCGCACGAGCCACGTCTGTCTCGCCCTCGCCATCACGCAGTGGTGCTCGCTCGCCGCACTCTCGGTGATCAACACACTCAGCTGACTCGACGCGCGTTCGTGACAGCGTTCGAGCGTTCGTCGTGCAGCCTGATCCGCGTTGGCGACTCGGGGGCGAGTCAGCGGTTTCACTGCCAGATGACGCTCAGGCCGTCGGAGAGGTTGAAATTGGAGCCACCAGCGTTGGGGTCGCGATACCAGCACTGGAAGTGCAGCGTGGCTCCGGGCAGCGCCGCGCCGGCGAGTGGAAACGTGCCGAGGTCGAGCTGTCGCACCACTTGGTTGGCGGGAGAGGCGAGCAGCGGCGGCTGGATGCGAGAGGTGATGCCGCTGACGCAGCGCCAGCCGTTGCCGAAGGGCGTCGCCGTGGTGCTCGGACCGAAGTAGAACAGGGCCGATTTTCCGGCCGGGACGCCGTCGGTGTAGAGCGTGAACTGGTTGTGAGCGACACGCGGGCTGCCTACGGCGCGGATGCGGGCGCTCGCGCCGCTGGAGTTGGTCGCAGCGGTGCAGTAGCTCGTGCCGACCGGCAGGTTGGTGCAGTCGACCTGCAGCACGCGCAAGTAGTCGATGCCCGCCTCGGTGATCGAGCCCGGAGCAAGGTCCGCGACCGAGAAACGCAGGCGCACCTGCGACGAGGGCGTCACGAGGCTCGCCACGCGCAGCGTCTCGATGCGCCAGCCCGCGACGCTGGTGAGCGTCATCGCCGGGATCCAAGAGCTCCCGTTGTTGGCGGAGATGTCCACGCTCATCACGTCGGCGCCGTCCGACACCAGCCAGCGTGCGAAGCTCAGGTGAGGATCGGAGATGCCGACGAGGTTGAAGGCGCGGGAGACTAGCCGCGTCGGTCCGCCGTCGACATCGCTGTTCCCCGAGACGTTGTCGGTGAGGAAGCAGCGCCCGGAACCGTCGAAGTCCGTGGGCGGGTCGTTGCGCACACCGCCACCGACCGGCACCTCGGGCACCTGTGTCCACGGCCCGTCCGAGAGATTCTCGTTGACGACGCTCCAGTCGGCACCGCTCTCGGCGGGATCGACGAGGATCGCCGTGCTCCCACACACCGCGAAGGTGCGCGTCCACGCGTCGCCGCCGACGCCATCTCCATCGCCGTCGAGCGCCGCGCCGAAGGGATTGGAGAGCAGGTCGGCGCGGGCCGTGAAGCGATAGAGGCCGGATGCGGCCATGGAGCCGACGGTGCCGAAGCGAACGAAATTGCTGCCGATCAAGTACTCGCCCCAGCCGAGCGACACCGGCGCGTCGTCCGCGGTTCCGAAGGCCGCGTCTGCTCCCGCGTAGGTCAACGTGAACGCGCCGGGAGCGTTGACGTCCTGCGGATCGAGGATCTGGTTGAAGCGCAGGTCGAACGAGGCGGGCGGCGTGGACGCGGTGGCGCCCTCTGCCGGCAGTCCCACGGCGTCCGCGACCCTCGGAGCCGGGAGTGCGAGGCTCACCGCGCGGAACGAGTTCACGCGACCGCCGCCGAGCAGTCCGGCCAGTGCGGGATTGAACGCGTCGATGTCGTCGGCGCTGGCCACGACTTGCGCTGCGACCTGATCGCGGGTCCAGGTCGGATGGGCGGACCATACGAGCGCGGCGACGCCTGCGGCGTTCGGCGTGGCCATGCTGGTGCCCGACTTGCTGCCGTAGCCATTGGACAGCAGCGTCGAGAGGATGCTCGAGCCGGGCGAGGCGACATCGATGCCCGTCCCATAGTTGCTGAAGGAGCTCTTCAGGTCCGCCGCGTCGGTGCTGGCGACGAGCAGCGTCTGGTGGAACGCCTGACGCGGGGGATTCGCGGCGCTGTTGTTGCCGGCCGAGTTGAAATGCAGCGCGCCGTGGTCGTAGAGGTAATCGAAGGCCGCGGTCACGGTCGGGTCGCCAACCCAACCGTCGATGTTGTAGCTCGTGCTCAGAATGCGCGCGCCGTTGTCGACGCCGTAGGCGAAGGCCTCGGCGATGTTCGCCGCCGTCCACGGCTGACCCGACGCGTAGAATTGAAGCGGCTGGATGGTCGCGCCCCCTGCCGTGCCGGCCACGCCAACGCCGTTGTTGGTGCGCGCGGCAGCGATGCCGGCCACATGCGTACCGTGGTCGTTGCCGTTGTCGGGGCTGGGGTTGTTCGTGTCGAACACGAAATCCCAGCCGTTGATGTCATCGACGTAGCCATTCGCGTCGTCGTCGATGTTGTTGCCGGCGATCTCGAGCGGATTGACCCAGATACCCTGCGCGAGATCCTGATGGGAGCGATCGACGCCGTCGTCCGTGATGCCCACGATCACCGCCGCGCTGCCCGCCGTCACATTCCAGGCCAGATCGTTGCGCATCAGCGGATGGTGGTATTGCGAGCCGTACTGCGGGTCGTTGGGGACGAGCTCGCGCGGATCGCCCTCCAGCGCCATGTTGGCGCAGACCCAGCGCACACCCGGTTCGCGGCGCAGCGCGGCGGCGAGTCGCTCGTGGTCGGCGCCGCGCGGCTCGAACTCGACGAGCGCCACGGTGGAGCGCCGCGTCGAGCCGCGGCGCTGCCAGCCGAGGAGTTCGCGCGCCGAGGTGATGCGCATGCCGGTGGCGGCGAGGTCCCAGGCGCTCACGAGTGTGCGTGCGTCCGGCGCCAACTCCGAATCGAACTCGAGCACGAGCTCGCCCGCGACCGCTGTTCGCTCGAGCGACGTCGCCTGGGTCGAGCGCGCGACGTTGGGAGCCATGAGCAGCAGCGACAAGAGCAAGGGACGTGTGGGTGACATGCGCGTCGTAGTCCGGTCGAGGTGGGACGAGAAACTCCGAGCCGAAAGCTACGGTACCAGAGCGAGCGCAGCGCGCCACGCCGAGGGGGCCATCGGGGCTCGGGGCCGCGGATCCCTCGTGCAAATCGCCGTGCGACGAGACTCCTCGCACGAGGCGCAGGAGCGCTCAGCGATGCTCGTCGGCGAGCGAGCGCAGGTCGGACGGGATGCTGCCGTAGCTGACGATCGAGACGTGCAGCTCTCGGTTGCGGTGCAGGTCGAGCGCGCGGCGAAGCGCCCGCAGGATCCAGTCGCGGGAGTTGCCGAAGGCTCCGCCTCCGAGCAGCGTCAAGTAGACACGCGCGCTGCCGCTGCGCTGGGCATTCTCGAGCGCCGCCAGCAAGGTCGCTTCGTACGCGGCCTCGAGCACGAGCGTGGCGAAGCGCGCCCACGCCTGACCGCTCCCCGCTCGGTTGTAGCTCACGGGCAGGGCCGAGCAGAAGGCCTGCGACACGAGCTGTCCGCGCGCGGGGCCAGCGGAGGTCACCTCGACGTTCCAGTGCAGCCCGATGCGCAACTTGGCGCGCCACGCATCGAGCTGCGCTTCGTTCGCGGCGGCGAGTTCCGCGTCGATCGAGGCGAGCGTCGAGGCATCGAGCAGCGCATAGCCGTTGCGCATGCGAATGCGCTCGCCCGCGCTCAGCGATGCAGCAAGGTCCGCGAGCATGTCGAGCTGCCGCTCGCGCGTCTGGCCGCTCTCGCCCGCCACTGCGGCGAAGTAGTTGCGCACGACCGTCGCCGGTGCCGCGGCGAGCGCGCATGCGGGGCCCTGCGTGCGGTCGCTCCCATAACGCGTGATGCCGTCCTCTGGCGAGACGTCGTAGTGCACCATCTCGAGCAGGTTGAATTGCGATGCCACTTGCACGAGCGCGCCGCGCGCCTGAGGTTCGGCGTGCAAGCGATGCGCATCCGCGGCGATGTTCTCGACGCGCAGCCTGCCGCTCGTCGCGGGCGCTCTCGCTCTCAACTCGCCGAGGCTCGGTGTCTCGAGCGTTCCGACTTGCCACGACTTCCCATTCGCGAGCGAACGCAGCCGCTCGCCCTCGACGACGAATCGCGAGCGCGTGTCTTCCCAACCGCGTTCCTCGAAGCCGAAGAGCTCTTCGAACCAGCTCATGGGCGCTGTCCTGCGTCCGCTCCGCGCCATGTGCGAATGTAGTCGCGCTGAGCTTCGGTTTCGGGTGAGTGAGGCTTGCGGCGCAGCTTGTCCGCGCTCATGCCTTGCCACAGTTGCGCGAGGTGAGAGAGAGCTGCGTCGCCGGTCGCGCCGTGTTCGACGAACCAGCAGCCGACGACCGTCCCGGTGCGACCCACGCCACCCCAGCAGTGTACGTAGGCACACTGACCCCGATCGACCCAGTTGCGAAGCTGGGCGAGAATGGCGCGCATCTCATCGGTCGTGCGCGGGACATCGACGTCGCGGATGGGCATGCGGCGATGCTCGACCATCAGGCCGCGCTCGCGTGCGAGATCGGCGAGCACGTGTTCATAGGGTGCGAGCTCGCCCGCGTGAGTCAGATCCAGAAACGCACGCACTCCGCAATCGAGGAACGTCGTCAATTTCGCTCGCGCCTTGGCAGGATCGCGATCGCCGGGATATTCGCCCGCGAGAATGGAATGCGCAACGGCCCAATAGGCGTTGTGCGGCGTGAGGGTGGACATGCAGCGCTCCGAGGGAAGTGGCGCAATCAGTGGGCGGGCGCGTTCGACGGCCGACGCCCGCCCGCCATGCTATCGGCTTCCGCGCTCGAGCGCAGCGGCCTGGATGCCTCGGCCTCGCTAGGCCCGTGCGAACGACACGCGCGCCTCGCACATTCGAACGCGCTCGCGAATCGGACCGCGGGCGTGATTCGGACCGTGCGAGCGTGCGGCGACGCGTCTGGCGAGCCGACGTGCCGTGCCGTCGCGGTCGCTGCGCTGCGCACGGGGATGCGGCATCGAGATCCGTCGGGGAGAGTCGTCAGGGAGATTCGTCAGGGAGATTCGTCAGGTGGGGCTCCGTCAGGTGGGGGGCCGCGCCACGATCCGTGGCGGAACTTGTGTGCGCGCGTGGCTCGCGAGGGGTGGGAGCGGTCATGATGGGCGCACTCGCATGCAAGCCACCGCGTTCTCTCCCGCGTCCGTCGGCAACGTCGCCGTCGGCTTCGACGTTCTCGGACACGCCGTCGACGGCGCGGGCGATCGCGCCCGCGTGCGGCTCACGCGCGACGGCGCGGTGCGCGTGGTCGCCATCCGCGGCGTCGTCACCGACCTGCCGCTCGAGGCGGAACGCAACACGGCGGGACGCGCGCTGCTCGCCCTGCTCCCCCATGCGCCCGCGGGCACGGGGTTCGAGATCGAGCTCGACAAGGGCCTCGCGCTCGGCTCGGGCATGGGAGGATCCGCGGCCTCCGCGGTCGCGGCCGTGGTCGCTGCGAACGCGCTCTTGCCGCGCGCGCTCGACATGGCGGTGCTCTACGACGCGGCCGTCGAGGGTGAAATGGCCGCGAGTGGCAGTCGCCACGGCGACAACGTCGCTCCGATGCTGCTCGGCGGTCTCGTCATCGCGCCCGCGCGCGGCACGCCCGTGCGCGTGCCGGTCCCGGAGTGGCTGCACGTCGCGCTCGTCCATCCGCACTTCGTGCTCGAGACGCGCCGCGCGCGCGCCGCACTCGCCGGTACGTACGAGCTGCATGGCTTCGTCGAGCAGAGTGAAGGGCTCGCGCTCGTGCTCGCGGGCTGCTACGGGCGTGATGCGACGCTGATTCGGCGCGGCTTGCGCGACGTGATCGTCGAGCCGCGCCGCGCGCCGCTCATCAAGGGTTTCGCAGCGGTCCAGCGCGCGGCGCTCGAGGCGGGCGCGCTCGGTGCGAGCATCTCGGGCGCGGGACCGAGCGTCTTTGCCTGGTGCCAATCCCGCGATTCGGCGGAGCACGCGGCGAGCGCGATGGCCGCCGCATTTTCGGATGCCGGACTCGCCTCGGATCGCTTCGTGTCGCCCGTCGACGCGGCGGCGGCGCGCGTGGAGTCGCTCGGCGGATGAGCGCGGCGTTCGCGGTGGACGGACGCGCGGCATGCGTTGCGTGAGCACCCGCGGCGGGCGCGAGGTGTCGCTCACCGAGGCGATCACCGACGGGCTCGCCCCCGATGGGGGACTGTTCCTTCCGCAGCGCTTGGCGCAGGTCGGTCCGCCGCCTTGCGCCGACGCGCCGCTCTGGGCTGTCGCCAACTGGCTGCTACGGCCGTTTTTCGAAGGCGAAGCGCTCGGCGCTTCGCTCGACGAGCTGTGCGCGCGCGCGTTCACGTTCGCGGCGCCCGTGCGCTGGCTCGCACCGGACACGGGCCTGCTCGAGCTCTTCCACGGCCCGACGGCGGCGTTCAAGGACTTCGGCGCGCGCTTCCTCGCCGAGTGCGCGGCGCGCCTTCTCTCCGCGCGCGGCACGCGCACCGTGCTCGTCGCGACCTCGGGCGACACCGGAGCCGCGGTGGCGGCCGCGTTTCATCGGCGCCCGGGCTTCCGCGTGCTCGTGCTCTATCCCGATGGCCGCGTCTCCGTGCGACAGGCTCACCAGCTCGGAGCGTTCGGCGGCAATGTGCACGCCTTCCGTGTCGCCGGCTCCTTCGACGACTGCCAGCGGATGGTGAAGGCCGCGTTCCTGGATCGCGAGCTGCAGTCGCGCGCGCCCTTGCTGTCGGCGAACAGCATCAGCCTCGGTCGTCTGCTGCCTCAGATGGCCTACTACGCACAGGCCGCGCTGCACGCCCGCGAACAGGGACGCGCGCCGCTCTCGTTCGTCGTGCCGACTGGCAATCTCGGCAACGCGCTCGCGTGCCTGCTCGCGCGCGAGCTCGGGCTTCCGATCGGACGCGTCGTGCTCGCCACGAACGCCAACCGCGTGCTGGTCGACTTTCTTGCCACGGGCCGCTACGAGCCGCGCGACAGCATCCCCACGCTCGCGAACGCCATGGATGTCGGCGCACCCTCCAATGTGGAGCGCCTGCGCGCGCTCTTCTCCGATCCGACGCGCGCAGTCGAGGCGGAAGCGATCGAAGATGCGACGATTCGCGCGACGATTGCGAGCACATGGCGCAAGCACGGCGTCGCCATCTGTCCGCACACGGCGTGCGGCGTCGCAGCGCTGGAGACTCTCCGCGGGCGCGGTGCGCACGGACCGTGGGTGGTCGCGGCCACCGCTCACCCCGCCAAGTTCGACACGATCGTCGAGCCCGCGATTGGCGCCGCGTGTCCGCCGCCCGCGCCGCTCGCAGCGCTGCTGGCACGGCCGGCGCGTGCCACGCCGCTGGAGCCGTCGTCCGAGGCGCTGCGCCGCGCGCTGCTCGAGCTGGCTTGATGCCGCGGGTTCAGAGGTCCGTGTAGCCGTCCTGCCTCAGCGATGCGATGGCATCCTCCGCGCTGTAGAAAGCGTCAAAGATCTCCCGCTCCACGATGCCCCAACCACCGCCACTCGAGGTGGAGAGCAGCCACACGGACTTGCGGCGGCTCTTCTTGAACTCCACGAGAGACACATACTGGCCGAAGTTGAGCTCGTGGTCCTCCGCCAGACTCTGGATGCGACCGGCGCACAAGAACGCGAGTTCCTCCTTCTGGAAGGGCGCGTTGTCTCGGAGGGCCTGCGCACGCTCCGCGGTGAAGCCCGTCATGTCTTCGAGCCAGCACACACAGTTGTCTCGGTCCTCGGTCAGCTCGAGCTCAAGCTCGCGCAGTTTGGCGTTGCTGACCCAGATGCCGTCCAGGGAGCTCTCTCCGGAATTCTCGGAGAGCCATTCGCGAATCGCCTCCTCGTCGTAGTCGCGGCCTTCCGCCATGGCCCGTACCTGCTCGTAGATTTCACTCATGGCGCGCTGGATCTCCGTTTCGAGTCGTCTGTGCCGCAGCAGAGCTCGCAGGAACGCGGAACGGCGTCCGCTCCCGCGCACGAGCCTTGAACCGGGCTCGCCGGGCGACGCGAGAGTATCGCACGGGCTGGATCGACGGAGCCGCCGCATGTGTCGCGTCAGCCGGATGGGGGAGGCGCTTGGTACGCGCCGACCGACGCTGTGCCGCGCGCACCCGCCCCCAGCGGTCGGATGGGCCACGCCTTGGGCGATTCGGGCGCTCCCATGCCTCGCGGGGCCCGCCGCGGCCTTCGCGGGGGCCTCTAGGGGCCCCTGGCCGGCACCCATCGGGCACAAGTGCGCGGTTGACAGGGCGTTTTTCGGGGCTACTCTTCTTGTTGTAATGAGACTGCATCTCAATTGCATCACGGTCGCGGCGCTGGCCCTGTGGCCGGGCACGGGCGTCCGCGCGCACGCCCAAGCCGATGTTCAGGCCGGGGGGGCCGCCCTCGAGCGCCGCATCGCCGTCATGGGGACCGCCTGTGACCTCGAAGTGCAAGCGGGCAGCCGGTCGGATGCGCTCGAGGCCAGCGAGGCCGCCCTGCGGGCGCTGGCGGCCGTGGAAGAGCGCCTGTCGACATGGCGAGCGACGAGCGAGCTCTCGCGCCTGAACGCGGCGGCCGTGGGCGAGTCCGTCGAGATCTCCGAGGCGCTCGCCAAGGACTTCGCGCTGTGCCGCGAGTTCGCGCTCGCCACCGAGGGCGCATTCGATCCGTCGGTTGGGCCGCTGGTCGCGCTGTGGGACCTGCGCGGAAGCGGTCGAGTGCCGCCCGACGCGGAGCTCGAGAGCACCCTCGCGCAGTGCGGCTTCGAGCGGGCCTTTGTGTTCGACGGGCGTCGCGCAACGCGTCGCCTGAGCGGTGCGTGCCTGGAGGAAGGTGCCTTTGGAAAGGGCGTCGGCCTCGATGCGGCGGTCGCTGCGCTCGAACGCCGCGCAGTGCGCGGATTCATCGATCTCGGTGGACAGGTCGCGACGCTCGGGATCGAACGCGAAGTGCTGTTGGCGGATCCGCGCGATCGCGCACGGCCCGTGCTTGCATGGATCTTGAAGTCA
>VGZD01000104.1 GCA_016872715.1 Planctomycetota bacterium
CGAACGCGCTCGATCCCACCTGCAACACGCGTTGGCCGACCGTGACGTGCGCGATGCGCTCGGAGAGATCGACGAGCTCGGCATGCACTCGCCGCAGGTCGCGCGGCTCGCCGGACAGCACGGACTTCACGACCGCTTCCGCGTGCCCGGGCAGGTCGCGCGGAAGCTCGAACTCGTCGGAGAGCAGACTGCGAGCAAACCGCGAGAGCAGCACGTGGCGCTCGAGCGGCTCGGCCGCGGACGCACCGATGCTGAAGTCGAGCACGCGCAGGTGGTGGGATCGATCGATCCACAGCGCGTCGAGAGACGCGGGCTGCGCACCCGACGCGAGTTCGTCGCACAGCTCGACGAGCAAGCGCAGGATCACCTGCCACGCCAACTCGTCCTGCGCCGCGCGCCAGTTCACGAGACTCTCTCCGCCCGGGGACTCGAGCACGTTCCAGCGACGGCCAGAGTGCTCGAACGAGGCCAGCCAGCGTAGGCGCGTCGCGCGCTCGCGCTGCGCGAGAGCGAGGTCGACCGCGCTCTCCTCCGCGCCCGCGGGCAGGATCCACACCTCGCGCTCGAGTAGCGCGTCCTCGCCTAGATACAGCGGACCGCGCTCGGTGAGCGCCACGCGACCGCGCAGCCGATAGCGATCGAGGATCCCGTCTCCCTCCACCTCGGCGAGCGGTGCGCGCGTCTCGACGCTCACGAGCTCGTGCGAGACGCGCTGCAGCGGCAGCGCCGACTGAGTGGTGCGCGTCCCGCTCCAGCGCTCGTGCAGTCCCGTGCGGGCGAAGAGCGTCGCGCGCGAGCCGCGCGGCGCGAGGAACAGCACGGCGAACCACACCATCGACCCCAGATCCTCGCGAGCCCACGCCACGCCGCCGAACGCGATCGTCGCGAGCGGAATGAGCAGCCCGGGCGCGAGCAGCACGCTCGTGCGCCACGCGGCGCGGCCGAATCCGACCGTGCGGGAGCCGCTCGACTCCACGCGCAGTCCCAGCGCCCACTTGCCAAGCCCGCGCCCCCACAGGCCTTCGAACAGCGTGAAGTAGCAGAGCCTGAAGAGCGTGAGGCCGAGCACCGCGTGCGCCGAACCAGCTTCCCACGCGAGCTCCACGCCGCGACACAGCTGCACCAGCACCCAGACGACCTGCACGATCACCGAAGCGACCACGAAGTCGATGCACCACGCCGCGATGCGCCGCGCCAAGTCCGCTGACGGCGCATCGACCGCGAAGGGATGCAGCGCGACGCGCAGCTCGCGCACGCTCTGAAAGCGCCGCGCGGGGTCCTTGTCCATGGCGCGCGCCACGACGCTCTCGAGTTCCGCGGGCACGTCCGCGCGCAGCGTCCGCAGCAGGTCGGGCGGTTCCGACAGGATGCGCGCGAACACCTCCTGCACGTTCGTGCCGCTCCATCCGGGGCGACCGGCGAGCAGGGTGAACAGCGTGGCGGCCGCCGAGTAGAGATCCGAGCGCTCGTCGACTTCGCGGCCGCGAATCTGTTCCGGCGATGCGTACAGCGGCGAGCCGAGGAACTGTCCCTTGTCGGTCAGGTGCACATTGGTCTGGACCGTGCGCGAGAGGCCGAAGTCGCCGAGCTTCACGCGACCGGCCAGGTCGAGGAAGCAGTTCGACGGCTTCACGTCGCGATGCAGGATGCCCGCGCGGTGAGCGACCTCGAGCGCCTCGAGCAGCTCGATCCCCCACTGCACCGCCTTGCGCACCGCGATCGGCTCCTTGCGCGCGACGACCTGCTCCAAGGTCGGGCCCTCGACGAGCTCCATCGCGATCGCCGGAGCGCCCTCGAACGAGTGGGCGCCATACACGAACACGCAACGCGAGTCCGACAGCGAGGCCGAGAGCATCGCCTCGCGCTGGAAGCGATCGAACGTCGTGTCCTCCTCGTCGTTCGAGTGCCGCAGCACCTTGAGCGCCACGATGCGCCCCGTCGCGAGCTCGCGCGCTCGATACACCACGCCCATGCCGCCGCTGCCAAGTTCCCCGAGCAGCTCGAACCCGTCGCTCGTCCGCGGCAGCCCGCTCTTCGCACCACCCTCACTCACGCCGCCGCATGGTAGCGCGCCGCCTCGATCTCTCGGGACGAACTGCAACCCGTCCTCGGACCGTCACAGCCAGAGAATGCGCGAGGGGCGCCCCGATCACTCGGGACGCCCCTCGTTTCGTATCACGGGCCGTTGACAGCCCGTGGATCGCTCACGCGATCACGGAGCCATGGTGAACTGCACCGCGTTCGACAAGTTGCTTGTCTGAGGCGCGGGCGGGTCACGGAAGGTAAGCCTGTCTTTTTCTGGCCGCTGCCTTGTTTCTCCGGCGGCCAGAAAAAGCTCGGGAGACGCATAGGCGTCTCCCGAGAAGGATCCCCCAAGCCGCGCCGCTAGGCGCGGCGCGGCTGAGGTGGTTCCGTGACCTCTGCTAGATCACGGAGCCATGGTGAACTGCACCGCGTTCGACAAGTTGCTTGTCGAAGGCGCGGGCGGGTCACGGAACCACAACTGGGCGTTGAACACCTCACCGGCGAACAGCGGGTTGCCGATCGCGGTGGGGCGGGTCGCCAGGTAGTTCGCAAGGTCGACGGAGTAGGTGCCATCGCAGGTATCCACCGTGCCGCCCGAGTTCTGCGGGGCGACGCGCTGGACCGGGTTGCGGACGCACTTGAAGCTCGACGAGTTCGGCGACCAGGTCTGAGCGGCCGGACCGTTGACCCCGTAGAACATGAGCGTCTGCTTCTGACCTTCGATGCCCGAGCCCGTGATGAGCAGGCCCGAGGTCGCCGCGACGCTCGGCGAGCCGACGGCGTTGATGCTCGCGTTGCAGCCGTTGGTGGTGGTACCAGCGGTGCAGTACGTGAACACAGCGCCGAACTCACAGCTGTCCGGCGTGCCGTTGGTGTTGGTGTCGAGCTGCGTGCCAGCCGCGATCTCGCAGACGTCGCCGACGCCGTCGAGGTCGCAGTCACCCTGAGCCGGGTTGGCAATCGCGTCGCAGTTGTCGTTGCAGTCCGCAACGCCATCGCCGTCCGTATCGGTGTCGGCCACGCCGCAACCACAGACGCCCGGAGCAACCTTGAGCGGGTCGTTCGGGCAGCCGTCGTTGCAGTCCGCCGTGCCGTCGCTGTCGCTGTCGGTGTCGGCGACGCCGCAACCACAGATACCCGGAGCGACCTTGAGCGGGTCGTTCGGGCAGCCGTCGTTGCAGTCCGCCGTGCCGTCGCTGTCGCTGTCGGTGTCGGCCACGCCGCAACCACAGACGCCCGGAGCAACCTTGAGCGGGTCGTTCGGGCAGCCGTCGTTGCAGTCCGCCGTGCCGTCGTTGTCGCTGTCGGTGTCGGCCACGCCGCAACCACAGACGCCCGGAGCAACCTTGAGCGGGTCGTTCGGGCAGCCGTCGTTGCAGTCCGCCGTGCCGTCGTTGTCGCTGTCGGTGTCGGCCACGCCGCAACCACAGATACCCGGAGCGACCTTGAGCGGGTCGTTCGGGCAGCCGTCGAGGCAGTCGTTGGTGCCGTCATTGTCCGAGTCCGTGAAGCCCGGCGCCGTGATGTTCAGCGTCCAAGCCGTCGCCGGCACGGTCGTGCCGAACTGCGAAACGCGGATGATGTAGCTCGTCGTGCACGTCGCCGTGAACGACAACTGGCTGCCGAAGCTCGGCGTCGCGCACGTGTCGTCGTCACACGCGACCTGCACCAGCGAGCCGCAGCTGCCGGTGTAGACCGTGATGACCGAGTCGCTCGCCGGCTGCGTCGCGCCGCAGGTGTCGACCTGCACCGAGCCCGCACCCTGAGAGGTCCACGTGAACCAAACGTCGCGGCTCTGGTTCGTCTGGCACGACGAAGCCGGAGCGCTGTTGGCGCCGACCGGCGTGGCGAAGCGCGTGTCCGCGACCGCCGTCGTGCTGCCCGCCGTGAGCACCGTCGCGGTGGCGCACTCGTCGTTGGCCGGCGGCGGCACGACGAAGCTCCACGTCAGGGTGAACGCGCCGGCGCCCGTGTTCTTTTCCGACACGCGGATGCGGACCGACTGGTTCGGAGAGATCGCGTACGAGAGCTTCGCGGCCAGCGGGTTGGCGCAGGTCACGTCGTCGTCGTTGCAGGCGAGCTCGGTGCCGCCGCAGGCGTCGAACACCGAGATGACCGTGTCGCCAGAGGCGCTGCCACAGGTCTCGAGGTTCAGCGTGCCGGCATCCGCAGCGCCCGTGAACGAGTACCAGACGTCCTTGCCCGCGAGATCGCAGGTCGAGGCTCCGTCGTTGGTCGCGTTCTGGAGGTTGCCCACGACCGGCGAGGTCGTGAGAGCGGTCGCGCTGGCGCAGGCGTTGTTCGCCGGCGGAGCGCCGATTTCGGCGTACATCTCGTACTGGTAGGTCTTGCCACCCGGCATCTGACCGCCGAAGATCGTGGCCGGAGGCGTCAGCTGAACGCCGACGCCCGTGATCACGTTGATCACATACCAGTCACCGGCCACCACGGGGGCGGACAGCGTCTGGATGCCGTTGGCACAGCGCGCCACGTACAGGGTCGTGTTCGCCGCCGGGGTCAACGCCGTGGCCGGGCACACGCCACCGGCCGCCAGCTTCATCAGCTGGGCCTGAGCGTTGGTGCCGAGCGTGTTGAGCACGATCTGAATCGTGTCCGTCGTCACCGCCTGGAAGCGGTAGCTGTCGACGTCACGGTTGCCGATCATGCCGCGGCCGGTGCCGCGGATCGTGCTTCCCGGATAGCCGGGCGTCGCGATGTCGGTGAAGCCGTTGGGCGTCGACCCGCAACCGTCGTTGCTGTGGATGCCGAAGCCCGGCTCCGCTTCCGTGTAGGGGCCCGCGACACCGGTGCAGATGTTGGCCGCGAGCGCACCCGCGCAGGGCGTGCCACCGTCGGTGACCACGAGACTGTAGGCCGCGGTCGAGGCGCCAGTGCTGAAGGGAGCGAGCCAGATCAGGTAGTTGGCGCCGAGCTGCGAGCACCACGCGAACGAGGCGTTCGTGCCGGTGCAGGCCACGCCGTTGTCATCGCCACCACCGATGATCGTGATACCGTCGCAGGTGCCGACGTACACGGCCATGACCGAGTCGACCGCCGGCGAGGTGCCGCAGGTCGAGGCCGTGAGCGTGTTGCCGGTGCCCGTGACCGAGAACCACAGTCCGCGACGGCTGCTGTGCGCCGCGCTGGTCGGCGTGCCCATCGCCGCGATCGGGTTCGACTCCGGCAGGGCGCCCGTGTAGGTGCCACTCACCGGCGTGCCGAGCGCGAGCGCCTGAGCGCCGAAGCAGTTGTCGTTGTCCGGCGTCGAGGTCGGAACCACGACGACGTTTAGGTACATGCCGCCCGTGAGCGTGCCGACATCGGCGAAGGACACCGGCATGTTCTTGGTGCCCGCGGCCGTACCGACGGCCACCGTCGTCTCGAGGGTGTAGATGCCGTCGCCGGAGATGTCATCGCCGCTCGTGCCGTCGTCGACGAGCGCCGCGGTGGCGGAGCCGCCGATGCCGGTGAGGTCAGCCGTGACCGTGAGGCCCGCGCTCGGGTTGAGCGTCACGACGTCGTACGGAGTCACGAGCAGGCGCACGACCTGCGTCTCTTCCACCGTCAGCGGGAAGGCCGTACCGCTACCGGCAAGGCCCGTTCCGATCGTCGTGGAGGTGTTGCGCGGGGCCGGGTAGCCGACGGCCCAGTCGAGGCGGTTGTTGTTGCTGTCCGCCGCGCCACCACGGCGACGGTGGACGGCGTGGGCGGTGGACATCGGCGGGCAGTTATTGGCCGCGGCGAAGACCGAGCCAGAGGCCGCCGACTCGTTCCAGTTCGCGATGCCGATGCCGACGAAGTCGCGCAGGTTGGCGCTCGTCGAGTAGAGCGGTGTGCCACCCACGAGGAGCGTGGTCGAGGCGACCAGCGCGATCTTGGCGTCCGAGCCGGACATCGCGATCGTGCCCGTGGCCTGAGCCGCCGGGTTCGCGGGCACCGTGCCCGCGGGCAACGTGGCGCCCGTGCCCTGTTGGACCAGCAGGTACTGACCGGGATTGAGCGTCACGGCCGGCAGGGCCGTGGCTGTCCACGTCGTGCCGGTGCTCGACGCGTACTGCGTCGACCAGCCCGCGAGGCTCTGGGCCGCGGAGCCCGCGTTGTAGATCTCGATGTAGTCGTTGAACACCATCGACTGGGAGTTGCCGCCCGAGCCGTAGACTTGGCTGATCAGGACCTGCGCGCTGGCAGCCTGAGCCGCGCACAGGGTCGCAGCGCCGACGAGCAGCGTGCGGAAGAGTCGGTTGGAAAGCATGAATAGCTCCTGAGGGGTGACGGGCGGGAGCGGTGCCCGATCGGGACACCGCGCCGGATGGACCGCCCGCGCGCGAAGTGCGCTCGAACGCTCCTGATTCTCTATTGAACGGCCACTCCCTAGGAATGCGCAAGCCCTTCCGTCGTCTCTTTTTTGGCGACCCGCAGCATTTTTCCGCCCGCCCGGCCGCAAGCTCCGCTTTCGGAGCACCGAAAAAGCCCCCCGGATCGCCCCTCACGCATTGGAAGGGGGGCCCGTAGGCTCTCCGACCGACCCCCACCCCTAGAAACCGCTTCCGATGGTCCAAAGACCCCTGCTTCTCGTCGCCCTTGGCGCAGCGCTCGTCGGCGGCGCCCTGTTGTTCGCCACGTTCGGTACGCCCGAAGCCCCCCAGAGCGGCGCCGAGTCCAACGTCGGCGTGCGCGCGCCCGCGACCGAGCGCACGGACGGGTCGATCGAAGCCCCTTCGAGCGACACGCCGACGGGGGCCGCGGCCTCGTCGGGGAGCGAGCGCACGGCCGCGGACGAAGTGGCGCTCGAAGGCGTGGCCGGCGTCCGAGGCAAGCTGTTGCCGAGGCGCGAGGCCAGCGAGATCGAGAAGCTCTCCGTGCGCGAGCTCGTCAAGCTGCACGTGCCCACGCCCGACGACGGCAACGCCCTCGACGAACTCTCGATCCCACAGGGCTACGACGCCGACAGCTTGGCGATCAAGTACGGCAGCATGGATGTGGCGCAACTGCAGCAGGCCCACGCCAGCGTGCGCGCGATCCTCGACTGGCAGTCGCGCGGTCCGTTCACGGACAAGGCCAACGAGATTCTCCCCGGCGAGATCCAACGCGGCATGGAGATCGAGCTCGAGTGGCTCGAGCAGACGATCCTGTATCCCTGAAGCGACGACCCGCGCGCGCCGCGGCAGCGCGCGCGGATGTGGACGTCACGGCGTGGACGTGAGCGCTCGCGTTGCTAGCATCGCCGCAGACAAGGAGGTCGCTCGATGCGAGAAGCGCGGCGGGATCCGGCGGTCGAAAAGGACCATGGCGCGCACACCCTCAAGGTGTGGTGCGGGACCGTGGTGGGCGTGTACGGCAACGACGTGTTCGTCGAGCTCGGGCCGCGCATGCAGGGCGTGATCGCGCGGCGCGAATTCACGCGCGAGCCGCGCGTGGGCGAGCGGTTCGACTTCACGCTGCGCGGGCGCGAGGACGGACTGTGGGCGCTCGAGCGCCGCGAAGCCGCGAGCCTGCGGTCGTGGGAGGACATGGAACCCGGCGTGCTGGTGCACGCGCGCGCGATCGGTGCGTTGCCCGAGGGGCTCGAGCTCAAGATCGGCAAGCTGCACGCGTTCATGCCCAAGTCGCACACCGGTCTGGCGCGCGACCAGAAGGCGAGCGTGCTCGTCGGCAAGGTGCTGACCTGCGAGGTGATCGAGGTCGATCGCGAGCGCCAGCGCGTGCTCGTGTCGCGCAAGCTCGTGCTGCAGCGCGAGCGCGGCGACGATCGCCAGCGCGAGGTCGGCGCGCTCCTCGTGGGCCAGACGATCGAGGGGCGCGTGGCGCGGCTCGAACCCTACGGCGCGTTCATCGCGTTCGGTCGCGGGCTCGAGGGCCTCGTGCACGTGTCGAACGTCTCGTACGAGCGAGTCGAGCACCCGGCCAAGGTGCTGCGCCTGGGCGAGCTCGTGCGCGCCAAGGTGCTGGCGCTGAGGGCCGGCGGCTCGCGCATCGCGCTCGGCCTCAAGCAGTTGCAAGAGAGCCCGTGGCGCTCGCTCACCGCGCGGCTGGGCCTCAACCGCGTCGTCGAGGGCACGGTCAAGCGCGTGATGCCCTTCGGCGCGTTCATCGCGATCCTGCCCGGCATCGAAGGACTGGTGCACAACACGCAGGCCGAGCTGTGCGGCGAGAAGAACCTCTCGCGCCAGTTGCAACCGGGCGAGCGCGTCTCCGTGCGCGTGCTCGCGATCGACGAACAGGCCGAGCGCCTCGAGCTCTCCTTGCTGCACGAGGACGGCCGCGCCATCGGACCCGACGAAGCCGAGGCCAACGCGACCTTCGCGACGCTCAAGCTCGACGCGCGACCGAGCGCGGCGTCGACCGCGCTCTCGCGCGCGCTCGCGCAGGCGCTGCGCGCGCGCAACGAACGCGCCACTACAGCCCGACCCGGCGCGTGAACGGCTCGAGGAACTCGCGCACGTTGGCGCGATCGCGCGCGAACGGCCCGCTGGTCTGCGAACGCACGTGGATCGTCGCCGACGGAATGCCGTCGGGCCCCTCGACGCGCAGCGTGATGCGCGCCGTGGCGCCGAGCAGTCCGCCCTTGCGCTCGCACTGCAGCACGAGCGCTGCGTCGTCGGAGCGCACGAGCGTCCAGCCCGCGAGGTCCGCGACCATGTCGCGGGCCTCGGAGTAGAGCTCCTCCCTGCGCAGGGCGACGGAGAGCGGCCGCAGCAGCGGCGAGCCTTGCGCGGGATCGGTCTCGAAGGAGCCCACGACGGGTGGCGCGCGCGACTACTTGGCGGCGGCGAGCTTGTTGAGCGCCTTCATCAGGCGGCTCTTCTTGCGCGCGGCGGCGTTCTTGTGGATCACGCCGACCTTGGCCGCCTTGTCGATCATCTTCATGCTCTCGCGGAGCATCGCGGGGCGCTCGGAGGGAGCGGAGGCGACCGTGGCCTTGGCCTTGCTCTTGACCGCGCTGCGAACGGCGCGGTTCTTGTTGCGGCGGCGGTTGCTGGTACGGACGCGCTTGGCGGCTTGCTTGGAGTGAGTCATGGTTTAGCGAAATCGTTCCATCTTGGCGGCTACGTCACGGTAGCCGATGTCCACTTCGTAGATGCGAGCGTAGCTCGCGCGAGCCTCGTCGGTCCGGCCTTCGCCCTCGGCGATCTCGCCGAGAGCATAGAGGACTTCCTTGGCCCGTTCGTCGATCTCCTGCACGCCCTCGAGGACGCGCAGGTATTCCTTCTTGGCGAGGTCGCCGTAGCCCTTGCGCTGGAAGCACTGGGCCATGCCCATGCGGGCCTCGCGCTGGACGCGGGCATCGACCTGCGCCTTCTGAAACTCCGACAGCGCCGCGTCGAGGTCGCCCTTCTTGGCGAGCCGCTTGGCGAGCTGCAAGCGCAGACCGGCATCGCCCGGATGCACGGCGACGCGGCCGCGGTAGTCGGCCACTTCGAGGTCGAGCAGCTCGGCCTCGAAGCGCGAGGCGAGCTCGGCGTTGCCGTCCTTGTCCGCGCGCGCGATCTTCTTCTTGAGCACCTTGGCGCGCAGGTCGCCGACCTTGGTGAGCAGCTCGAAGCTGTCCTTCTTGTACTGCGCGGCGCGCTCGGCGAAGTCGAGCGCCGACTCGTAGTCCTTCAGGCGCTCGCTCACGTCCGCGAGCTGCGTCAAGAGCTCGGGATCCTTGGCGTTGTCCGCGAACAGCGCTTCGAGTCGCTCGCGCTCCTTGGCGAGGTCTTCCTCGGTGAGCACGCGGCGCCGCGAGCGCTCGAGGTCGGCCGCCTGCTCCTTGTCGCGGATCTGCTCGCGGCTGTGCGCGACGGCTTCGAAGCGACCGGCCTGCAGCGCGCGCTCCGCGGCGAGGTCCTTGCGCGCCTTGAGCGCGTCTTGGTCGCGCGGATCGGCCTGCAGGGCGCGCTCGTAGAACTCGAGCGCCTTGCCGTGCTCTCCGGCGCGGTAGGCCATGGCACCGGCGCGCTTGAGTCCCTCGGGATTGCGCGGCGCGATCTCGGCGAGGAATTCGTACACCGCGAGCGCCGACTTGGTGAAGCCCGCGGACTCGAGCGCGCGGCCGAGCTCGAGGTTGGCGTCGGGATCGAGCGGGTTTCCGGCGAGATACTGCTCGTACGACTTGGCCGCGGCGGCGTGCTTGCCCGCCTTCGCGAGCCCCTTGGCAACGGCCAGCGGTCCGGCGCCGGTGAGCGCCTTGAACAACTTGGGGCCCCCGCCGCCCTGCTCGGCGCGCTTGCGCAGCGCCTTGCGCAATCCACCGCGGGCCTCGCCCAGATCGGGGTCCATCTCCAATAGCTGTTGGTAGACCTCGATGGCGAAGTCCCAGCGCCGCTGGCGCAGGGCCTCTTCCGCCTTCTGGAGATGCTTGGAGTAGTCCACGACGAGGGGATGCTCGATCGCGCCACCCGCCGCCCCCATGGCACTCGACAGGGCGGTCGAGCCGGGCGGTCCGGGGCGAAAACGAGGGGCGCAGAGGCTAGCGACGTGGTCAGAAACCGTCAACGCAGGCTATCCTGTGTGGCTCCGCCATGGCCCGCGAGACGCGCGCCCAAAGCCCATGTCCGCCCCGCTCGAACTCCGTGTCGTCCACTACCCCGATCCGGTGCTCCGCAAGGTCGCCCAGCCGGTCGAGGCCTTCGACGACGAGCTGCGCGCCACCGTGGCCGCCATGTTCGACCTGATGTACCGCTCGGAAGGGTGCGGCCTCGCCGCCCCCCAGACCGGCTTGGAGCGGCGCATCCTCGTGCTCAACCCGACCGGCGATCCGGCCCAGAAGGAGCACGAGCTGGCGCTGGTCAACGTGACGATCGTCGAGCGCTCGGGCCCGCTCACGCACTACGACGAGGGCTGCCTCTCGTTTCCGCAGATCTACGCCGAGATCAAGCGCCCCGATCGCTGCCGCGTGGTGGCGTTCGACCCCGCGGGGAACAAGCACGAGACCGAGTACTCGGGCTTCGTCGCGCGCGTGGTCCAGCACGAATACGACCACCTCGAAGGCGTGCTGCTCGTCGACCGCATGTCGCCCGCCGACAAGGCCCACAACAAGGCCGCTCTGGCGGAGCTCGTCGACTCCTACCGCCGCTCCCAGTCCGCCGGCGCGCGCTGAGGGCGCCCGCGAGCCGCCCCGGAGCGATGCTTGAAGACCACGCGCTCCATGGCGGCGCTCGAGGCCGCACCCGCGGGCGGATCGGTGGTCTCGCTCGGAGTTTTCGACGGCGTGCACCTCGGCCATCAAGCGATCCTCGCCGCCAACGTGGCCCGCTCGCGCTCGCTCGGAGCGGTCCCGACGGTCGTGACCTTCGCCGAGCACCCCAAGCAGGTGCTGCTCGGCCGCGCGCCGCGCACGCTGACCACGCTGGAGCACCGCCTCGCGCTCTTCCGCCGCGCGGGGATCGAGCACGCCGTGGCGCTCGAGTTCGACGCGGAGCTGCGCGAGACCTCGGCCGAGGACTTCGCCGAGCGCGTGCTCGTGCGCGGCCTCGCCACGCGCGCGCTGGTGCTCGGCTTCGACAGCAAGTTCGGCCGTGAGCGCCGCGGCACCCCGGAGTTCCTCGTCGCGCGCGGCTTCGACGTGACCGTGGTCCCGCAGGTGCGCGTCGGTCCCTACGGCGTGTCGAGCACCGCGATCCGCGAGGCGATCGAGCTCGGCGACCTCGCCCGCGCGCAGGCCATGCTCGGGCGACCCGCGAGCGTGCTCGGCACGGTCGTGCACGGCGACGCCCTCGGACGGCGGCTGGGCTTCCCGACCGCCAACCTCGACCTGCACCACGAGCTGCACCCGCCGCCGGGCGTCTATTACGGACGAGCGCGCGTCGGCGCGAGCGTGCTCGGGGGTCAGCGCGGCCCCGAGCGCGCGGCGGTGGCCAACATCGGCTTTCGTCCGACCGTGGCCGGGGGCGCGCGCGAGCTGCGCATCGAGGTGCACCTGCTCGACTTCGAGGGCGACCTGTACGACCAAGCGCTCGAATTCACCTTCCTCGGCCGACTGCGCGGGGAGCAGCGCTTCGACGGCGTCGACGCGCTCGTGGCGCAGATCCGGCGCGACGTCGCCGAGGCCCGCGCGCGACTGGGCGCGGCTTCCACGCCGATGCCCCGTTGACCGAGGGCCTTCCCGCGGCCACAATCTTCGACCCTCGTGCACGCCGCGAGGCGTGGTTGGGCAGGTAGCTCAGTCGGTAGAGCAGCTGATTGAAAATCAGCGGGTCGCTGGTTCAAGTCCGGTCCTGCCCACCACCTTCTTCTCCCCGCGACCTTCTTTCTGCGACAGGGCGCGCCGTGAACACATACCAGCCGCTGGTCATCCGCCGCAGCGATCCGAGCCAACTCGAGGTCGAGTGGGCCGACGGGCACCGCACCAGCTACTCGGCGGCCGAGCTGCGCGGCGTGTGCCCCTGCGCCGGCTGCATCAACGAGGTCACCGGCGTGCGCATGCACGACCCCGCCTCGGTGCCCGCGGGCCTGACCCAGAGCGACGTGCGCTTCGTCGGCAACTACGCCATCGCGCTGCAGTTCTCCGACGGCCACAACACGGGCATCTTCCCGTTCCGGTTCCTGCGCGACCACGATCCGCGCGCCTAGGGCGGGGTCCATGGACGCGCCGCAAGAGGGACTGTTCGTGCGGCCGGGGCTGGTGCTTCCCGAAGCCGAGCTCTCCCACACCGCGCTGCGCTCCGGCGGACCGGGCGGCCAGAACGTCAACAAGGTGTCGAGCGGCATCCTGCTGCGCTTCGACCTCGAAGGCAGCGCCAGCCTGACCCCGGCCCAGAAGGAGCGGCTGCGCTCCAAGCTCGGCGCGCGCCTCACCAAGGCGGGCGAGCTGCTGGTCAAGGCCGTCGAGCACCGCGAGCAGGGCCGCAACCTCGCCGCCGCCCGCGAGCGCCTCGCCGCCCTGCTCGCCGGCGCCCTGCACGTGCTCCCGCCCCGCCGTGCGACCCGTCCCACGCGCGGCTCCGTCCGCCGGCGCATCACCGACAAGCGCCAGCGCTCCGAGCGCAAGCGCGAGCGCGGCGGCGGCTGGGACTAGGGCGGCCCGCGCGCACGCGGCGCTCGCGCAACCAGCGAGCGACCGCGAAAACCCGCGCTTTTGGGCGCGTTTTCCAGCGCAAACAGCCCCCGCACGCCGCCGGCACCGCGGGCCATCTCGGCGGGCCACAGCCGCGGGCCATCTCCGCGGGCCACAGCCGCGGGCCCTCTCCGCGCCCGTCAGGTCCGCGCCCGTCAGGGTGCCGCTCGCCTGCCAACGGGGTGCCGCCGGGCCTCGCTCTCGCCCCCTCTCGGCGGCCGCCAACGGTCC
>VGZD01000105.1 GCA_016872715.1 Planctomycetota bacterium
GAGGAGCCTTCATGCGCAGCGCACGCCTCCTGCTCGTGCTCGGCCTGCTCTTCGGCGCCACCCTCGGCCTGCGGCTCACGGGGCTTGGGTTCGGCGTGCCCGCGTGGGAGGAGCCGGACCCCGACATTCCCGGCCACGTGGATCTCGTGCGCGAGGGCTGGACCGTGGCGGCGGTCGAGGAGCCCGATGAGCAGTATCCGCACCTGATCGCGGATCTCGCGCGCTGGCTGCCCGCGCGTCCGCCCGCTGCGGGGCCGGGCGCGCCGCGCGATCTCGAGGGACAGCTCGCGGCGGCGGCCCACACGCACGTGCAGGTGCGCACGCTCGTCGCGCTCGTCGCCGCGCTCGCCGCGCCGCTGACGTTCTTGCTGGCGCGGCGCTTCGTGCGCGCGGGGTGGGCGGCGTTCGCCGCGGCGCTGGTGGCGACGAGCCTGCTGCACCAGAGCTTCTCGCAGCAGGCGCGGCCGCACGCGTTCGCCTCGACGCTGATGCTCGCGGCCGTGCTGGCGCAACTGCGACTCTTGAGCGATGGTTCGTGGCGCGCGTACGCGTTCTCGGCCGCGGCGACCTCGCTCGCGATCGGCTCGCTGCACTACGGGATCGCGGTGGTGCTCTCCGCGCTCGTCGCGCACGGGCTGCGCGGTGGGGGAGCGCGCTTCTTGGATCGTCGGCTGCTGTTGGCCGCGGCGGTTTCGCTCGCGGCGATCGGGCTCTTCTATCCATTTCTGTTCGAGCCGGTCGGACAGGCCCGCGAGATCGACGGCGGCGCGGTGCGACTCGCGGAGCACGCGGTCGGCCTGTCGCAGTTCTACGGCCGCGGCTTCGCCGTGCTCGCGCAGTCGCTGTGGAACTACGAGCCGCTGCTGTGCGCGCTGGTCCTGCTGGCCGTGCTGGCGCTCGTTGTCCTGCGCGAGCGCGTCGAGGCACGCGCGCTGGCGGTCGTGCTCGGCTTCGCGCTGCCCTACTTGGTCGCGATCGGACTGTTCGAGCGCACGTACGAGCGGTTCGTGCTGCCGCTCTTGCCATTCCTCGCCGTGTTCGCGGCCTGGGGCGCGCAGCGCCTTGCCGCGCGGCTCGGCGAAAAAGTCGTCGCGCTCGCGTGTGGGTTCGCGCTCGTGCTGCCGGCGAGCGCGTGCGTCAAGCTCGCATGGCTGCGCTGTCGCCCCGACACGCTGGGGGACGCAGCGCGGTGGCTCGCGGCGCGCGGCGACGACGAGACGATGTACGTGTCCGCGGCGCCGCCGGCGCTCGACCTGCCGCTCGTTCGCAAGCCTGAGGGCCTGCTCTTCTACGGCAAGCGCCCGAAGTTGCCCCTGAGCCCGTGGACCGCGTGGCAGGCGCGCATGGAGACGGGAGCGCTCGACGTGCCGACCTACGACCTGCGCTGGCTGGTCGCCCCGCGGGGCGAGGCGGCGGCGGATCTGCCGACGTACATCGAGACGCTCGCGCCCGCGCTGTTCCTGATCGAGGTCTACGAGCAGCGCACGAACCACCCGCTGCAGGTGCGCTTGCGCGAGGCGCTGCGCGCGAAGGGCGAGCGGCTGGCGCGCTTCTCGCCGGATCGCGACCCCGAGGCGAGCGAGCTGGAGCTCTTCTATCAGTTGTCCGACCACTTCAACGATGACGAGTTCGTCACCTGGCCGCACTTCACGCTTCGACTGCTGCGCGCGCGCGCGCTCGGCCCCGTGTTGGAGGTCTGGCGCGTTCCGCGCGAGGGTGGCTGACAGCGCAAGGAATGCGCTTTCGATGCACTCCGAGCTGGAAGGACTTTCGTGTTCCGCGTCGTGGCGCGCACTTCTAAGGTCGTGCGGCGGCCGAGGTCGAATCAGGGATTCGATCGGGCATCGAGCGAAGCGGCTTCCTATGCTGCGTGCGCTCCGCGTCCGTCCGTTCCCGATGTCGTCCCCGCGAGCTCATGACCGCGCGCCCCGCTGCGCGCAGCGACACCCACGCACCCGCGCGCCGCGGCAGAGAGGCCGTGCGTGAGGCCGCGCTTCGTGCCGCGAGCGGTGCGCTCGATCTCGGTGCTGATGCCGACGTTTCAGGGCGAGGAGTTCCTCGACCGCGTGCTCGCGCGGCTCGCGCAGCAGCGCTGTGAGCTCCCTTGGGAGATGTGCGTCGTCGACTCGGGCTCGACCGACGGCACGCTCGCGATTCTCGAGTCGTGGCGCGCGCGGCTGGGCGTGCCGCTGCGCATCGAGCGGATTCACAACAGCGCCTTCGACCACGGCGACACGCGCAACCTGCTCGCGGCGGAGTCGAGCGGCGATCTGCTCGTCTACCTGACGCAGGATGCGATCCCATCGAGCGCTGACTGGCTCGCCAAGTTGGCGCGCAACTTCGAGGACCCGCTCGTCGGTGCGGCGTATTGCCGCAACGTCGCGCGGCCCGATGCGCAGCTCTTGACGCGTGTTTTCAGCGCACGGGACCCCGGATACGCCCCGCTGCGGCGCGAAGTGCGCCTGAGCGAGCCTGAGGAGTACGCCGCGCTCGATGCCCACGCGCGGCGCCTGCTCTACAACTTCAACGACGTGGCGTCCGCGATCCGGCGCGACTTGTGGGAGCGCCATCCCATGCCGCGCACGGAGTTCGGCGAAGACGTGCTGATCGCGCGCGCCCTGCTCGAGGCCGGTTACACGGTCGTGTACGACGAGGTCGCCACCGTCGAGCACAGTCACGACTACGGTCCCGACGAGTTGCGTCGGCGCGCCGAAATCGACGGCCAGTTCAACGCCGAGTGGCTCGACCGCACCTGCGTCGCCACGCGCGCGGAGGCCGACGAGCTCGTGAGACGGCAGCTCGGGATCGATCGCGAGGCGCTCGCGGCCGAGGGCTTCGACGGCGCGCAGCTCGACGCGCAACTCGTGCGCGCGGAGCGTCTGCGCCGCGCGGCGTTCGTCGGACTCTACGAAGGTGGCAAGTCGCGAGATCGCCGCGTGGCGACGCGCTTCGTGCGCCGCACGCGCAAGAAGATCCTGTACGTCGTGCACGGGTTCCCGCCCGACACTTGGGCCGGCACCGAGGTCTACACCCTCGGACTCGCGCAGGAGATGCAACGGCGCGGCCACGACGTCGCCGTGCTCGCGCGCGTGCCCGGGGACGAGAGCGGCAAGAGGGACTTCTCGATTCACGCGAGCGAGTTCCAAGGCGTGCGGGTCTACCGCATGACGAATCGCATCGCGCACCAACGCATTCGCGACAGCTACGTGCAGCCCGAGGCCGACGCGGCGTTCCGAAGGTTGTTGGTCGAGCTCGCTCCGGACGTGGTGCACTTCCAGCACCTGATTCACATGTCGGCTGGGTTGCCCGCGGTGTGTCGCGAACTCGGCCTTCCCACCGTCGTCACGGTCCACGATTACTGGGCCTTGTGCGCGCGCGTGCAGCTCATCCGGCCCGATGGCGTGCGTTGCCCGAAGAATCAGGGTTTGGGCTGTCTGCCGTGCATCAAGGGCGAGGATCTCTCGCTCGTCGAGCGCTCGCGCGAGACGCTGCCAGCGCTCGAGCCGCTCGTGCGTGCCCTCGGCGCGCTTCAGGCTCCCGGCGCGGGTCCGCTCGGACAGTATGTGGGCGAGTTCGGCGATGTCGCCGACCGTCATGGGATCGTGGCCGGTGCCTATGCTTCGTGCGACTTCGTGATCGCGCCGAGCCGCTTCCTGCGCGAGCGACTGCTCGAGTCAAACGCGTTCGACCGCCGACGCACGCTGTACTCCGATAATGGAACGCGCACCGAGCATCTGCGCCCGCTGCGGCGCGAGCCGCGCGAGGGCCGCGCGCTGCGGCTGGGCTTCGTCGGGTCGATCGTGTGGTACAAGGGCGTCGACGTGTTGCTGCGAGCGATGGCCGTGCTCCACGGCCGACCCGTCGAGTTGCACGTGTTCGGCGAGTTCCAGCCTGAGCGCGATCCGCACCACGCGGAGCTCGAGCGGCTCGCGCACGATTGCGGCGACGCGATCCGATTCCACGGTGCGTTCGACAATCGCGACATCGTGCTCGTGCACGAGCGCATCGACGCTCTCGTGGTTCCGTCCGTGTGGTTCGAGAATTCGCCGATCACGATCCACGAGGCGTTGCTGCTCGGCACGCCGGTGCTCGCGAGCGGCATCGGCGGCATGGCGGAACTCGTGCGCGACGGTGTCGACGGTCTGCACTTTGGGGTCGGCGACGCGGACTCGCTCGCCCGAGCCGTCGCACGACTGCTCGACGAGCCCGGACTGCTCGCGCGCATCTCTCGCGGTCGAAGCGTCAAGACCATGGCCGAGGATGCCCGCGAGATGGAAGTGCGCTATCGCCAGTTGTGCTGCCTCGCACGCGAGCGCATCGCTCCCAAGCGGCTGGAGGTCGCGGGCGTCGAGACGTCGAGCCGCGAGGGCGGCGTGGACGAGCAGCGCGGCCGATTCGTGCTGCTGCGACCGGGCAGTGACGCGGCGGTGGAGTACGACCTCTCGTCGGCTGGCGATGGCCCGCTGGAGATCGAGGTCGAGATCGTCACCCTGCGCGGAGAGGTCCAAGCGCGCTTCGGAGGCCGCGCGCAGCTCGACGGACGCGAGATCGCTCGGATTGGGCTCTTCTGTGGCGCCGACGAGGAGCGCAGCGTCGTCGTGCGCTTTCGCGTCGACCTCGCTTCGAGGGCCAGTCGCCTGCGAATCGACAATCGCAGCGAGAGTCCGCACTCGTACTTGCGCATCGCGCGGGTCACGGTGCTGGAACTCCCCGAAGGGCCGCTCCCGAGCGCCCCGACGCCCAACGCTGAAGCGAGAGTGCCGTGAGTCAAGCGAGTGACAGCCTCGGCGATCTGTACGTGCTCGCGGGCGCGAGAGTGCCGAACGAGGCGTTGCCCAAGGTGCTCGTCGTGGTGCTGAACTACAACGGTCGCCAGCACCTGCGCCGCTGCTTCGAGAGCCTCGCGGCGTTGGACTATCCGCGCGATCGAGCGTCGTTCCTGCTCGTCGACAACGGGTCGGAAGACGGGAGCCTCGAGGAGCTGCGTACGCACTTCCCTTGGGTGCGCATCCTCGAGAACCCGCGCAACTTCGGCTTTGCACCGGCCTGCAATCAGGGTGCCGCCAACAAGGGCGATGCCAGCATCGTGGCATTCTTGAACAACGACATGCGCGTCGACCCCGCGTGGTTGCGCGAGCTCGTGGCTCCGATCGTGCGCGGCGAGTGCGCCGCGACGACTTCCAAGCTGCTCAGTTGGGACGGCGCGCGCATCGACTCGGCGGGTGGTGGGATGAACTTCCACGGGATCGGCATCCCCTACGGATACGGGGACGTCCCTTCCGCGCAGCACGATGTGGCGCGGCGCACGCTGTTCGCATGCGGCGGCGCGATGGCCGTCGACGCGCGCACGTTCGAGGATGTCGGCGGCTTCGATCGCGAGTACTTCGCGTACTACGAGGACGTGGACTTGGGGTGGCGGCTGTGGGTGCTCGGCCATGAAGTGCACTATGTGCCCACTTCGGTGTGCTGGCATCACCACAGCAGCACGTCGAGGCGCTTTCCGCCCGAGACGGTGCGCCTCGTCCAGATTCGCAACCCACTGCTCACGATCTTCAAGAACTACGACGACGAGAACCTGCACCGCGTCCTGCCGGTGGCCTTGGGCGTCGCGATCCGTCGCATGCTCTTGGCGGCGCGCATCCCCGACCAGCATCCCTACTTGATCTACCACGCCAAGGCCGTCGATCTCGATTCCGCCGCCGGTGCGGTGCGATCCAATCCCGAGATCTCGCGCGACGCGGTGGCCGACCTGATCGCAGTGCACGAAGTGCTGGTCCATTGGCGCGCGCGCATGGAGCGTCGCGCCCAAGTGCAGTCGCGCCGCCGCCGCGCCGATGCGGAGATCTTCGGATTGTTCCTGCGTCCCCTGTGGAGCGTCGAGAGCGACGCGACGTCGCAGGAGATGATCGCCTCCATGGCCGCGTTCTACGGCCTCGACGACCTGTTCCGTACGTTCGAGCGCGGCGCCGTCGAGGTCCGTACTTGAGCGTGTCCAGAGGAGTTCCCATGAAGCTGTCCGTCGTCATGCCGGTGTACAACGAGGAGCGCACGCTCGAGGAGATCGTGCGCCGCGTGCAGGACACGCCGTTCGACAAGGAGATCATCCTCGTGAACGACTGCTCCAAGGATGGCAGCGCGGCGATCCTCGACCGGCTCGCCAAGGAGCACGCGAACGTGCGCGTGTTCCATCACGAGCACAACCTCGGCAAGGGTGGTGCGCTCGCGACCGGCTTCTCGAAGGTGACGGGCGACGTCGTGCTCATTCAGGACGCCGATCTGGAATACGATCCGAGCGACTACGCGGTCTTGCTGCGCCCGATCTTGGAAGGCAAGGCGGACGTCGTGTTCGGCAGTCGCTTCTTGGGCGGTGCCTACGCGCGCGTGCACCTCTTCTGGCACTACGTCGGGAATCGTGCGCTCACGCTCGCGTCGAACTGCTTCACGAACCTGAATCTCACCGACATGGAGACCTGCTACAAGGTCTTCCGGCGCGAGGTGGCCGAGCGCCTCGACATTCGCTCGCGGACCTTCGCGGTCGAGCCCGAGATCACGGCCAAGGTCGCGCGCCTGCGCGTGCGCGTGTACGAGGTGCCGATCACCTACGCGGGCCGCGACTACTCCGAGGGCAAGAAGATCGGGCCGAAGGACGGCTTCATCGCGCTGTGGGCGATCGTGCGCTGGTCGTTGTTCTCGGGCGTGAGGCCGCTGCGGGAATCGCGCGCGCGTTGATTTTGTTGGGCAGGCCCGTGGCGCGCGCTCGCGGTACTGGCTAGGCTCCGCCTCGCGATGGGCGAGCGCAGCTTTCTGGGCTGGGATAGGCCCTTTCTCCGTTCCGCGGTGGAGATTTGGATTGGGCGGGTTCGAGCCGGGCGTTCGAAGTCGGAGGACTGCGTGCTCGTCCTGCCCGGTCGCCGCGCGGCGCGGCGCGTCGAGGATCTGATCGCGGAGCATGCGCCGGCGGAGTGGGAGCCGCCGCGCGTTGTTTCCGAGGGTGAGCTGGCGCAGGTGCTGCGCCGTCGGCGCGCGCTGCTCGCGACCGACTGGCAGTGCGCGCTCGCTTGGCGCGAGGCGCTCGAGGCGGCGGGCGAGGCCGTTCGCGGCAAGCTGTGGGGTGGCGGGGAGCGCATGGAACTCGAGGGACTCGCGCGCCTGTGTGCGCGCGCGTACTCCGAACTGGCGGCAGACGACGTAGCGCCGCTGGAGGTGGCGCGCGTGGCCGAGTCCTCGACCAAGGTTGGCAGCGCGGAACTCTGGCGCGCCTACGCGCAGGTGGAGCAGTTCTACCGCGAGGCGCTCGGCAAGCGCGGCGTGGTGGATCCGTCGTCGTCGGCGCAGGATGCCCTGCGCTCCGAGCTCGATCCGCGCTGGAGCGTGCACCTTCTCGCCGTCGTGGACCCGCCGCGTGCGCTGCGGCGCGTGCTCGAACGCGTCGGGCAGGTCGATGCGTATGTGTTCGCGCCCGCTTCGGAAGCGTCGCGCTTCGACGCGAGCGGATTCCTCGACGTGGCGCACTGGAGCGAGCGCGATCCGGGCCTCGCGACGGAGCAGTGGCGCTGCGTCGATTCGCCCGACGAGCAGGCGGAGCTCGCGATCGCGCACTTCGCGGCGATCGACCCGCCCCCCGCACCAGAGAACGTCGCCATCGGACTCGCCGATCTCGACGTGCGGCCGTTCCTCGAGCGTCGCCTGCTCGAATTGGGCTGCGAGCCGCGCTGGGCAGGCGGCTCTCCGCTCCTCGAAACCCTGCCCGCGAGGTTGGTGCTCGCCGCACTGCGCTGGAGCGCGTCGCGCAGTGCCGAGGACTTCGCGGTGCTCGCTCGGCATCCGGACTTCGAGGCGCTGTGTGGCCTGCCCGGAGGGACGCTGGCCGCGGCCGTGGATGCGCTGCGTTCCGAGCATGTGCCCGGCCGCATCGATGGCGAGTTTCCGCTCGCGCCGTCCTACGCGACCGAGCGCGGGCTCGGCTCGCTGCGCACGGCGATCGCGAGGGCTCACGAACTCCTCGGGACGGCCGAGGCCGCGGCGGGCCGCTGCGTGCGCGAGTGGGCGGACTGCATCCGCGGGCTCCTTTGCAGCGCCTACCCGAGCGTTTCGGCGCAGGCCCGCGATCCCCAGGGCTGGCTGCACGTGCGCGCGCTCGAGGCGCTCGCAGGTCAGGTCGGCGATCTCGCCGCGGCGGAGATCGTCGGGAGTCGGCGCGCGTTGGCCGCGGACGAGCTCGCGGAGTTGCTCGAGCGTCATCTTGCCGCGATCGAGCTTCCGCCCGCGCCGCCTTCGGACAAGCTGCCCGTGGTCGAGATCTTCGGCTGGCTCGAGCTCGCGCTCGACGACGCCGAGCATCGAGTCGTGTGCGGGCTCAACGAGGGAACGCTCCCCGCGCGCGGGACGAGCGGAGGACTGCTGTCCGACCCCGCTCGGCGCGAACTCGGCTTGCTCGACGAGCGTCGGCGTGCCGCGCGCGACGTGTGGGCCCTCGCAGCCATCGTCGCCGGTCGCTCGCCCACTCTGCTGCTCTCCGCGCGCAAGGATGCGGAGCGCAATCCGCTCGTTCCCAGCCGTTTTCTGTTCCGCGCCGGTCTGGAGACGACGCTCGAGCGCGTGCGCCGTGCTTTCCCGGAGCACGACAGCGAGCTTCCGCCGCAGTCGGGCAGTCCGCAGCCGTGGAAACCGTGGATCGGAGGCGAACCGATCCCGGAGACGATCAGCGTCACGGAATTCCGCACCTATCTCGAGTCGCCGTTCTTGTACTACGTGCAGTCGGTGCAACAGCGCCGCAGCGCTGGCTGGCTCGAGCCGGAGCTCGATCCGCGGGCGTTTGGCACGTTTGCGCACGAGGTGCTCAAGGTGCTCGGGGAGTCGGAGCTCGCGGGCTGCGCAGACGAGGCGCAGTTGCGCGGCGCGTTGCTGGCGGAGCTCGAGCGTTGCGCTCACGCTCGATTCGGCCGTTCGGCGCGTCCCGCCGTCTTGCTGCAGGTGGAAAAGCTGCGCGCGCGGCTCGTGCGCGTCGCGCGCTGGCAAGCTCGACAGGCCGCGGACGGCTGGCGCGTGACGGCGACCGAGTTCAAGGCCGACGAGCGCGAGCTCGACGGGATGCGCGTCCGAGGCATCATCGATCGCGTCGACTTCAACGATCGCACGGGCAAGTGGCGCATCTGCGACTACAAGACCGGCGACAAGGTAGAAGAGCCCGCGAAGGTGCACTTCAAGGCGGACCGCTTCCGCGACCTGCAGTTGCCGCTCTACTTCTGGCTGTACGAGCCGCGGCACCGCAGCGCGCTTGCCAACGTGCAGTTGGGGTACATCTCGGTCTCCAAGCAGGACTCGACCGAGCTCTTCCGGCAATACCTGCTCAGTGACGCCCATCTCGAGCTCGCCCTGCAGTGTGCGCGAGAAGTCGTGGCGGGAATTCGCGCCGGCAAGTTCGACGAGCTGCCGCGCAAGGCACCGCTCGATCGCTCGCTTGCGTCCCTGTGTGGCTTCGACCTTCTCTCGGCTCAGGATCTGGAGGAGGACGAGTCGGAAGAGGAGGGCGACGAATGAAGCACCGCTCGCGCCTGTATCGCGCGTCGGCCGGGACCGGCAAGACGCACCAGCTCACCAACCACTATCTGCGGCTGGCCTGCAGTGGCGTGGCACACGATCGCATCGTCGCTTCGACGTTCACGCGCAAGGCCGCTGGCGAGATTCTCGCGCGCGTGTTCGCGCGCCTCGCCCGAGCCGCCTCCAATGACGACGAGGCTCTCAGACTCGACGGACAACTCGGCCTGAAACTCGGGCGTGCGCGGTACCTCTCGCGACTCGAGGAGCTGGCGCGCCGCATCGATGGCTTCCGAATTAGCACGTTGGACGCGCTGTTCGTGCTGCTGGCGCAGGCTCTCGCCGGAGAGCTGGAATTGCCGCCGGAGTGGAGCATCGCGGACGAGGTGGACTTGCGCCGCTCTCGCGATGAGTCGGTCGCGGCCGCGCTCGCGAAACTCGATATCGACGAGTGGGGAGTGCTGTTGCGGGAGCTCGAGCGGGGTGCCGACGGTCGCGGGGTTCACTCGATCCTGACGAAGACCGTCGAAATCGCGTTTGCGCTGCACGCGGACAGCGATGCGGCTGCGTGGGATCGCCTGTCAATGCCGGTCGACGTCGGCGAAGAGCAACTGCGCTCGCTCGCGGAACTCGCTCGCGCCCTGCCCAAGGTGCTCGACACGAAAGGCAAGCCTTCTTCGCGCTTCGAGCAGCTGCGCCCCAAGCTCGAAATGCTCGTGGAGCGCGAGGAATTCTCGGCGTGGGTACGTTCGGCCGATGGATGTATGGCGCTCCAAGAGTACCTGAAGAGCGGCATCGGAAAGTGCCTCTCCAAGGGGATGCACACCTACTACAGCATCGTCATTCCCGACGCCTGGGTCGAGGTGCACGATATCCTGCATAGAGTGCTTGCCGCTGACGAGGCGCGTCGCCTGAGAGAGCACAACCGCGCCGCGCGGCGCTTGCTCGACCTGTACGCCGAGCGGCAGCTCGCCACGCGCGAGCGCACGCGCAAGCTGGGCTTCGACGAGATCGCTCGCACGTTGGCGCACCATGCGTCGAGCGGCCCGCAGTCACTCTCGACCGAGCTGGAGGAGCGCCTCGACGCGCGCATCGACCACCTGCTCCTCGACGAGTTCCAGGACACCGCGCCGACGCAGTGGCGCGTGCTGCGGCGCGTCGCCGAGGAGCTGGTGCAAGATCCCGATGGGGCGCGCACGTTCTTTTGCGTGGGGGACTCGAAACAGTCGATCTACGGCTGGCGTGCGGGCGAGCCGCGGCTGCTCGAAAACATGGACCAGCGGCTCCAACCGCTCGAGGTTGAGGAACTCAATCGCAGCTTCCGCTCCTCACAGGTCGTGCTCGATGCGGTGAACGCGGTGTTCGAGCCGAAGCAATCCTACTCCGGGTTCGCGGAGCGCATCGGTTACGCCCGCGCGCTCGAGGCGTTCGTCGCCGGCTATCACCGGCATGTCGCCCACGACGCGTCGCTGTCTGGCGTGGTCCGTATTCACACTGGGGCGGAGCCGCTCGATCGCTTCGATCGCTCCTTGCACTGCATCCTGCGTGCCGTCGAAATCGTGCGCGACATCCGCGCGCTCGATGCGCGTGCCACCATCGCCATCCTGCTGCGCCGCAACCACTTTGCGGCGTTGCTGCTTTCGAAGTTGCGGGATGCCGGCATCGCGGCGAGCGGCGAGGGCGGCAATCCGCTCGTCGACGCCATCTCGGTGCAGGCGGCTGTTGCGGCGCTGCATTGGTTGGAGCATCCCTCCGACGACGTCGCGCTCTACCACGCTGCAACGAGCGTGCTCGCACCGGCGCTCGGACTTGCGCCCGAGCTTCGTTCGAGCGGTGCGGCCTCGATCCACCGTGAGCAGCGGCGTTCGCTGGCGCGGCTCGGAGCTTCGAACTGGCTTGCTGGCTTGCGCGGAGCTGTGGCTGCGCGGCTCGGGACGTGGGAGCAGCATCGTTTCGCCCAGCTGATCGATTTCTCCCTTGCCCAGCCGCCGGGCGGCTCGCTCGACGACCTGCTCGAGCGCGTGCGCAGCGAGCGCGTGGAGGATGCGAACTCGGCTTCGGTGAAGGTCATGACCGTGCATGCCTCGAAGGGGCTCGAGTTCGACGCGGTCGTGCTGCCGGAGCTCGATCAGGACTGGAAGCTGGGATCGGATGCCTTCTACTGGCGCCGGGAACAGGACGATCCGGAGCGACCCGTCGATCTCGTCTCGCGAAAAGTCTCCGAGGCAACGCGGCGCACGCTTGCGCGCGCGGGCGTGCGCGAGCCAGAGCTGCTCGGCGAACTCGCGCGCGAGCGCACCATGCGCGACGAGCTCTCCGTGCTCTATGTCGCGATGACGCGTGCGCGCTATCGACTGGACCTCGTCCTCCATCCCGTGGGCAACAAGGAGGGCGACCCGCGTCGCACGCCGTCGGGCCTGCTGCGCGAGCGCCTGGGTCTGGGGCACAAGCCGCTCGAGCCGATGTCGCTGGTGCACGCGCTGGGTGCGACAGACGATAGGTGGGTTGCTCACCTGCGCGCGCGCGCCAGCTCTCCCGTCGCCGCCCGCGCGCCGTTGGCGACGCTCGCGTTCGCGCCCAGCCAGAAGCGTCGCGAGCTCGAGCGTCGCAGCCCGTCCGAGCTGGGCCACGATGAGACGGTCAAGACTGAGAAGCTGTTCGAGCGCGTCGGCAACACGCCGAGCCAGCG
>VGZD01000106.1 GCA_016872715.1 Planctomycetota bacterium
CGCCACCGCGCGCGGCTGGAGCGCGAGGAGCTTGCGGCGGCGTGCTCGGATCCCGCGCAGTGGCTCGCGAGCCTGAGCGAGCGTCCGTGGGCGGATCGCGGCGTCGTCGCCGAACTGCGGCGACTGTTGCCGCGGCTCGACACGCGCGACGCGAACATCCGTCTCGAGCTCTTCGACCTCGGCGCGCGCGGCGGTTGTACGCAGGAGCTCGCGGGCGCCCTGCGCTCGCACGCGCTCGGCTGGCACGCTCACCCCGAGCGGATCGTTCCCGCCCTCGTGGACTTGGCGTGGGACGACGTCGGAGCGCGCACCTTCGCGCTCTCGCACGCTGTGCTCGCGCCCGCCGACGTGGCTGGGGCGGTGCGCGCCGCACTCGCCGCGCGCGGAGTGTCCGAGTTGCCCGAGCCGTTCGACCTCGCTCAACGCTCGTGGCCGCAGCGCGAGCCGGTGCGAGAGGGCAAGGGCAAGCCGTCGCTGCCGCCCGCGGCCGAGCTGGAAGCGGCGCTCGAAGCGGCCGACGAGCAGCTATCGCGGGATCGCGGCGCCGCGCAGGCACAGTGGGAGCTCGGCCGCGCGGCACTCTCGCTCGCGCGGCGGCGCATGCAGGATGGAGGAACGGGCATCGATCTTCTGCTGCAGGACGCGCGCCTCGCGCTCGCCCGCGCGCAGGAGGCGCGATCCGACGACGTGCTGCTGCGGATCGATCGCGCGCGCGTCGCGAATTATCTCTCGGATTTCGAGGAGCAGGAGCGGCTCGCGCTCGCGGCGCTGGCGGCGCGCGGCATCGATCTCGCCGGCCCGCCGCTCGACGACGACATGACGGAAGCCGCGCGCTGGGTCGGCGACGCCGCGGCGCGATTGTTGTGGCAGCGCTCGAGTGGCGATCCCGCGCACGCGGCGGAGGGCATGCGGCGCGGAGCGCTGGCGCTGATGCAGGCCGCCTATGGACCGGAGACGGACGCGACCGACTGGTTGAGCCTCGCGTCGTTCCTAGGCGCGCTCGGCCGACAGCGCGAGCGCGTCGAGCTCGCCTTCGCGGGACTGAACTCGTTTCCGCTCGATCTGCCACTGCGCAACGAGCTCGCGGAGGCGTGCTGGGCGCTCGGCGAGCCCGAGCTGCTCGTCGAACGCTCCGAGCAACTCGCGCGGATGCACGCCGAGCGCGGCTGGCCGGAGCTCGATTGGTATCTCGGCTACGCGCACATGCTGGCGGCCGAGTGGCGCCGACGCGGCGTCGCGAGCGAGGCCGCGCTCGAAAGCTACGCGGCCGCGTGTGCGGCGTTCGAGCGAGCGAGCGACTCACCGTTTCGCGACTCGTGCGAACACCACCTCGCGCTGTGCGCGCTCGGGCGCGGCTTCGCGCAGCTCGCGGCCGCTCGCCGCGAGGCGGCCGCGGAGTCGCTGCTCTGGGCGGCGAACTTTCGGCCGGCGATCTTCGGCGTGCGCGACGGACTCGATCGGGAAGCGGCCGATCTCATCGACGCCGTGCTCGAGTGGCGCACGAGCGGAGCGAGTCCGGTGGATGCGCGCGCGTTGCTCGATGGACTGAATGAGCGCGCGCGCGAGCACTCGCACTGGGCGAGCGCGATCTCGGATGCCAACCTGCGCGAGGCGCTGCGGGCCTTCGGTCGCGGCGCGGACGACGAGGCCTGGAACTACCTCGACGTCGCGCTGCTCGGCGCGCGCCGAGCGCTCGAGAGCGCGCCGGACGAGACGGCGCGGCGTGCGACGGCGCAGGTGCTCACGATCGGTGCCGAGCGTCGGCTCGAGCGCGCGCGCTCCGGCGATCGCGAGGCGGCCGCGAGCGCCTTGGCACAGGCGGCGAGCCTGCTCGCCTTCGATGCCGCGGACCTCGAGCCCGCCGCGCTCGCGCAGGCGTTGCGGCAGCGGCTAGGCCCCGCTCGACCGGTGTTCCGACCCGGCCGCTAGGGGCGTGCGGCGGAGTGCGGAGGCTCGCGCAGCGCCGAGAGGCTCGCCGGGCCACGGCGGCGCTGGGCCCCGAACGAATTTCCCCCTCGCCCAAGAAAACCACGGTTTTTTGCTTCGCCACGCGCGCGAGATCAGGCATCCTCTGTGTGTCGCCCGCAGCCTCTGGGAGCGAGTCTCGCAGAGGATCGGGCAGTGCGGGCCACGCCGCGCCGCGCGAGTCGTCGAAGACCGCGGTGCCTTCCGCGACCCGTGTCCCGAGTCCCAGACGCCAGACTGGGACTCTTCTTGGCGAACCTCCCGCTGGAGAATCCGCCGGAAGCCTCGCTCGGATCTGGCCTGACTGCTACCTGCTCACGCACCCGCAGGGGTGCGCGGGGCCATGGCGCGGGCTGAGAGCCCGCACCGTGCACCGTCGAGGGGAACGCGCTCGCGCGCTCCTCGCGGCTCGCCCGCGCCTCCTCGGATTCGCTCGACGTCCTCGGACCCGTCCCGAGGCTCTCGTTGCCCCGCGCGCGTCGCGGCTGGCCCCGAGGGCCGAGGACAGCGTTCGATGCGCTGAAGAGCGAACGTGGCCGCCCGTCTTCCAGCCTCGACGGCATGCGACCGAGCCCCGCTCGGCGCTGCCTCGCGCGAGGAGAGCACGCTCCGCGGAGCTTCCTCGGGAGACGCTTTCGAGGCGAGCGGCCGCGCGTGCAAACACTCCCTTGATCCCCGCCCATGCGGGCGGGCTCCTACGACGTGAACGACCGCTCCAAGCCCAAGACCTGGGAAGAGATCCCTTTCGGTGCCCTCGACCTCCCGCCCGACGTCGAGCCGCCCAAGCACAAGCCGACTCCGGTGGAGCCTGCGGCGCCCGCTCCGGCTAGGGCCGCGCCCGCGCCGGTGACTCCTGCTCGCGCGCTGTCGGCTCCGCCGCGGCGTGACGAGCGCGGCGGCGCATCCGAGGCCCCCGACGCGACCCGTCGCGCGCCCGAGCCTGCCGACGATGAAGGTCGCGGCGGACGGCGTCGGCGCCGCGGGCGACGCGGGAGTGGGCGCGGCGCGGACGGTGAGTACGAGGCGGAACGTGAGTTCGACACAGGCCGCGAAGCCAGCGTCGCTCCCGACGCCGACGAGCTGTCCGCTGCGGCGAGCGATCATCCCGCTGCGCAGGGCTTCGAATTCGAGGCGCGCGGCGCGGACGAGCGCGACGAGGGGCATCGCGACGAGGGGCATCGCGACGAGGGGTATCGCGACGAGGGGCACCCAGACGAGCACGCGGGTGACGATGGTGGGCCCGACGAGGGCGGACCGTCGGCTCACGGTGGGCCCGATGGCGGCGAGTGGCGCGACGGCCGTCGTCGTCGTCGCCGCGGGCGGCGCGGTCGCGGCGGTCAGGGCTTCGAGGGCGGAGCGCGCTCACACGAGCAAGGTCAGCCCGGCTCGGGCGAAGGCGGCGCCGCGCTGGCGACGGGGCGAGTTCCCGGTCACGGCGCTCATCCCCACGCGCACGCCGGTGGTCGCGACGCGGGTCCAGCGGGCGGTTTCCACGCTCAGCACGGCCAGCGCCCGCGCGAGGAACGCGCTCCCGCGCAACTGCTCACGGGCATGCTCGTGCTCGAGAAGAGCGGGCACGGCGTGCTGCGGCGCATCGAGGCCCAGTATCTGCCGAGCAAGGAAGACATCTGGGTGCCGCCGCACCTCGTGCAACGCTTCAAGCTGCGCGAAGGCTCGCTCGTCACCGGCAACTGCGGGCGCGGACAACAGCACAAGTACGCGCTGCTCTCGGTCGAGCAGGTCGATGGCCAAGACCCGCGGCAGATGCTCGACACGCCGCAGTTCAAGAAGCTCACCAGCATCGACCCCGACTTCCACTACGCGGTGGGGGACATCGAGGGCGACGTGTCGATGCGCGTGCTCGACGTGGTCTGTCCGGTCGGGCGCGGCTCGCGCGGCCTGATCGTCGCGCCGCCGCGCTCGGGCAAGACGATCCTGATGCGCAAGTTCGCCAACGCGATCACCGAGGGTTATCCCGACGTGCACCTGATGGTGTTGCTCGTCGACGAGCGGCCCGAGGAGGCGACCGAGTGGCAGCGCAGCACCAAGGGACAGGTGTTCGTCAGCACCAACGACGAGGACACCAAGAATCACGTCGAGATCGCCGAGGTCGTGTTCAAGCGCTGCCAGCGCCTCGTCGAGCTCGGTCAGGACGTCGTGCTGCTGCTCGACTCGATCACGCGCCTTGCGCGCGCCTACAACAACCACGCCGGCAACTCGGGCAAGACCATGTCGGGCGGCCTCGACTCGCGCGCCATGGAACGTCCGCGCGCGTTCTTCGGCATGGCGCGCAACACCGAGACCGCGGGCTCGCTCACGATCCTCGGCACGACGCTGGTCGATACGGGCTCGCGCCTCGACCAGATGGTGTTCGAGGAGTTCAAGGGCACCGGCAACATGGAGATCGTGCTGTCGCGCAAGCTGGCGGACCGGCGCATCTTCCCTGCGATCGACATCGAGCGCTCGGGCACGCGCAAGGAAGAGAAGCTGCACTCCTCGACGCGCCTGCGCCGCGTGCAGGTCTTGCGCCGCGTGCTGCTCAAGATGAACTTCGCCGAGGCGATGGAGCTGCTCGTCCACAAGCTCGAAAACGTCGACAAGCTCGACGATTTCCTCAAACGCTTCGACGTCGACCCGGATGCGTGAACGCGGCGCGGGAGGCGCAGGCATGACGACGAACGCCAAGCTCGTGCTCGCGCTCGTGCTGCTCGCACTCGGCCTGAGGCTCGCGCCGATCGGGCACGGGTTGCCGCGGCGCTACGTGCCCGATCACCACATGATCAAGCGCTCGCTCGTGATGGCGAGCGAGCGCGACCTCGCGCCGCCGATCTCGGCGGAGATGAGTTATCCCTACTTCGTTCCCTATCTGCTGCTCTCGACCTACGCCGCGGAGTACGCGCTCGGCAAGGTCGCGGGCAAGTGGGGGAACGCCGAGGATTTTCAGCGTGCCGTGACGCTCGATCCGGGGCTGTTGCACGTCCCGGCGCGCGCGTGGATGGCGCTGTGCGGCGCGCTGACGGCATGGGCGGTCTATCGGGCTGCACGTGCGGCGGGGCTCGAGCGCGGAGCGCTGGCCGCCGGTTTTTTCAGCGCGGCCTGCCTGCTCAATCTGCAGCTCTCGACGCACGAACGCCCGTGGGCCGCGACGATCTTCTTCGGCGCGCTCGCCGCGTGGGCTGCGCTCGTGCACGCGCGCGCAGGAACGCGGCGCTCGTTGCTCGCATCCGGCGCGGCCGTCGGGCTGGCCTTCGCCTGCCACCCCTCGGGGCTCGTTTTCGCGGCCCTGCCCGCGCTCGCCTGGATCCTCGCCCCGAGCGCGTGGCGCGGCCGCGAGCTGCGCGCGCGCGTGCTTTCAGGCCTCGGCTGCGCGGCAGCGTTCGCGCTCGTCGCGTTCGTGAGCGGACACCTGTACTACCTGCACGGACGTCCGGGTGGCGAGCAGGTGATCGGCGGCGGCGCGCACGGCAACACGCTCGCGATCGGCGGTCAGGCGATTCGCACGGACCTCTCGCTCGTCGGCGCGCCGCGACTCTTGAAGGCAGCGTTCGGTTACGACCCCGTGCTGGTCCTGCTCGGCGTCGCCGGGTTCGTGTTGTGGTGGCGCGAGCGCGCGACGCGCGTCGCCGTGCTGGGCTGTGCGCTGCTCGCGGCGCTGGCACTGGTCAATCCCAGCGACCATGTCCGCTACCTGTTGCCCGCAGTGATGCTGCTCGCGCTCGGCGCCGGCGCGCTGTTGGAACGCCTGTGGCTCGCGCGCGCATGGCGCCCCGTGCTCGTCGCCGCGCTCGTGCTCCCGCTCGTGCAGGCCCTGCGCTACGACTGGCTGTTGCGACAAGTCGACACGCGCGCGCAGGCTGAGATCGCGCTCGCCACGCTTCCATCGGGCGCGGTCGTCGCGATCGACAACTACGGGCCGCAGGTCGACCTCGACGAGCGCGCGCTCGAGCGGCTCGCCAGCGTGCGGACGCTGTACGCACGCGAAGAGTTGCGCCGCGCCTACTTCGAGGCCGAGGTCGAGCCGCCGACGGGGAGGGGGATCGACGCGATCCAGTGCGAGGACCTGTTCGGCATCGATCCGCGCTCGCGCGAGTACACCGTGAACTCCAACGCCGCCGTCCGTGCGCTCGGCGCGACGCCGCGAGACGTGCTCCGCTCGCTCGGGGTCACGCACCTGCTGCTGGCGGAGCGTCGACCGGGACGTGAGCGCCGTCCGCTCGCGGCGCTCGTCGCCGGGCACCAACCGCTGAGCGTCGTCGATCCCTCCGCCGCCGCGTCGCAACCCTGCGCGGAGGCGTTTCTCCCGACGGAAATGGACTTTCCTCTGACCGCGCTCTGGCAGGTGTCGCGACCCGGCCCGCGGCTTTCGCTCTACGAGCTCCCCGCGTCGCGATGAGGCTCTGCGCGGTCGTGTGCTTGTTCCCGCTCGCCGTCGGCTGCGAGCGGAAGTCTGTGCCGCTCGCCCTTCCGATGAACGGCGTGTGGGAAGGCACGTTCGAGCTCGCGAGCGATGCGCGCATGGACTTCGTGCTCGAGTTGCCCTCCGACGCGGTGATCGCGCGCGTGCGACTCGAGAGCGACGTCGCCGAGCTCGATCTGCACGCGAACCCGCACGAGCGCGTGCTCGACCTCGACGATGCGTTGTACTTGTTCGATAGTTCGGAAGGCCCTCCGCAGTTCGAACTGAACGCGCTCGGACCCGAGCGCGTCGCTGGCGCGACGTGGCACGTCAGCGTTCACTGGCCCTTCGAAGCGGCTCCGCGCGTCGGCGATCGGCGCGTCGAGAGCGCGAGGGTCGCGCTCGCGCTCGACGTGTTTCGCTCGCGTGTCGACGCGGAACTTCTTCCGGGCGTGCCGCAGCGCAGCGCACTCGAGCACTCCAGCGGTGGTTTTCGCTCCTTCCGTGTCGCGGTGCCCGCCGCCGCGCACGCGCTGCGCATCGATCTCTCCGACGTCGAGAGCGACCTCGACCTCTACGCGCGCTGTGGCGGGCCGATCCTCGCCATGGACGAGTCCGTCGCGTTCGCCGAGCACAACTGGGGCCGCGAGTCGCTGCTCCTGACGCGCCACACCGATCCGCCGCTCGCTCCGGGGGAGTGGCGCATCGACGTGCAGGATGCGGTGGGGCCGACGCGGCGGCTGCCGTTCACGATCCAAGTGAGCTTCGACGAGAGCGTGCCAGCGGAGTTGCTCGCGTTTCCGCGCATCGTCGCACGCGCGGGCGAGACGCCGCTGCAGCGTGCGTTGCGCTCCGTGGTCGAGATCGCGACGCCGGACGCGCTCGGCAGTGGGACCATCCTCTCTTCCGACGGTTGGATCCTCACCAACGCGCACGTCGTCGGAGACGATCCCAACGTCGAGTTGGTCGTGTCGCTGCTCGTCGATCCCGCGCGGCCGGCGGTCGAGAGCTTCTTGGCGAGGGTGGTGGAGATCGACGCGGCGCGCGATCTCGCGCTGGTGCAGGTGACGAGTGGGCTCTACGGCCAGCCGCTTCCCATTGGCTACGCGCTGCCCGCGCTCGCGCTCGGCGACGCGAGCGCGCTCGGAATCGGCGAACCGCTGTGGCTGCTCGGTTATCCGGCCACCGGCGGCACGGGCAGCCGCGTCACGATCAGCGCCACGCGCGGCATCGTCTCGGGGTTCGAGACGGCGGATTTCGGCCGCTTGGTGAAGACCGATGCCGAGATCACGCGCGGCAACTCGGGCGGCGCCGCCATCGACGAACGCGGTCTGCTCGTGGGAGTGCCGAGCGCGACCGTCGAGAACGGCTCGGGACAGATCGGCTACGTTCACCCGATCGATGCGCTGCCCAAGCCATGGCTGCGGCACCTGCGCCGCGAGCGCTAGTCGCGTTCTGAACGATCTGGCGAGCCTCTCGCGGTCAGCGTCGAGCCTGCCGTCGACGAGCGTGGAGGGACACCGCGGCGGGTTTTCTTTCCCGTGCGCCGTGCGCGCGTCGTGGTGCGCGCCCATGGACTACAATGTGAACGAGGATCAGAACGCGAACGAGGATCAGAACGCGAGCGAGGATCAGCGCGCGTCACGCTGCTGTTTCAGGAAGTCGAAGTAGCGGTACAGGGCGAGCGCGGAGAAGGCGTCGAGGATCTTGCCGGAGCACAGGAGCGAGCGCACTTCGTCGAGCGTGAACACGCGCAGGCAGATGCGTTCGCTCGATTCGTGGTCGGTGGCGTGGTCGAGTCGGCAACCGAGCGCGGCGAAGACGTTGGCGTAGTGGTCGCTGATGCCGTAGATCGCGTAGAAGCCGGGCAGTCGCACGATCTCTCGCGCCGTCGCGCCGGCCTCCTCGCGCAGCTCGCGTTCGGCCGCCAACAACGCGTCCTCGTGCTCGTCGATGCGACCGGCCGGCACCTCCCAGTGCGTGGTTCCGATGGGATAGCGGTATTGGCCGATCAGAGCGATGCGGCCATCCTCGAGCACCGGTACGACGACGGCGGCGGGGCTGATCTCGACCACGTGGTGCACGCCGTTCTTGCCGTCGGGGAAGATCACGTCATCCGCGCGCAGGCCCACCCAGCGCGAGGCGTAGATGCGCCGCGAGCGCACGACTTCGAACGGCGTGAAGGGCTCCGGATCGCTCGGAATCGGGGCGCTCGATCCGGAGTCGGCTTGTGCCACGGCTCGAACCTAGTGCGCGGAGCCCGCGTCGGGCCAGAGCGCGCGCCAGTCGGACTTCGCTCGGCCGCGACGCTCGAGGCGCTCGAGGGACGCGCGCGATACGCGCAGGTCCTCGAGTGCCGTCTCGGAGAGTGCCTTGCCGCACGCGTCGACCACCGAGTCGGCGTCGAGGTGGTGCAACTCGAAGACCTGATCGGGACGGCCGCACTTGGAGAACTTGCGCACGGCGAGCGTGACCTGCTTCACGCCTACGATCGAACCGATGTTGTCGACGAGGCCCGCCTCGCCGTCGCACATGGCGACGATCGGGACGCGGCGCGCCGCGAGGCCGACGAGCTCGGACTCGTCGGAGATCTCGCGCGCCACCGCGTGCAGATCGCCGTCGACGCCAAGGCCGCTGCGCAGGTGCGTGTAGCCGTCGTGTTCGCCCAGGATGCCCGCCAGAAGTTCGGGACTCGAGATCACGATCACGTTGGCGAAGATGCCGCGTGCGAGCAGCTTGTGCGCCGCCGCGACCGCCTCGGTCGCGACCGAGCCCATGGCGAAGAGCTGCACGACGTTGTCGCCCGGCTCGTACCCCTCGTAGCCGCGCCAGTCGAGCAGGTAGTACGCGCCCGCTAGGCACTCCTCGCGCACGCGCGCGAGCAACTCGGAGTCGGGCAGCGTCGCGACGAGCGATTCGTCGGTGGCATCGGTCCAGCCCGCGTCCTTGGGCGCGAGCGCGCCGCTCCACGAGCCCTGCACCTTGGACTTGGCGTGCGTGCGCACGGAGTCGAGCAGCAGCTTCTGCGGGATCGCGCGCGTCACCGCGCGGATCAGCACGCCGCGGCGTCCGTCATTGCGATCTTCCATGTGACGCTTGATCGCGTCGGAGAGGATCCAGTCGACCTCGAGCGCGAACAGCGGCTCCCACGTGATCAAGTTGGGGATCTGGAGGTCGCTCTTCCACGAGTGCTGCGCGCCCTCGGGCGCGAGCGTCACGCCGCTGGGCGTGCCCATGATCACGAACTCCGCGCCCCAGTAGAGGTTGTAGTACAGCTGGTCGAGGGCGCGTTTGATGAAGAAGTCGTACACGGTCATGATCGGGAAGAACGGCAGGCCCGTGTAGTGGGCCATCTTCCCGAAGCTCGCCGCGGCGCTCATGCAGTTGGCTTCGGCGATCTCGAAGCGGATGTGGCGCGTCCAGACCTCCTCGTGGGTCACGAGCGAGGGGTGGCGCACTTCCTTGGCGGCCGAGTCGTCGACGTTGGACTCGGGGCCGTAGATGCGCTGGTCCATGACCGGCGAGACGTTGGTCGACGTGCCGACGTCCGGCGAGAGCGTGAGCACGAAGTCCGCGGCGGTTTTCCAGCGCTGCTCGTGTTGCGTGAGGTCCTTGCCGCCCGACATCTGCGGACCGCCTTCGTCGGCGGTGCCGATGCGCACGAGCTTGCTCGCGAGCTGGCCCCACATCCACTGTGTGTGCGCCAGCGGGAAGAGCGACAAGTCGATCTGCAGCGACTGGGGAATCGAGCCGTCCTTCTCGATCTGCTCGCGCACCCAGGCGCGATTGGCCTCCCGCAGCACGCGGTGGGCCTCGATGCCGTCGCGGAACTTGCGCGAGCGCGCGGCGAGGTAGCGGCCCTCCTCGGAGTCGGCCGGGAACTGGCGGAACGGCTCGGCAAACGTGCAGCCCGCGGCCTCGAGCAGTCGCTCGACTTCCTTCTGGTCCGGCAGCGCCGAGTGGTTCGAGGGATCGGCGAAGCACTCCAGGCCCCAGCCCTTGATCGTGTGCGCGATCACCAGCGTCGGCTGCTTGTGCGACGTGCGCGCCTGGGCGAACGTCGCGACCAGCTGAGCGAGGTCGTGGCCGCCCGTGTCTTTGAACGAGGCGAGCACGTCGGCGTCGGAGAGTTCCCTGAGCAGCGGCTTGCAGGCAGGCTCGAGCTCTTGGGCGCGCGCGCGGATCTTCGCGGCATCGCGTCCGAGCAGCAGCATCTGGTACTCGAAGTCGGTGAGGCCGTTTTCGAGGAAGCGCTTCCACGCGGCGCCTCCGTCGCGCGCGAAGAGGCTTTCGCGCAGCGCGCCGTGGCGCAGTTGCACGACCTTCCAGCCGTTCGCGATCGCGGTGGCCTCGATGCGATCGCAGTCGGCACCCGAGAGGCCGCGCTGGTTGGGGATGCGCGTGCCGTCGAGGTTCTGGCGGTTGTAGTCGATGATCCACGTCACGTTGCCGAGCCGCCGCTCGCTCACGTCGGGCAAGCACTCGAGCAGCGAACCCTCGCGGAACTCGCTGTCGCCGATCAGCGACCAGAAGTGCGCGCCTTCGGGCACGGTCCAGCCGTGGTCCTTGGCGTAGCGGTAGGCGAGCGCGAGGTACACGCTCACCACCGGCGGGATGCCGACCGAGCCCGACGGCAGGAAGTGGAACGAGTCGGGGTCCGTGCGCGCGTGGTAGCTCTGGAACACCTCGGGGTGCTCGACGGTCTTGAAGGCGCGCAGCGTGTACATCACCCGCGCGCTCTCTTCGGCCGTGAACCACGTGCCGTCCGCGTGCTTGAACAGCGCGAGCAGGTTGTGCATCGCGTGATCGACCGGGCTCGCGTGCGGCTTGCAGCACACGTAGTCGGCGCTCTCGCGCACCGCGAGGTGCAGCGCGGCGAGGATGTGCATCGCACTCGCGCAGGAGGCCGGGTGGCCGCCGACCTTGGGATCGCCGGGCCGCTTCTCGCGGTGGTTGGCGTGCCAGATCATGGCCTGCGTCTGCGCGAAGGCGCGATCGGTGATGCGCCCGAGCACGCGCAGCTCGGTCGCGGAGAGGGGGGCAGCGCCGGGAGCTGTGGCGGGGTCCTTGGGAGCGTTCATCAGCGAGGTGAGCGAGAGCGAGTGCGCGGGGCGAGTGCGGGAGTCCGAGTCGCTCGGCGAGGGACGGTCGCGAAGTTCGTGGCTCATCGGGTGGGCGGGACAGCGCTCCCTTGGGGGCTCGTTCCGCCGAGGTTGTCGGGGAATTCGGCGCTGAATTCGAAGCTCCGAGGATCATAGGCTCGCGCGGCCCGTAGAGCGAACCCGACACCGGAGCTCCTCGACACCCAGCCGCGTTCGGCGGCGGGCCGCTCTCGCTCGCCAGCGCGGCGCTGGCCGGATCGGGCGCAGGGGGCTCGCGCTCAGCCAAGGCCGTAGAGCGTCTCGTAGCGCGCGGCCATGGCGGCGAAGGAGAAACGCTCGGCGACGCGCGCGCGGCCGAGCGAGCCTAGGCGCGCGCGCGCGGGTGCGTCGGTCGCGAGCCCGAGCAGCGCCCTAGCCAGCGCCGCGCCGCACTCCGGTCCGAGTGCGACGACCTGCTCGCGCGCGGCGTCCGGCAGCATCGCGCGCACGTCGCCGACGTCGGTGGCGAC
>VGZD01000107.1 GCA_016872715.1 Planctomycetota bacterium
GCGCGATCACGAAGGTCGCGTAGAACAGGTGCGTGTTGAAGTAGCGATAGCCCTCGGCTTCCATGGGCGGATCCTTGGGCGCGATTTCGAGCCCGCTGGTCGCGAACGCGACCGCGGTCAGCGGCAGGTAGGCGCACAGGAATGTCGAGAGCGCATCGTCGACGCGCGTCGCGCCCGTTTCGGGGCGGCCGAGGGCTCCGCGCAGCGCCGCGCGCAGCCCGCGCCACGCCGCGGGGACGAGCAGCAGGTAGCCGGCGACGAATGCGCCGAGGAACAGGACGCGCGCGAGCACGCCCGGCAGGCCGCCCCAGTCGCGGTACTGAGTCGCCGCGAGCAAGTGCTCGCCGACGAAGGCTCCGAGGCGCTCGAGCACGAGTCCGAGGTCCGCGCCCGAACCTTCCTTCGTGAACTTGTTGTGCAGGAACTCGAAGCCGCGCCAGTCCGTCCAGACGTTGAGCGCCGCAAGCGGCGCGATGCCCAGCGCGAAGCCTGGACCGAGCCACCCTAGATCGCGCGCCGTTGCGCGCGGGCCGCGCAGGCCGAGGTGGAGCAGCGCGAGCAGGAGCACGGTCGAGAGCGCTCCGAGGAACACGAAGGCGGCGAAACCCCATGTGAAACCCGTCGCGAGCAGGCGCAGCGGCGTCACGCCGCGCCGATGCATGCGCAGGGTGCACCACAGCGCGAGGGCGTTGAACGCGAGCGTCTCGAAGTGGTTGCCCGAGGCGAAGGTCGAGTACTTGACGAGCGTCGTCGGTCCGAGCGCGAACACCAGCGCCGCGAGCAGCGCGGCGCGCTCACCCGCGCTCGCGCGCACCGTCAGCCACACGAGCACCAGCGCCAGCGCGCCGAGGCAGAGCGGCACGAGCTTGAGGGCGAGGTACGTCTCGCCGAACAACGCATAGCTCGGCAGCGCGAGCCAGCCGGTCAAGAGCTGCCCGGCGGAGTTGTCGTACACGCGCGACAGGGGCAGCCCGCCTTCGACGCCCGCGAGCAGCGGCAGCGTGCCCATCGGGAACTGCTCGAACTGCGGCATCGCGAACTCGTCGAAGTTCGTGCCGAGCGCGAGCGCGCGCAGGGCCGCGTAGGCGGCGAGCGCCAGCGCGAGCCCGAGCCAGCCGTGCCGCGACCGCTCCATCGACTAGAGCTTTCCGCAGAGCGCCATCCAGCGCAGCTGCAGCACGGTCGTGTAGCCCTTGATCAAGATGCGCCACGTCAGCGTCGATTCGCCGCGCTGGCGCTCGATGAACTCGATCCCGACCTCCGCGATGGCGATCCCTGCGCGCGCGGTCTTGAACAGGAGTTCTTGCACGATCGCGGGACCCTTGGAGAAGGTGTCCTGCACGCCGATGCGCTCGAGCGTCGAGCGACGCCAGCAGCGGAAGCCCGAGTTGCAGTCCTTGACCGGCACGCCGAGCAAGACGCGGATGTAGAGGTTCGCGCACAGCGTGATCAGCCGCCGCACTCCGCCGCGGTCGTCGTCGCTGCCGCCGAAGACCGCGCGCGAGCCGAGCGCGAGTCCGACTTCGCGACCCGGCTCGTCGAGGCGCGCGACCAGCGCGGGCACGAAGCGCGGCTGGTGAGAGAAATCCGCGTCCATCTCGACCACGATGTCGGCGCCCAGCTCGAGCGCGCGCACGAATCCGGCCCGGCCCGCCGCGCCGCGGCCCTTGTCGCTGGTGCGGTGGAGCAACCGCAGGCGCGGCTCGCTCGCGGCGGCCTCGGCCACGAGCTTCCACGTGCCGTCGGGCGAGTTGTCGTCGATCACGAGCACCGAGTAGTTCGGCCCGAGCTCGAGCAGCGCGCGCGCGAGCGGCAGCACGTTCAGGCTCTCGTTCCACGTCGGCAGGGTGACGATCACCGACGGGGCAGTCTGGGAGCTCGCGGCGGAGGACATGGCGTGGCGAGGGGGCGTGCGGGCGGGAGCGACGACGGGCCGCGCGGGGAACCGTACTACGGCTCTGGGGTGGGGGCAATTGCACGGCAGCGCTTGGCAGCTCGCGTGGTCGCAGGCTAGCCTCTCGCGGCGCTGAACGTCCGAGTCGTTCCGGGGACCGCGCGGGCGGTCGCCGCAAGCCCACACGAGAGGTGTTTTGATGAGTCAGTCCTCCGATCCCGGCGCGTCGCTGCCGAAGTCCAAGGTGTTCGTCGAGGGTCGCTACCGCAAGCTCACGCGCGACCTGCCGCAGACGGTCTTTTTCTGCCCCGACTGCAAGGGCCATCCGCGCCGTCGCCGCGGCTGTGCGCGCTGCGAGGGCTTCGGCAAGCTGACGCGCGATTCCGTGCAGGAGCTCGTCGGCTGGGTGCTCGGCGCGGCCTTCAAGACGCGCAAGAACAAGTTCCACGGCGCCGGACGCGAGGACGTCAACGTGCGCATGCTCGGCGAGGGACGGCCGTTCGTGGTCGAGCTGCTCGGCCCCAAGTGCTTCGACGTCGACCTCGCGGCCTGCGAGGCCGAGATCAACCGCCGCAACGAGGGGCGGCTCGAGGTGCTCGGGCTGCACTGGACCGAGAAGACGCGCGTGGCGCAGCTCAAGGAGGAGCAGCACGCCAAGGAGTACCGCGCGCTCGTGAAGGCGAGTGCGCCGCTCGATCCCGCGCGCGTCGGCTCACTCGTCGGGCCGCGGCGCGACATCGTGCAGAAGACGCCCGAGCGCGTCGCGCATCGCCGCGCCGAGCTCGACCGCGAGCGCTGGATCGAGATCGTCAAGGCCGAGCTCGCGCCGAGCGCGGAGGACGGAGCGGCGCAGATCGAGTTGGTGATCCGCGCCCAGCACGGCACGTACGTCAAGGAAGCGATCAGCGGCGAGGGCGGGATGACGCGTCCTTCGATCGCGGAGCTCGTCGGCGCGCCGTGCGAGTGTGCGGAGCTCGACGTGCTCGCGATCCTCGGGACCGAGGGCGGCGAGCGTCCCATTCCGCGGCCCGCGCCCGCGTTCGGCGCCTTCCTCGACGAGTGAACGCGCGAGTGAAAGCGCGCCGCGGACCGCCGCACGAGCTCGCCGCACACCTCGGCGCGCTCGTGCTCGCGGGACTGCTCGCGGGCCTGCTCTCGGGCCTGCTCTCGTGGGCGCGCATCGCGCTCAACGAGGTCTACCTGCCGGGCGCGCTCGAAAACGTCGCGGGCATCGATCCGCGCGGCGCGGCGGAGCCCTTCGCGCACCGGGTGCTCGTGCCGCGGCTGGTGCGTTTCGTGTGCGAGCACGTGCTCGTCGGTTCGCAGCCGCGCGCCGTCTTCCAGGTGCTCGACACGCTGTTCGCGTTGGGCGCGTTCGTGGCGACGCGGCGGCTCGCGAGCGCGCTCTTCGAGCGGCGCTGGATGGTGCACGTGAGCTCCTGGGGCCTGTTCCCGCTGCTCGCGATCCACTACGTCGCCTCGCGCGAGTATCCGTTCTGGTACGCGTGGGACATGGCCGCGGTGGCGGTGTTCGCGTGGGGGCTCGTGCTGCTCTTCGAGCGGCGCTGGACTGCGTTCTACGCGCTCTTCGCGCTCGGCACGTTCAACCGCGAGACGACCTGCTTTCTCACCTTCGCGCTGCTCTTCACGGGTTGGCGTCGCGAGCCCAAACCGAGTCTGTTCGCGCACTGCGCCGCGCAGCTCGCGTTGTGGCTCGCCATCAAGTGGTGGCTGCGCTCGCTCTACCGCCGCCAGCCCGGCGACGTCTACCAGTCGGTCTGGCTCGAGAACTGGGAGTCGCTGCAGGATCCGCTGATGTGGCGCTGGTTCCTGCTCGCGTTCGGCGGACTGTGGCTCGTGTTGCCCTTCGTGCGTCGGCGCATCGAGCCCGCGTGGCTGCGCGATGTGGTGTGGGTCGCGCCCGTGTTCGCGCTCGGCATGTTTTTCGCGGGCGTGTGGACCGAGCTGCGCATCTGGGGCGAGCTCGTGCCGATCGTGCTGCTCGCGACCCTCGCCGGCTGCTTTTCCCCTCGCGCGGGTGGCGCGCGATCGAGTGGCTGAGCGCATGCTTGCAGGCATGGGTCGTGCGCAACTGCTGCTCATCCTCGCGCTCGCGTGCGCGTGCACGCCCGAGGCCGCGCCTTCCTCCGCTTCTGACGGTCGGCTGCTGATCGACCCCGCGATCGCGGCGCGCTCCCTGCCCGCGCCGACCGAGCACCGCCTCGGCGAAGGCAACGAGGCGGAGAACAAGGCCGCGCGCAAGCGCTGGTTCGCACAGCTGCACCGCGCGGCGCCCGACGTCGACTGGAAGGCGATCGAGCTCGCCAACGGCATGGCCGAGATGGAGCGGCGCAACTCGCTCGCGGCGAGTGGCGCGAGCCTGTTGGTCGCGAGCCCGTGGAGCGAAGTCGGCAGTCGAAACCAGGCCGGGCGCATGATGTGCGCGACGCTCTCGCCGGATGGCACGCGCGTGTACGCGGGGGCCGCGCTCGGCGGCGTGTGGCGCGCGAACCATGGCGGGAGCGGCTGGACCCCGCTTGGAGACAACCTCTATGGAGGCGTGAGCGAGCTGGTGGTCTTGCCGGGAGAGACGAGCGGGGCGCCCGACATCCTCGTGTGCGCGAATTCGTCGCTCGGCCTGCGCGTGACTCGCGACTTGGGCCAGACTTGGGAGACGCCGAGCGGACTCCTAGGCCTGACGAGCGTGCGCGAGCTGCGCGTGCTCGCCAATGCGCAGCGCACGGTCGTCGTCTGGGCTCAGACGAACTTGGGCGGCAACGTGCCGGCTTTGTTCGTGTCCAACGACATGGCGCGCACGTTCACCAAGCGCTTCCAGATGACGACCACGGGCAACTCCGATGCGTGGGTGCCGCGCACCGGACCGCTCGCGGCGAGCACGATCTTCGTCGCGCACCGCGGGCAAGTGTTCCGCTCCAGCGACGCGGGCTTCACCTTCACGCCGCTAGCCGCGATCGATGCCGCGGCGAGCGACGCGACGATCACCGGCTCGGAGGCCGGTGCGCCGACGCTCTACATCGCGCTCTCCAACAGCGGCTGGAAGCTGTATCGCTCCGACGACGCCGGCGCGAGCGCCGCGCTCATTCACACTCCGGCCGACTACTGGAGCGAGTTGTGCGCCTCGGTGACGAACCCGCAGGTCGTGCTCTACGGCGGGGTCGAGGCCTTTCGTTCGACCAACGGCGGCGCGAGCTTCTCCAAGCTCAACAACTGGGGCGACTATTACGGCGACCCGCTCAACAAGCTGCATGCCGACACGATGGGCATCTACGCTTGGCCCGACGCCCAGTCGACGAGCGGCGAGAGCTTCTTTTTCTGCATGGACGGCGGCATCTGGCGCAGCTCCGCGCTCGGGGCGACTCCGGTGAACTGGAGCATGACGGGTCTGGGCGTCGGTCAGTACTACTCGACGCTGACCTCCGCCACGAATTCGAACCTCGTGCTCGCCGGCGCTCAGGATCAGGGCTACCAGCGCGGACTGGTGCAGACGCCGCTGCCAGCGGGCCCGTCGACCAACTTCACGCAATTGATCAGCGGGGACTACGGCCACCTGTGCTCGAAGGACGGCACGCACGCGACCGTTTTTTCGAACTACCCGGGCTTCACCCTCGTGCAGGAGGGTCAGTCGAACCCCTCGCTCACCGGCTACGTCGACTTTCCGACCGGTTCGAGCCACCTGTGGCTGCCGCCGGTGGTCGCGAGTCCGCTCGTGGCGACGAGCTACTTCCTGTGCGCGGAGAAGCTCTACCGCTTCGACAAGACCGCGCCGGGAACGTGGGCTCCCACGTTTCATTCGACGCACGATTTCGCGGCCGGAACGGCCAACTACCTGACGGCACTGGCGTTCGCGCCGCTCGATCCGCAGCGCGCCTACGCGGCCGACGATGTGGGGCGAATGTGGTGGTCGTCGAATCAGGGCGTGAGCTGGACGCAGGCGAGTGGCAACGCGCCCAACGAGCACTACTTCTATGGCAACGCGATCGCGGTGCACCCGACCGATCCGCTCGAAGCGGTGATCGGCGGCTCGGGCTACAGCACGGCCGGTGTGCGCCGCACCCTCGACGGCGGTCAGAGTTGGAGCGCGCTCACCAATGGCTTGCCGTCGACCATGGTGTACGACGTGGCCTATGCCAAGGACGGCAGCGGAGACCTGTACGCGGCCTGCGAGTCGGGGCCGTGGCGCTTCGACCGCGCCGCGCTGGCGTGGACCTCGATCTCCAGCGGACTCGCGCCGATCACGCTGTACTGGTCGGTCGAGTGCGTGAACGCCGAGCTCGTGCGCTTTGGCACCTATGGGCGCGGCATCTGGGACTACCGCGTGCCGCAGCCGGTCGTGGCGCAGGTGTACTGCACCGCGAAAGTGAGCTCAGCGCTGTGTCTGCCTTCGATCGGATTCTCCGGCGTGCCGGCCACGGGCGGCACGGCGAGCTTCCTCGTGACGGCGAGCGAGATCCTCGCGGCGCGCAGCGGCCTGCTCTTCTACGGTTTCCAGCCGCACGCGGGGGCCTATCAGGGCGGCACGCTGTGCGTGCGCGCGCCCGTGACGCGCACCGGCATCCAAAACTCCGGCGGCAGCGGTGCGTGTGGCGGAACGTACTCGTTCGACTTCAACGCGCGCGTGCGGTCGGGTGTCGATCCGGCGTTGGCGAGCGGCGCCAACGTCCACTGTCAGTATTGGTACCGCGATCCGCAGGATCCCTACAGCACCGGCCTCTCCGATGCGCTCCAGTTCACGCTGCCTTGAGGCGCGAGGCTAGCGCGATAGCGCGCGGTCGAGCAGCTCGTTGACGGCGCTCGACGTCTCGAAGGCGCGGTGCTTGCGCACGAGCTCGAGTTCCTTCGCGGCGAGCTCGCGCGCGACGAGGATCTCGGCCGCGAGCAGGCGGCGGGCGCAGGGGCTGCCCATGTGGAGCGCGCGGACGAGGATCTCGGCGCTCGCGAGCGCTTCGAGCTCGCGGCGCTCGTTCTCGCGCGCCACTTGGTCGACATAGCCCAGATCGGCGAGCGCGGCGAGCGCGCCGTCGTCGACCTTCATCGCGCCGTGGATGCCGATCTCCAGTCGCCGCTGCGCGAGCTTGCGCAGGCGCTCGACGACGTCGGGGTGGGCCGCGGCCACGTTGCGGCGTTGGTGGGGGTCGCTGCGCAGGTCGAACAGCTCGAGCGCGAGTTGCTCTCCGCACTCGCCTTCCGCCGTCGGCAGGATCAGCGACCAACCGTCGGGGCTGAGCACGGTCGTGTTGAAGCGCGTGAAGCTGAAGGCGCACTCCTTGCGGACCGGCGAGCCGTCGAGCTGGCGCACGAGGCTCTCGCCTTGCAGTCCGCCGGGCGTCGGCAGGTTGCACAGTTCGAGCAGCGTCGGAAACAGGTCGACGTTCTCGACCGGCGCTCGCACGCGCTCGCCGCTGGGCACGCTCGCGCCCGCGAGGATCAGCGGTACGTGCACGAGCTCGCGGTGCACTTGATTGCCGTGGGTCGGCATCAGCGTGTTCAGCAGGTCGGGCGTCTCTCCGCGGCGCGCCGCCGCGCCGCGCTGCCCGTTCATCAGCGCCACTTTTTCCCACAGGCCCTCGCCATGGTCGGCCGCGAGCACCACCAGCCCGCTCTGCATCAACCCCGCGCCCTCGAACAGATCGAGGAAGTGCCCGACGCGCTCGTCCGCGCAGCGCACGTCGTCGTCGTAGCCGCCGATCTCCGCCTTGATGCGCTCGATGCCGCCCTGGGGGTCCGCGAGGCCGAGCTCGGCGGCGATGCGCGGCAGGAACTCGGCGCGATCGCCGGGCAAGAGGTCCTTGCGCTCGCGCCACGCGCGTCGGCCCTCGGGCGGCAGGTAGGGGTCGTGGGGCTCGGTGATGTGGATGTACGTGAAGCTGCGCTTTCCGCGCACGGACTCGAGCCAGGCCGCGATGTCCGCGTCGCTGCCGTACTCGTCGATCGTGAGGTAGCGCGAGAAGCCGCGCTCGAAGCCGTACTCGGGCTTGAGGATCGGGTTGGAGCGAAAACCCGCCGTCGCGAAGCCCGCCTGCTCGAAGCTCTCGGCGAGCGTCGGCAGCTCGGCGGGAATGTCGAGGCGTTCCTTGGCGATGTAGCGACCGGTCATCAGCGAGACCATCGAGGGGCTCGTGAAGGACGCCTGCGAGACCGCGTTCTCGAACAGCGTTCCGCGCGCTGCGAGCGCGTCGATGCGCGGCGAAGTCGGGCGCGGATAGCCCATGCACGAGAGGTGGTCGGCGCGCAGCGTGTCGACCACGACGAGCAGCACATGCTGCGGCGGCAAAGCCTCGGACGCTCCGCAGGCGGCGAGCGTGACGCAGGCGAGCAGCGCGGCGAAGCGTCTCATGGCGCGCTCAATCTAGCACCGCGCGCGGCCCTGTTCCGCCCGCCACCGGGCGCGCGCTCACACGCTCACGCCGAGGATCTCGGTCTCCATCACGAGCTTGCCCTCGACGAACGCTTGCGCCGCGTAGGTGAACATCGTGCTGCGCACGCGCACGGGCTTGGCGACGAGCAGGAGGCACGCGGGCGGCGTCACGATGCCGCGGAAGCGCGTCTCGTTCAGGCCGCCGAAACCGACGAACTGGCTCTTGTCGACGGCGTGAAAGGAGAGGAAGTGCCACGCGGCGAGCTGGGCCGCGGCCTCGAGCTGCAGCACGCCCGGAAAGATCGGACGGCCGGGGATGTGATCGGCGGCCCACCAATCGTCGCCCGTGAGGTCCTTGCAGCCCACGACCAGCGAGCGGTCCTCGCCGATGTGCAGGATCGAGTCGAGCAGCGCGAAGCGGTTGCGCTGCAAGCACAGCTGGCGCACTTCGTCGGGACCGACGAGCACGCGCGAGAGGTCGAGGGTCGAGAGGTCGACGAGCGGTTGGGAGGGCATGTTTTCTAACAGCTCGACCGGGGTGCGGGTGCGCAGCGCCTAGGGGCGCAGCCGAAGTTGGATGGGGGTCGGGTTGTCCGCGGTCGGGTCGAAGGTCAGCCGCGTCTCGGCCTGCCCCGCGCGCGCGTCGGTCGCGAACAGCCGCACTTCGCCCGCGATCGCGGGCCCCAGCTCGGCGAAGCCGTCGGGGCCGGTGGTGACCGAGAGGGGGCCGGCGCGCGAGCCGAGCGCCTCGACCAGCGTGCCGACGAGCCCGACACCGAGCTCGTCGACGACCTGCACTTGGATCGAGCCGACGCGCGGAACCCTGAAATCGCGCAGGTGCAGCGACGGCGCCGCAAATGTCACGTCCTCCGCGGAAACGAGCGGCTGCTCGCGCGTCGCGACGCGGATGCGCCAGTCGCCGTCGGGCAGGCGCTCGAAGGCATACACGCCGTCGGGGCCCGTGCGGGTCTCGCGCTCCGCCTTGCCGGCGCGCGACAGCGCGAACACCGGCATGCCTCGCACGGGGAGCCCGAGGTCGTCGACGATGCGGCCGGTGAGCGTGCCGCGCTCGTAGAGCTCGAGCGGGAAGACGATGTCGATGAGCTCGGGCTTGCGCAGCTCCAAGTCGATGGGCTTGCACTCGAAGTCGCCGGCCTCGGCGCGGGCGGTGTAGCTGCCGAGCGCGACATCGTCCGCGACGAGCGACAGCCCGCCCCTGACCTCGATGCGCCGCGCGCGCGCGTGCTCGGCGCCGATCTTGAAGGGGGCGGGCTCGAGCACCAGCGTCCAGTGCGTCGGAGGCGTGATTCCGCTGGGCGCGGAGAGGTGCGCCTCGATCCGACCGAATCCCACGAAGCGCGTGGGGTCCGCCAGCTCCTTGGGGTAGGCGGGCAGCGGGCGCGGGCCCTCGACTCCCAAGCCGCTCGCGACGCGCGTGGCCTCGGGATTTTCGAGGGCCGGGGTGGCCTCAGGGGTGGGAGGGAGCGCCGCGGGGGCGACCTCGGTCTCTACAGGAACAAGCGCGAACCAGCCGACGAGCAGCGCCCCGAGCAGTACCAAGAGCCAGCTGGCGAGGGCGGCGCGCGCGGCTCCCGCGCGCGTTGACTTCGCTCCACGCTGGCCCCTACCCTGCCGAGGGATCGATCCCAAATCCTTGATCATTCCGTGCTTGCGGCGGGCGTGACGCCCGTGCTGCAGGCCGCGGATCCTAGCCGCGCCGACTCGCACCGGCAAAGGCCGCCGCGCCAGCGGAGTCCTCCACTGACCATGCTCCAATTCGCCTTCAGCCTCGCCCTCGCCGTCCTCGCTCCCTCCGCCGAGCCCGTGGCCCAAGACGGCCGCGTGATCGTGCTCGGCTTCGACGGCGCCGACGGCCGCACCGTGGCCGAGATGATGCGCAAGGGCGAGCTGCCGAACCTCGCGCGGCTCGCCGCCGAAGGCACCTTCGCGCCGCTTGGCACCACCGACCCGGCCGAGTCGCCGGTGGCGTGGGCCTCGCTCAACTCCGGCCGCAACCCGGGTGAGACCGCCATCCCCGGCTTCGTGGTGCGCTCGTTCTCGCCGACCTCTTCGAGCGGCGACAATCCCTACAAGGGCAAGCTCGCTCCCAGCCCGACCAAGGGCTTCGCGCTCGATGGCGTGCAGGTGCCGATCGAGCAGCTCCCCGCGCCGATCCCGACCTGGAGCCCGCTCGCGTTCGCGGCCGCGGTCGGCGGCGGCGGCTTCCTCCTGTTCGTGCTCGTGTTCGGAGCGCTGCTGCGCCTGCGCCGCGGTCCGACGCTGGTGCTCTCGGGCCTGCTCGGCGCGGTCGGCGCCTGGGGCGGCTACACCCTGCGCGGCTATCTGCCGGCGACGATCCCGGTGGTGAAGAACCCGCTCGAGGCCGCGCCGTTTTGGGAGCTCGCGGCCAAGGCCGGCGTGAGCGCGCGCGTGATCGACGGCCAGCAGGTGTGGGACCGCGAGCCGGTCTCGGGCGCCAAGGTGCTGTGCGGGCTCGGCGTGCCCGACGCGCGCGGCAGCTACATGAACTTCACGGTCTACACGAGCGACGAGCTGTTCTTCGGGCGCACGCTGCTCGACGCGGGCGTCGACACGGGCTCGGGTGGCTACAAGCTGCGCGTCGACGAGGTCGACGGCATCGTCGAGTCGGTGGTCTACGGTCCGATGAACTTCTGGGCCGTCAAGGAACAGCAGGAGGAGCTCGCCGAGATCGCGCGCGTGCGCGACGAGCAGCCCAACATGCCGTTCAAGAAGAGCATGGAGCTCGAGGACCGCGCGCAGGCCCTCGAGACCGCGCTCAAGACGCCGGTGACGCTGCCCCTGCGCGTGCGGCGCCTCGCCGACGGCAAGGCCGAAGTCGTGATCGGCGCGCAGGCGCAGGTGCTCGCCGAAGGCGGCTGGTCGGAGTGGTACCACCTGACCTTCGAGCTCAACCCGCTGCTCAAGGTGCACGCGCTCACGCGCGCCAAGCTGGTCAAGTACTCCGAAGGCCAGTTCGAGCTGTACCTCAACACGATCGAGATCGACCCCGCGCGGCCTCCGTTCTGGCAGCCGATCTCGCAACCGCCCGAGTTCGCCAGCGAGCTCGCCACCTCCTGCGGCAGCTTCGAGACCGTGGGCTGGGCCTGCCTCACGCACCCGTTCAAGGACAAGGTGATCGACGCGGCCACCTTCCTGCAGGACATCGAGTTCACCACGCAGTGGCGCGAGAAGCTCGTCTACGACGGCTTGGCGCGCAACGACTGGCGGCTGTTCGTGGGCATCTTCAGCGAGTGCGACCGCGTGCAGCACATGCTGTACCAGTTCTACGATCCGCAGCATCCGCTGTACGACGCGGAGAAGGCCGCGACGAAGGTGCGCTTCTACGGTGAGGAGATCACGCTCGCGCAGGCGATTCCCGCGGTGTTCCGCAAGATCGACGCGATCGTCGGCAAGGTGCTCGCGGAGTATGTGAAGCCGGGCGACACGCTGCTCCTGTGCGCCGACCACGGCTTCCAGTCGTTCCGCCACCAGGTGCACCTGAACAACTGGCTGCTCTCCGAGGGCTACCTCGCGGTGCGGCCCGAGGCGAAGAGCCACACGGTGCTCTCGAGCTATGTCGACTGGTCGAAGACG
>VGZD01000108.1 GCA_016872715.1 Planctomycetota bacterium
CGCGAGTCGGTCGCCACGACTTCGCCGCGCACGAAGCTCTGGTAGAACTCGAGCGCGACCTCGGTCGAAGCGTCGTCGACGCCGCCGACCACGCGGTCGTTCTCGACCAGCTCGGTCAGGATGCGGCCGGGCAGGACGCGCTCAGGGCAGTAGGCGACGAATACGTCCTCGCCGATCGCGAGACCGGACTCGCGCAGAACGCGCGCCACCACGTCCTCCGTCGTCCCGACAGGACTCGTCGACTCGAGGATGACGAGGTTGCCCTTGCGCACCCACGGCGCGATGGCGCGCGCCGCGGCCTCGACCATCGTCACGTCGGGGCGCTTGTCCGGTTGAATCGGGGTCGGCACGGCGAGCACGAACACATCGGCCTCCGTCGGCGTCGTCGCGGCGGACAGCTTGCCCGCGTTGACGGCACTCTTCACCAGCAGGTCGAGATCGGGCTCTTCGATGTGAATGCGCCCCTGATTGATCGTGTCGACGACGTCCTGCCGCACGTCGACGCCCGTGACCTTGCAGCCCTTCGTGCCGAGCAGCGACGCGGTCGGTAGTCCGATGTAGCCGAGCCCGACGACGCACACGCCGAGCCCCTCGCCGGCCTTCATGCTGCGACGACGCTCGCCAAGCCCCGCGCGCTTGCGGATTTCCTTGATGTTCATCTCACCCGACACGCCGTTCGCTCCGCTTGCCGTACTCATAGCCGTAGCTAGCTCCGTACTTGCCGTTGACGAAGGAGGTGCCGACCCCGTTCAGGATCGCGCCGATCAGATTCGCGCCGGACTGGCGCAGACGCCGCGTCGCCTGCTCGACGAGTCGAGCGGAGGCGCGGTCGGAGCGCACGAGCAGCACCACCGCGTCCAAGCGCGCCGCACAGCTCTCGATGTCGGACACCGCGATGGCCGGGGGAACGTCGCAGATCACGAGGTCGTATTCGCTGCGGAGTTCTTGGAGCAGCTGAGCGAAGGTGGCGCCGTCGAGGAGGTCACCTGGGCTGTGAGGTTGCTTGCCCGCCGTCAGCACGTCGAGCCGCTCACCGACCTCGCGACGCACCACATCGCGCCACGCTGCTCGGCCTTCGAGGACGTCCGAGAGCCCGACGTCGAGGCTCAGCTTGAGGTAGCTGTGCACCGACGGACAACGCATGTCGCAGTCGATGAGCGCGACGCGGCGTCCGCTGCGGGCGAAGGTCATCGCGAGCGCGACGTTCGAGCTCGACTTGCCTTCACCGGGCGTGCAGGACGTGACGGCGAGCGTGCGCAGGTCCGTGTCCGTCGAGAGCGCGAACTTCAAGTTCGCGCGCAGCGAGCGATAGGCCTCGGCCGTCGGTCCTTCCGGGTCGTCTCGCATGGGCACGAAGTGCTTGACCGCATCGCGCACGCGATAGCGCCCGCGGCGGAAGTCGGGGATGGCTCCGAGCACGGGCAGCTCGGTGGCCGCTTCGAGCTCGGACTCGGTGAAGATCCCGCGCGAGAAGACCTCGCGTGCACAGGCGGCCGCGGCCGCCGACAGCATGCCCAGCAGCAGTCCCAAGGCGGCGTGCAGCACAACCGAGGGACCGCTGCGCTCGAGCGGTGCGACGGCGGGGTCGACGAATTCCGCGGCGGGCTGGGTCGACGCGCGCGTGATCTCGGCCTCCTGCTCGCGTGCGAGCAGCAGCTTCACGATCTCCGTGTGGGCGGCGAGCTTGCGCAGGGGCTCCGCGACGACGCGCTCGTCCTCGGGCAGCGTGCCGAGGGATGCCTCGACGCGTTCGAGCTCGGACAGCAGGTCGAGCATGCCAGCCTCGATGCCGCGCAAGCGACCCTCGAGGTGATCCTGAGTGCGGCGTCGAAGCGCCGCGCGCGCCGAGTCGATCCGCTCGCGCTCTTGCGACGGATAGCCCGCGCGGCGTTCACGGTACGACGACAGCAGCGCGAGCTGCTCGCGCTGCTGGCCTTCCAGGCCATCGACTCGTGAACGCACGATGCGCGAGACGAGCGCGATCGTGGCGTCGAGGCGCTGTTCGTTCTCCCGGCGCGATGGGTGTTCCGCGGTCGTCTCGCGCTCGAACTCGGCGCTCAGTGCCTGCAACTCGCCGAGCGTCGTGAGGTGGCCCTCCAGCAGCGGATCGCGTGCGGCCGGTGGCCCGCCACCTAGGCGCGCAATCGCATCGAGGTCCCGCGACTCGATCGCGCGCAACGCGTCGCGCAGTCGTGCCAGTTCGAGCTCGGTCGCGTCCAAGCTGGCCTGCGACTCGATCTCGTGCTGTTGCAGGAGCAACTTGTACGGACCGGCGTCGCTGCGATCCTGAAGCGCATGCTCCGCGTCGAGTCGCGCGAGGCTCTCGAGGTATGCGACCGTCACCGGATCCGCGAGGTCGCCCGACATGCGAGCGAGGCCGGCGAGATCGCCGCGGTCGAGCAGTGCGAGTGCGTCGCGCGTGGCCTCGCGGGCGAGCTGGGCCTGTACGCGCTGAACTTCGAGTCCGGAGAGCTGGTCGATCAGGATCTCGCCGCTCTTGGTGACGTTGATGGCGCGAGGATTCTGGCGCTGGACCTCGACCACCTGCGTCTCCGCGGTGCGCAGCAGCTCGAGCTGTTGCTCGAGCGACTCCCGAATGAAGCCCAGCGTGCTCGTGGCCTTGCGTGCGCCGCGAGCCTCACTTCGCTGCAGGTACGTGCGGCAGAGCGCGTTGGCGATCTCCGCCGCGCGCCGCGGGTCGCTGTCGTCGACGGTGAGCTCGATCACGCCGGAGTTGCGCTCGGTCTCGCGCACGCGCGTGTTCGCCATGACGCGCTCGATCGCCTCGTCGCGCTGCAGGCGCCGCACGTGGAAGCTGCGGCCGGTCAAGTCGCCGTCGGGGCGCAGCTCGAGGCCGCACCCCGCGAGGTTGACGCTTCCGTTCGCGATGCTGAGCTCGGCGGTGTCGACGTCGCAAACCCCGCCGCTGGCGCTCACTCGCACGCGATCGCGCGCGAGGAACTCGAGCACGAATTCGGTCGGCGCGCGCAGTGGATCGTCACACGTGATCGTGGCTTCGAGCCGCGCGGGCAGCGAGCCGCTCGGCGCGGGGTTGCGCAAGTCCCCGATGAGCGGACGCAGCAGCGGATCCTCGACCAACGTGGTGAGTCCGAGGCCGACGAGCGCGCCCTTGAGACGATCCGGCGCGTCGACGACCTGCTCGGCCGTCGAGCGCGCGCGGAGGATCTCGATCTGGCTCGACGCTTGCGGCGCCTTGCCGAACAGCGCGAGGTCGGAGAGCAATCCCGACGACGAGCTGGAGTCCTCGAGGATCAGCGTGGCGCGCGCGCGGTAGCTCGGCGCGCGCGCGGCGACGAACCCGAGCCCGGCGACGAGCCCCGTTGCGCCGAGCAGCGCGAAGAGGCGCGGGTTGCGGGCGACGATGCCCCACAGTCCCTCGAGCGAAAGCGTCGCGGACGTTGCGTCCGGTTGTTTTTCGTTGTTCACGGCGAGGGCCTCTAGTTCTGAAGCCGCTCGTCGATGAGCAGGATGGTGGCCACGGTCGAGAGCGAGGCCGAGAACCCAGCGAGGTACGGCAGCACCTCGTCGGAGAACCGGCCGGCGTTGGAGCGACGCACGAACAGCACGTCGTCCGCGCGCAGGGCTAGGAACCCGCGCGTGTTGGGATCCTCGGCGTCGAGGATCTCCCACTCGAGCTCGGTCGCGACGCCGCGCAACAGCACGACCTCGTCGCGATCGGCCTTGGGCGTGAAACCACCGGCGAGCGCGAGGGCCTGCATGACGTTGATCGGTCGATCGAGCTCGATCGCACCGGGGCGCGCGACTTCGCCGTACACGTAGAAGCGCCGCGCGCCGTGTGTCACCACCGAGAGATCGACGCGCGGGTCCACGACGAAGCGCGCGTAGGCGGCGGCGACCTCTTCGCGGGCTTGCACCGTCGACAGTCCGGCGACCTGCACGGCGCCGACGAGCGGCAACGAGAGGTAGCCTTCCATGTCGACGCGCGTGCCGAGCGAGCCGAGATCCGGCTGGCCGTACACTCCGACGCGGACGACGTCGTTGGGTCCGAGCGGGAATGCGGTCCAGTCAGGCGTCGTGGACAGCGTGGAGAGCGCGGGCTTGGGCCCGAGATCGAGCGGGACGGACGCGCAGCCCGCGGCGATGAGCGCCAGAACAAGGGGGAGGGCGAGTTTCATGGTTCGTAGTCGCTTTTTCGAGCCGTCCGTCGAGGGAGCTTGCGCGAGCGGGGGGCGTGGGACGCACCATTCCCAACCTCAGGAAGAGCGGGCTCGGGCCGCGCTCAAGGCGCCTTCCGCGCGGGTCGATGACGTAGATCATGACCACTTGGGTCGTCGGCGACATCCACGGCTGCTCGGATGAGCTGGCTCGGCTCGTCGAGCACCTGCATCTCGCTCCCGACGATCGCGTCGTGTCCTGCGGCGACCTGTTCCATCGCGGCCCGGATCCCGTGGGCGTGATGCGCATCCTGCGCGAGCTGCGCGCACCGTTCGTGCTCGGCAATCACGAGCTCGCCGTCCTGCGCCGCATCGGCGTGGCGCCGCACTCGGTGGCGTGTGAGGATCGGCCGCCGCTGCGCACGCGCTTCCCGACACTCGACGAAGAGGATCTCGACGGTGACGGGCACACGTTTTGTCGCGTGGAGCCCGAGCACCGCGCCGAGGTGCTCGAGTTCCTGCAAGGTCACAGCGGCTTCTTCCTGCGGCGTGCCGACATCGAGGGCGCCGAGCGCACGCGCGACGATCGAGAGTGGTGCGTGGTCCACGCGGGCGTCGCTCCGGGCTGCTCGCCGGAGCAGTCGAGCGTGCGCGAGCTCACGTCGCTGCGACGCTTGTCGGGCCGCGGCAATCCGTGGTGGTACGAGGTGTACAACGGCTCGGAGCTGGTGCTGTTCGGGCACACGCCGAGCTCGCTCCCGCGAGTCCACTCGGTGCGCGGACGCACGCTCGCCATCGGGCTCGACACGGGCTGCGTCTACGGCGGCAAGTTGACGGCCTACAGCCCCGAACTCGACGAATTCCGCGCCGTGTCGGCCCTGCGCGCCTACGTGCGGGCCTGAGAACGGCGGTTTCCACCTCCACCAAACCGCCGCCTTGGGGCAAGATGGGTGGCTCCATGCTGAGCCGCGCCCTCGCCTGCCTACTGCTTGCACCGCTCGCGCTCTCTGGGCAGACCACGCGCATCACGCGCAATTCCGTCGGCGAGAGCGGCGACGCGCCCTCCGAGTTGGGCGACGCGCCCGACTCGCTCACTCCCGATGGCCGCTTCTGCGTCTTGACGAGCGCCGCCTACAACCTCGTGACCGGCGACTCGAACGGCTATCGCGACGTGCTGCTGCACGATCGCGTCGCGGGCACGCTCGAGCGCGTGAGCCTGACGTCGAGCGGCGCGGAGCCCACGGGCGACAGCCAGCATCCCGCGCTCTCGGACGACGGCCGCATGGTCGCCTTCCAGAGCTTTGCGTTCAACCTCGCGGCCGGCGATTCGAACGGCACGTGGGACGTGTTCGTCACCGATCGCGTCACGCGACTCACGACGCTGGTGAGCGCCGCCGCCAACGGCACGATCGGCAATGGCCCGAGCGTGCAGCCTTCCATCTCGGGAGACGGCACGCGCATCGCGTTCGCCTCGACCGCGAGCAATCTCGTCCCCTCCGACACCAACGGCGTGCAGGACGTGTTCGTGCGCAACTTGCAGACGGGGACGATCCGTCTCGTGAGCCGCTTGCCGCAGGGCGCCCTCGGAAACGCGAACTCGCGCCGTCCCGCGCTGTCTGGCAACGGACAGTGGCTCGCGTTCGAGAGCCTCTCGACGAATCTCGTCGTCGGTTCAGGGCAGAATGGCGCGAGCATCCTCGTCGCGAACCTCGCCACGGGCGCGCTCGAGCTCGTGAGCGTCTCGGACTCCGGCGTGCCCGCCAACAACTCGAGCAGCATTCCCTGCATCTCCCGGGACGGCTCGCGCATCGCGTTTCTCTCGCGCGCGAACAACCTCGCCGTCGTGGCGCAGTCCTCGAACAACGCCTACCTGCGCGACCGCGCGGCGGGAAACGTGATGCTCGTCTCCGCGAGCGCCGACGGCCTGCCGGCGACCGCGGCGTCGATCGCGCTCTCGCTCTCGGACAACGGCAACTTCGTCGCGCATTCCTCGCCTGCACCGCTCACGCCCGGACACTCCGGCAACGGCTTCGACACGTTCCTGTTCGAAGTCGCGAGCCGCCGCACGATCCGCACCAGCGTTCCGCTCGTGCTCCCCGGCGAACCGAACCAGGCGGGCGCGAACGAAGTCGGAGGCATCTCGGACGATGGTCAATGGACCATCTTCTCTTCGAACGCTTCCAACCTGCTGCCCAACGACCCCATCGACACCGTCGCGGACGTGTTCCTGCGCGACACGCGCACGGCGTGGTTCCGCGATCGAGATCTCGACCGCTTCGGAGTCGCGAGCGAATCGCAGCTCGTGTCGTTTCCGCAGGGGCTCGACTACGCGCTCACGAGCGGCGACTGCGACGACACGCGCCCCGCCGTCCACCCGCTCGCGACCGAGATCTGCAACGGCCTCGATGACGACTGCGACGGCCTCGTCGACGAGCTGGCGTGGTCCACCTACTGCACGGCCGGTACGAGCCAGAGCGGCTGCGTCCCCGCGCTTTCGACGAGCGGCTTTCCGAGCGCGAGCCGCACGGGGGGCTTCGAGCTGCGTGGGAGCGGCCTGCCGGGCCAGCGGCAGGCCACGGCGATGCACGGTCTTGCACCCACCAATGTGGTGTGGACGTTCGGCAGCACGAGCACGGTCTGCGTCGCGTCGCCGCTCGCGCGGCTGGGGAACCTCCCGACGGGCGGCAATTCAGGCCAGTGCAACGGCAGCTACACGGTGGACTGGCTGGCCTTCATGGCCGCCAATCCCGGCACGCTGGGCCAGCCGCTCGCGGCGGGCCGCAGCTACTTCGCGCAGCTTTGGTACCGCGACCCAGGCGCTCCGCTCAATTCGAACCTGAGCAACGCGGTTGCGTTCACGCTCTGTCCGTAGTCACTCGAGCACCTGCTGTGCGGCCGAGAGTCGCGCGCGCAGCTCGCGGTACTCGACGTCGTGCACGCCGACGCCGCGCTCGAGCGCGAGATCGGCGGCGATCGCGCAGCTCTCACCGAGCACCATGAACACGGGCTCCATGCGGATGGATCCGTAGGCGATGTGCGAGGCGGAGAGGCACACCGGCACGAGCAGGTTGGTGCACTGCGAGCGCTGTGGCAGCAAGGCTCCGTAGTCGATCGCATAGGGCGGGAAGCCGCCGATCTGCACGTCGCCCTCGTTGCGCGCGAAGCCCTGTGCGTCGACGTAGCGCTGCACGTGGTGCGAGTCCATCGTGTACGCGGCGAGCCCAACGGGGCGCAGCGCCTTGCGCGCTCCGCGGCACTCGTGCTCGGTCATCACATACTCGCCCACCATGCGGCGCGCCTCGCGGACGTAGAGCAGGCGCGGCCAGCCGCCAGTCTCGGGAAACTCGTCCAGCGGCAGCCCGTAGCTCGCCACGTGCTCGCGAATCGGCGCGGGCACGCGCGGCGAGTTCGCCAGCGTCCACATCAGGCCCTTCTGGTAGCGCTCGTGCTCCGCCACGATCGCGTCGCGCTCTTCCCAGCTCGCGTTGGCGTAGCTCCAGTTCGCGCCGATGTGATCGGTCGAGACCGCGCCGTTGTTGTTCGAGTCCGTCTTCGCGTTCGGCATGCGGAGCGGATGCCACGGCGCGAGCGTGCCTTCGACCTTGAGCTGCGCATGGCGGGCAGCACGTCCGTCGTCGGCCTCGAGCGTGCGCAGCAGGAGCTCGTACGTGCGCGCGTCGTAGCCCTCGGGCTTCGGCCACGGCAGGCGGTTTTCCGGTTGATCCGTAGCGCACAACCGGAAGCAATAGGCCTGCACCTTGGCATCGCCGCTGCCGTCGGGTCCCGGTCGCTCCGTGCTCACGCCGCTCAAGAGGCCGCGCGCGGGATTTCCGGGGACCACGAAGGGATCGACCTGCACCTGAAATTGGTGCTGGGTCGCGTGCCGCACCTGCACGCCGTTGAGCGTCTCGCCGTAGCGCGCGTTGGGCTCGCGTCCGACGTGAAACTCGACGCCGGCGAGCGCGAGCAGGTCGCCCTCGTAGCTCGCGTCGATGAACACGCGCCCGTGGAACGCGCGACCGTCCTCGCTCTCGAACGCGACGATGCGCGTGCCTTCCTTGCGCACTCCCCCATCGAGCTCGATGCGTGCGCCGCGCGCGAGTGTGACCTGCGCGTCCGCGACGAGCTGCTCGAAGAGCTCCTCGGCAACGTGCGGCTCGAAGGCCCACATCGCGTCGTCACCCTCCTCGAGGCCGATGCCGCGGTACGTTTCGCGCGTCTCGAACTTCCACGCCGAGGGATCGTCGTAGTGACGTCGCACACAGCGGTAGAACTCGCGCGCCATGCCGCCGATCGCGCGCTTGTTGCCGATGTCGGTCGCGCCGAGTCCCGCGCTCGTCATGCCGCCCAAGTGCTGGGTCGGCTCGACGAGCACCACGCTGCGACCGGCGCGCGCGGCGGCGACGGCTGCGATCACGCCGCCCGAGGTTGCGCCGTAGACGACGACGTCGTAAGTCGGCAGTTGGACGCAGGCAGCGAGCGAAAACGTCACGGCGAGCGCGGCGGCGAGCTTCATCGAGGAGCGGGAAACGTAGCGCGCGCAGCGGTGCCTTTCGCTACGTTTTCGCCCATGGCGGCAGCGATCGGAGCGGACCTAGAGCGCGCGGCGGCGCACCTGCGCGCCGGCGAGCTCGTCGCCATCCCGACCGAGACCGTGTACGGCCTCGCGGCCAACGCGCTCGACGCCGCCGCCTGCCTGCGCATCTTCGAAGCCAAGGAACGACCGGCGTTCGATCCCCTGATCGTGCACGTGCGCTCGCGCGCTCAGGCGCTCGAGTACTGCGAGCCTCCGAGGGCCGAGGCGCTCGCGCTGATGGACGCGTTTTGGCCCGGGCCGCTGACGCTCGTGCTGACCAAGCGCGCCGCGATTCCCGACGTGGTGACGAGCGGCCTCGACACGGTCGCGCTGCGCCAGCCCGCGCATCCGCTCACGGCCGAGTTGCTCGCGCTCCTACCCTTCCCGCTCGCCGCGCCGAGCGCGAACCTGTTCGGCCGCACGAGCCCGACCACGGCGCAGCACGTGGCCGAGCAGCTCGGCGACCGCATCGCCTACATCCTCGACGGCGGTCCGTGCGCGGTGGGAGTCGAGAGCACGATCCTCGGATGGGAAGAGCGACGCCTCGTGCTCTACCGGCCCGGCGGTGCGCCGCTCGAGGCCATCGAGCGCATCGTCGGCCGTGTCGGTGCCGCACCCAAGCGCGTGCTCCCCGCCGCGCCCGGAATGCTCGCCGCCCACTACGCGCCGCGCACGCCGCTCGAATTCCGCGAGCCTGGGGAGCTCGACGCGCGGCTCGCAGGGCTCGCCGGTCGCCGCGTCGCCGTGCTGGCCTTCGACCGCGCGCGCCCTGCCCATGCGTGTCGCGTGCTCTCCGCGCGCGGCGACCCCGCCGAGGCCGCTCACCGGCTTTTTTCGAGCCTGCGCGAGCTCGATGCCTCGGGCGCGGACCTGATCCTGGCCGAGCCCGTCCCCGAGGTCGGCCTCGGACGCGCGATCAACGATCGCCTGCGCCGCGCGGCGGCCGCGCGCTCCGGGCAGGCCTGAGCCCGGCGCTCCCGGCCTCGAATCGGTCGTTGCGACCCTCGGGGGAGCGAACTACGCTCGCGCTCCGTCGCGGTCCCCACCGCGGCACGAGCGCGGCGAGCGCTTGCTCGCCGGTCCCACCCCGCCCTCGAGAACAGCGAAATCGTTCCAACGATGTCCGAACACAAGCAGCAATGGGGCAGCCGCCTCGGCGTGATCCTCGCCGTCGCCGGCTCCGCCGTCGGCCTCGGCAACTTCCTGCGCTTCCCCGGACAGGCGGCCGCTAACGGCGGCGGCGCCTTCATGATCCCCTACTTCACCGCGCTGCTCCTGCTCGGCATCCCGCTGGGCTGGGCCGAGTGGGCCATGGGCCGCTACGGCGGTCGCAAGGGCTTCCACTCCGCGCCCGCGATCCTCGGTGTGATGGGCAAGGGCAAGCTCGCGCGCTACCTCGGCGTGCTCGGAGTGCTGATCCCGCTCGGCGTCTACTTCTACTACGTGCTGATCGAGAGCTGGTGCCTCGGCTACGCCGTGAAGTACACGACGGGAGGCATCGGCATCGCCGACGGCCAGCCCATCTCAGAGCAAATCGCAAGCTCGTCGGCACACTTCGCGACCTTCACGGGCTCCAAGGGCGACGGCTCCGTGTTCGACCTCTCCGGCGGACCGATGAGCACGCTGCTCGTCGCTTTCGTGGTGACGGTGATCGCCAATGTCTTCCTGCTCTTCCGCGGCCTCTCGGGCGGAATCGAGACCTTCTGCAAATGGGCCATGCCAGCCATGGCGGTGTTCGCGCTGATCGTGCTCGTGCGCGTGCTCACGCTGCCGGCCGACGCGACCAACCCCGACCAAAACGTGGTCAACGGCCTCGCCTACATGTGGAACCCGCAGTGGGACAAGCTCGGCGACCCGGGCGCTTGGATGGCGGCCGCAGGCCAGATCTTCTTCAGCCTCTCGGTCGGCTTCGGCGTGATCATCAACTACGCGTCCTACATGCGCAAAAAGGACGACGTGGTGCTCTCGGGCCTGACCGCCTCGGCCACGAATGAGTATTTCGAAGTCGCCATGGGCGGCCTGATCACGCTGACGGCCGCGTTCGTGTTCCTCGGACTGAGCCTCACCACGCTCCCCGGCGGCACCTTCGGACTCGGCTTCCAGACACTGCCGGTCGTGTTCGCTCACATGCCGCTCGGCAACGCCATCGGCGCGATCTGGTTCTTCATGCTCTTCCTCGCGGCCATCACGAGCTCGCTCTCGATGCTCCAGCCCACGCTGGCCTTCATCGAAGAAGCGACCGGCATGAAGCGCCGCGCCGCCGTCGCGCTCGTGGTCGGCGTCAGCTTGATTGGCAACGCCTACGTGATGTGGTTCAGCAAGGACCTCACCGTCCTCGGCACCATCGACGACTGGGTCGGCACCTTCTTCATCGTCGTGCTCGCGCTCGTGCAGTGCATCGTGTTTGGCTGGGTCTTCGGCATCGACCGCGGCATCGAGGAGGCGCACCACGGCGCGCAAATGCGCATCCCGAAGGTGTTCCAGTTCATCATCAAGTACGTCTCGCCCGCGTTCCTCTTGTGGATGCTGTTCAACTTCGTACGCGACGTGCTGCCCAAGTGGATCGAGAACCTCGGCGCGAACCCAACCGCACGCAACGCAGTGCTCTTCATCGGGCTCGTGATCCTGTTCCTCGTCGTGATGACCGCGATCGGCGAGAAGCGCTGGCGCTCTCAGGGTCGCGACCTCGATGGCCGGCTGCCCGCTCAAGATTGATCGAAGGAGACCCCCACCATGAACCTCTCGCTGCTCCTCTCCGTGCAAGCCGCGGCCACCGACGTCGCCAAGGAAGCGCCGAAGATCCTGCCGATGCAGCCGCTCGGCTGGGCCTTCCTGCTCGTGTCCGTGACCGCGGTGGTGATCCTGACGGGCTGGTGCTTCTACAAGGTGCTCACGGCACCGCCGGCGCAGTAGCGCCGAGCCCGAACGACGCCGCGCGACGCTCCATCGGCGACGCGCAGGGCGTGGGACAAGAAAACAGCGAGGCCGCTGGCGCGGCCTCGCTTGCGTTTCACGCGAGCTTCAGAGAGCTCGCTCAGTTGAGCGGGCGAATGTAGAGGTTCG
>VGZD01000109.1 GCA_016872715.1 Planctomycetota bacterium
GACTCCCGCGCGGCCCCCACTCGGCCGCACCCCTCGCGCCGTACCCTCTGGCGCATCCCCCGCCCAACTCCGAGAAGCCGTCCCATGACATCGATCCCCCGCCTGTGCCTCGCCGCGACCACCCTCGCGCTCCTCGGACTCGGCTACGCCTTCGGCGTCGAGGACGACGCGGTCAGCGACCCGTTCCGCCAACTGACCGAGCTGCTGCCGACGCCCAACTCCTACCGCACGGCGTCGGGCGCGCCCGGGCACGAGTACTGGCAGCAGAAGGTCGACTACGTGATCGAGGTGGCTCTCGACGACGAGCGCGCGCACCTCACCGGCAGCGAGACGATCACCTACACGAACAACTCGCCGGATCGTCTCGCGTATCTGTGGGTGCAGCTCGACCCCAACCTGTTCTCGCCCGAGTCGCACGCCGTCCTGACCGCGCTCAGCCCCGATCTCTCGGGCGCGAGCTTCGAGTCGCTGCAGCGCCTGCTGCGTCGCAAGGACTTCGACGGCGGCTGCAAGATCACGGCCGTCAAGGACTCCGCCGGCGGCGACCTGCGTCACGTGGTCGTCGACACGATGATGCGCATCGACCTGCCAGCGCCGCTCGAGCCGCGCTCGCAGACCTCGTTCTCGATCGACTGGAACTACGCGATCAACAACTCGCGCGAGGTCGGCGGCCGCACGGGCTACGAGCGCTTCGAAAAAGACGGCCATTCGATCTACGAGATCGCGCAGTGGTTCCCGCGTCTGGCCGCCTACACCGACGTCGACGGCTGGCAGCACAAGCAGTACCTCGGCGGCGGCGAGTTCACGCTGGAGTTCGGCGACTACGTCGTGAGCATCACCGTGCCCGATGACCACGTCGTCGCGGCGACCGGCACGCTGCAAAACCCGCTCGACGTGCTGAGCGAGGCCGAACGCGCGCGCCTCGCGCAGGCCGAGAACTCCAAGACCCCGGTGTTCATCGTCACGCCCGACGAGGCGAAGGCCAACGAGTCGCACGAGCCGCAGGGCACGCGCACGTGGACCTTCCGCGCCGACAACGTGCGCGACTTCGCGTGGGCCAGCTCGCGCAAGTTCATCTGGGACGCGCTGGCGCACGAGGTCGAGGGACGCAAGGTGTGGGCGATGAGCTTCTACCCGAAGGAAGGCGAGCCCCTGTGGAGCAAATACTCCACGCACGCCATCTGCCACACGCTCGACGTCTACTCGAAGCACACCTTCGCGTATCCGTATCCGACCGCGATCTCGGTCAACGGGCCGGTCGGCGGCATGGAATACCCGATGATCTGCTTCAACGGCCCGAGGCCCGAGGCGGACGGCACCTACTCGAAGGGCACGAAGTACGGCCTGATTTCCGTGATCATCCACGAGGTCGGCCACAACTACTTCCCGATGGTCGTCAACTCCGACGAGCGCCAGTGGACGTGGATGGACGAGGGCCTCAACACGTTCCTGCAATACATCGCGGAGCGGGCGTGGGAAGCGGACTATCCCTCCAGCCGCGGCGAGCCCGCGCGCATCACGGGCTACATGAAGAGCGAGGGACAGGTGCCGATCATGACGGCGGCCGACTCGGTGCTGAACATGGGCAGCAACGCCTACGCCAAGCCCGCGACGGCGCTCAACGTGCTGCGCGAGAGCGTGATGGGCCGCGAGCTGTTCGACTTCTCGTTCCAGCAGTACGCGCGCCGCTGGCAGTTCAAGCGCCCGCACCCCGCGGACTTCTTCCGCAGCATGGAGGACGCGAGCGCGGTCGATCTCGACTGGTTTTGGCGCGGGTGGTTCTACTCGACGGGCGCGTGCGACCTCGCCGTCGATCGCATCCGCGTCTACCGCATCGACTCACGCGACCCCGCCCTCGAAAAGCCGCTCGCGAGGGCGAAGCGCGACGGGGCGCCACAGACGCTCGCCGAGCGCAACAACGCCGGACAGAAGACGCGCGTCGAGGAGTTCCCCGAGCTGGTGGACTTCTACAACACGTTCGACGAGCTCGACATCACCGAGAAGGACGTCAGCGACTACGAGAAGCTCGTCAAGGATCTGAACGAGAAGCAGCGCGAGCTGCTGAAAAGCCAGCTCGCTTTCTACGTCGTCGACGTGGCGAAGGTGGGCGAGCTCGTGATGCCGATCGTGCTCGAAGCGCACTACGAGGACGGCACGACCGAGGAACTGCGCGTGCCCGCGACCGTGTGGCGCAAGGGCGCGGACAAGGTCACCAAGCACTTCGCGAGCGAGAAGAAGCTCGTCAAGCTCGTGCTCGATCCGCATCTGGAGACCGCCGACGTCGACCTTGTGAACAACGTCTGGCCGGAAGAGCTCGCCGAGACGCGCCTGCAACTGCGCTCGGGCGGCAGCGGTCGCGGAGGCGAAGCGACCCCGCCGTTTGGCGCGCGCAACCCGCTGCGCGAGGCGCGCGACGCGCAGCAGGCCAAGGAAAAGGCCGCGGAAAAGGCCGAAGAGAAAGCCAAGCTCGAGCCGGGGAAGGAAGGCGGCCAGTGAACGGCGAGGCGCCGAAGCGCGCGTCGAGTCCGTTCGCGGCGCTGCGCGAGAAGCTCGGGCCGCTGCCCGCGGGGCCGCAACCCCCCTCGGGCGCGGCGCAGCCTGACGCGACGCACAAGCGCTACACCGGACGCGTCACCGTGCGCCGCGAGCGCGCGGGACGCGGCGGCAAGGCCGTCACGCTCGCCGAAGGTCCGGGACTCTCCGGCCATCCGCTCGAGAAGCTCGCCAAGGAGCTCGCGAAGGCGCTCGGCACGGGCGCGCGCGTCGAGGGCACGTCGATCGTCGTGCAGGGCGACCAGCCCGAGCGGCTCGCCGCGGCGCTCGAGGAGCGCGGCTTCGCCAACGTCACGCGGGGGAATTGACGCGCGCGAGGCGCGTGAACCGCACGAGATCGCCGACGATCGCGCTGGTCGTCTCCGAACGCGTCACGCGGATTTCGAGTCCCGCCTCGGCGAGCAGCGGCCGCACGAGCGCGAGCTCTTCGTCCGTGGTCGTGAAAATCGCCGGTGGCGCGACCTTGTGCAGGAGCTCGCGCACGAGGCCGTCGGCGCGGGCGCGATCTTCCGCCAGCTCGCCGCGCCCCGTCGCGAGCGCGGTGCCGACGCGCTCGTAGAGCGCATCGTGCAGCGCCGGAAATGCGTCGGGATCCGTGAGCACGCTCGTCATCCACACGTGCTCGCAGCTGCCCATTGCGATCGATGCGAGCGCGTCGGTGCGCGGCAGCGGCAGGTCGAGCGCGAGGCGCGCGCCGACCGCGTGCAGCGCGCGCCGCAATTCCTCGACTTCCTCGCCCGGCAGGTTCAGCCACAGCACCTCGCGCCCGAGCGCGAGGCTCTCGGCGAGCACGAGCGGCAGCTCCGCCACCGCGGCGCCGAAATACAAGCTGCGTCCCTTCCCGCCGCGCGGCAGCGACGCGACCAAGTCGTCGACGAGCTCAAGTCCGGTCTCGAGCACGCGCTCGACCCTCTCGTCGTCGAAGAACGTCGACCCGTCGCCCTCGCAGTACGTGCGCCCCAGCCGCTCCCAGTCCAGCTCGCGCACGAGCTCGCCCCACGCGGCGCCGAAGTGCTCGATTCCCATTGCGCGCAGGATAGGGCTTCAGCGCTCGACGCGCTCGACGCGTTCACGGCGCGGATCGATCGTGCGGCGCTGCATGTCGCTCGCGCTCTCGACCACGAGGCGCACGCGACTGCCTGCGCCCTCGACCTTCACGATTTGCCCGAGGTGGCGGCGATTGATGCGCACCCAGTCGCCGCGCTGCCAGCGTTCCGTGCGCTCCGCGAGCACGGGGGCGCTCGCGCGCGGCGCGAGGTGAGCCGCGCGCCACGCGAGCCCCGGCGTGCAGGCGTCGCAGGCCCCGCAGGGCGCGGACGGCTCGTCGAGCCCGAAGTGCCGCGCGATCGTCGCGCGTCGGCACTCCTCGCCGCCGGCGGCGAAGCGCGCCATCGCGAGCAGACCCTCGAGATCCGCGCGGCGCTTGTCGACGCTGCCGACGCTCTCGGGCAGCTGCGATGGATCGAGCTCGCGCGCGAGCGCGAGGTCGTGCGTCTCGAACGAGCCCGTCGTCACTTGCAGCACCTCCAGCCACTTGAGGCAGATCGAAACGCGATTGTCCGCGCGATTCTTGACGAGCAGCTCGTCGCGCAGGTCGTCGAGTTCCTTGGCCGCGATGCGCTCGCCCCAGCCGCGCAGCGTCTCGTACACGAGGAGCATGTACTCGCGCGAAGGGTTGGCCCACTCGATGAAGCCCTGCTGGATCGCAAGGTCTTCCTCGAAGTAGAGCAACTCGCACCACGCGGGCTTCCCGTCGCGGCCCGCGCGGCCCACTTCCTGCGTCCACGCCTCGAGCGTGCGCGGAACCTGCGCGTGCAGCACGAAGCGGATGTCTTCCTTGTCGACGCCCATGCCGAACGCGTTGGTCGCGAGCACGACGTCGCGCTCCGACGCGAGAAAGCGCGCCTGCATCGCGCGTCGCTCCTGCGGCGAGAGCTTGCCGTGGTAGACGAGCGTGTCGATGCCCGAGCGCTTGAGCTCGACGTGCAGATCCTCGAGATCGCGGATCAGGGACGAGTACACGATGCCCTTCCCGTCGATCGCGCGCACGCGCTCGGCGAGCAGCGGCACCTTCTCTTCGGCGAGATCGACGCGCGTGGCGGCGAAGTACAGCTCGGGGCGCTCGATGCCCGTGCGCACGACGAGCGGCTCGCGCAGCGCGAGGCTCGCGACGATGTCGGCGGCGACCTTCGGCGTCGCGGTGGCTGTGAGCGCGATCACCGGCGGCGATCCGATGCGCGCGCGATATTCGCCGAGCCGCGAATAATCCGGCCGGAAGTCGTGGCCCCACTGGCTCACGCAGTGCGCCTCGTCGACGGCCATGCGCACGATGCGCAAGCGCGGCGCGAACTCCGCGAAGTCGGCGGCGCGAAAGCGCTCGGGCGTGATGTAGAGCAGCTCGAGCTCGCCCCGCGCGGCGGCTTCGAGGCGCGCGCGGCGCTCGCTCGCATCGAGCGACGAATTGACGAAGGCGGCGCGGATGCCCTTCTTGCGCAGCGCGTCGACTTGGTCCTGCATCAGCGCGATCAGCGGGCTCACCACCAGCACGAGTCCGTCGAGCACGACTGCGGGCAGTTGGTAGCACAGCGACTTGCCCGCGCCCGTCGGCATGGTGAGTAGGACGTCGCGCCCCGCGACGACGGCCTCGATCACCTCGCGCTGCGGTCCGCGAAAGTCGCACAGGCCGAAACGCGAACGCAGCGCGCGCTCGAGCGTCGGGAGGTCGTGCGGCGTGGGCATGGGCGGCGATTTTGGACCGTACAGACGCAGGTTTCACGCGGGTTCTGTGGACGAAGTCGCGCTCGGAAGGGAGCCTAGGGGCGCCATGACGCTCTCGCTCACGCTCCTCGCGCTGTCGTCGCTCGCGCCCCAGACGCCGCCGAACCGCTCGCCCGCTCCCGCTCCGTCCCTCGCTCCCGCGCGCGCGCAGGGCGGTGCCGCGCCCTCGAAGGACGCCTTCAAGTTCGGCTCGCCTCCGCAGCTCGGCGAGGGCCTCACCGAGCCGATGATGTGGCCCGCGGCGACCGCCGAGGGCTGGGCGAAGCCGGTGCTCGTCAAGTGGCAGCGTTCGTTCGACGACGCGCTCGCGCTCGCGAAGGCAACCGGCCAGCCGATCATGGTGGCCGTCAACATGGACGGCGAGATCGCGAGCGAGCACTTCGCCGGCGTGAAGTACCGCGACCCCGAGGCCGCCAAGCTGCTCGAGCCCTACATCTGCGTGATCGGCTCGGTGTATCGCCACACGCCGCGCGACTACGACGAGCTCGGCGTGCGCGTCGAGTGCCCGCGTTTTGGCACCGTGACTTGCGGCGAGCACATCACCTGCGAGACGGAGCTGTACGCCAAGTACTTCGAGGGCCTGCGCGTGTCGCCGCGCCACATCGTGCTCGAGCCCTCGGGCAAGGAGCGCTACGACGTCTACTACTCGTGGGACACGCAGACCGTGCTCACGACCTACGTCGAGGCGGCCAGGGAATTCCCGCCGCACAAGGAGCGCGTGCGCGACGGACTGTCGCTGGCCGAGCGCGTGGCGAGCCCCGACATCGTCGACCGGCTCGCGATCGAGCAGGCCTACCGCGCGGGCCCGCCGCGGGTGCGCCGTGAGTTGATCGAGGCCACGCTCGAGGTGCGGGACGTCGATCAGGTCGAGCTGCTGCGGCTCGCGCTGTTCGGGCTCGACGTCGAGCTCGCACACCTCGCGCGCGTGTCGCTCGCGCAGGCGCAGACGGAGCCCGCGGTCGATCTGATCGCGGAAGTGCTCAAGACCGCGCTGAGCGCCGAGGACCGCGAGCTGCTCGTGGCCGCGGCCGAGCGGCTCGGCGAGAAGTTCCCGCGCGCGAAGACGCTCGCGACGCTGCACCGCGGACTCGCGCTCGGCTCGCGCCACATCGACGTCGCGCGCGCGGGTGCGCCGACCGGCGAGTACGAGGCCACGCATCGCCTGCGCGCGGTGTCGCAGCGCGTCGAGGAGCTCTCGAGCGAGGTGGAGGCCGCGCGCGCGAATCCGACGGCGCTCGTCGCGCTCGCCGAATCGTTCCTCGCGCGCGCTTCCGAGCCCGGACAAGAGCGGCGCTTCGCGGAACTGCTCGCGCTCGACGCGCGCCGCACCGCGCTCGACGCCGAGCGCGAGGGCGCCACGGGCTGGCGCCTCGATGCGACGCTCGCCGCGGCCGCCGATCGCCTCGGCGAGCGCGACACGGCGCTCGACCGCGCCGTCGCCGCCGTCGAGGGCGGCATGCTGACCACGCCCGCGGGCGAGGCCGGTCCGACGGAAGACGTCAAGGTGCGCGTGGTCGCGATGTTCGCGCTCTCGCGCCAGCTCGCGATCCGCCGTGCCCACCGCGAGCGCACGCAGTGGCCGCCGGAGTGGATGGCCGACGTCAACGCGGCCTACGCGACGCTCGCCGAGCACCCGCTCGCCACCGACGAGCACCTCGTCAGCTACCACGACTTCCTGCGCTGGCTCGGCGCGAGCCCGCGCGCCAACGCCGTGCTCGACGGCGCGCTGGCGCGCTTCCCCGAGTCGTCGCTGCTGCACGACCGCCTGCGCTCGCGCCTCTTGTGGGACAAGGGTCCCGCCGGTCTGCTCAGCTCCTACGACGAGCTGCTCGCAAAGCCCGGCGCGAGCCCGCAGCTGCGCTGGTTTGCGGGGTACGCCGCGCTCGTCGCCGCGGAGCACTTCCGCCGTCGCTCGCGGCTCGACGATGCGCTCGGGGCCTACGACGCGGGCAGCGCGCACTACGCGCGTTACTCCTCCGACGTGCCGACCGGTCGCGACCTGTGCGATCACTTCGTCGCGCTCGCGCTCGCGGGCAAGTCGCGCATCGCGCTCGAGCGCGGCGACCTCGAAGCCTCGACCGCGCTGCTGCTCGAGAGCTTCGCGCGCCGCGCCGATTCCGCGGCCACGCCCGACGGCCTCAACCTGACGCCCGCCGACACCGCGCGCATGCTCGAGGCCAAGCTCGTCGAAACCAAACGCGAGCGCCTACTCGCCGAGCTCAAGGCCGCGCTTTCCAAGCTCGATCCGAAGCTGCTCGAGCTGCCCGGCTCCGAACAGCGCCTCGCCCCCGCCCGCGGCCCGGGCGTGCGCGGCGGCCGCTGAACATCACGGCACTTGGAGTGGCGTCGCGCGCGACGCGACTCGTCAGGGAGCTTCGGGCGGCAGCAGGTGGCCGAGCTTGTCGCGCTTGGTGCGCAGGTAGCGCGAGTTGGAGGGGTTGGGGGGCGTCGAGAGCGGCACTTGGTCGACGACCTCGAGGCCGTAGCCGCCGAGACCGGCGATCTTCTTGGGGTTGTTGGTCAGCAGGCGCATCTGGCGCACGCCGAGGTAGCGCAGGATCTGCGCGCCGAGGCCGTACTCGCGCAGGTCGGCGGGGAAGCCGAGCGCGGCGTTGGCTTCGACGGTGTCGAGGCCTTGGTCCTGCAGGCGATAGGCCTTGAGCTTGTTCTCGAGCCCGATGCCGCGGCCTTCTTGCCGCATGTAGACGAGCACGCCGCGCGGCTCGCGCCCGAGGATCTCGAGCGCCGCGTCGAGCTGCGGCCCGCAATCACAGCGCAGCGAGTGGAACACGTCGCCCGTCAAGCACTCGGAGTGCACGCGCACCGTCACGGGCCCGTCGACCTCCGCGCCCGCACCGCCGCGACGAACCTCCACCTCGCGGTCGACGCCGACCGCCTCCGGCCGAAGTCTTGCGCTGGGAGTTCCCATCCGCGAAGCCCCGACGTGTTCCACGCGCGGGCGATCTGATGCAACGATGCGACTGGAATTCCTCGAATAGGGCGCGACTAGGCGGGACGCCGAGCGACGAAGGCGGCGTGGCCTCTGCGAGCCTGATGCACGTGACGCGCCCTGGGCGGGGTTCGCCGTGTGCGCGCGGCTCGGTCGAGGACCGCCCCACCTCCGGCGGAAGCCGCCCGCTTGGAGTTCCTTTCTGCGGGACGCCCACAGTGGACGCTCCCCTCCCTGCACCGCGTTCGTCTTTGCCCCTCGAACGACGGACACGTTGAATGAAGATGCTCACCAACGCTCTGCTCGCTCTCCTCGGTGCTGTCGGGGCCGCAGCGCCTGCGGCGGCCCACGCCGCCCGCTGGACGATGACCGGGACGTTCGACTCGCCGATGACCGACGCGCCCGAGGATCGCACTCGCGAGCTCAAGACGCTGATCGGACAACTGACCATCGACAACGAATGCCTCAAGGCGCTCCTGCGCAGGCACGAGGAACGCGACCCTCTGGCATTCCGGAGGTCGAAGCCGGGACACGCCGAGCGCGCGGCCTCCGTGAATCGTGCTTTCGGCGTGCGCCGCACGATGCGGCTCTTGGGGCGCTCGCGCTCGAGCGTGTACCGGTGTCGAGCACTGGCTCGCGACGGGCTCGCCACCGTCTTCGCCGCCATCGACCACGCGACGGCGGAATGCGTGGGCATCCACGCGACGAAGCACGCCAATCGCTTCGAAGCTCTCGAGCCGATCCGACAAGGCGTGCGCGCCGCCTACGGCAGTTGCGCCGCGCACTCTGTGAGCGGGCTCATCGTGCGCGACGACCACGGAAGCCAGTACGTGAGCCGCCACTTCCAGCCCGAGCTGACCTTCCTGAGCATGGAGTCGAGCCCCTTCCTTCGTCCCCTCGCCGAGAGGCAACGGCTGCATCGAGCGTTTCTTCAGGACTCTCAAGGAACAGCGCCTGTGGGTCCGCAGCTTCGTCGACGCCAAAGACGTCCGCCGCGCCGTGACCGCGTGGATCCGGCCCTACGACGAACACTAGCTGATCGAACGCCACGGCCACCGCCCACCCGCGGTCGTCCGCAGGGAGCTCCTTGCGCAAGAGACGTCGGCCTGACTACCCTCACCCCACGGTCCGGAGAAACTGGAGCGGTACATAGGGCGCTAACGATGGTGCTTCCCCTTTGTCTGCATCGACTGACAAATGTACCTACATGAAGTACTTTCTTTCGCTGGCTCTGATCGCCGTCGCGCTGCTGTCGGTTTTCCTCTGGAAGGAGAATCCACCAGCGCGGACGCCCCCCTCCTCCAACTCCGCCTCGCTGAGCTCGGCGACTCAGCCGATATCTGCTGAGACGACGAAATTCGCCGACTCTCACCGAGAGTCCGTTGCCTCAACGAATCACGAGGCCCCGCCCAATGTGCCAGAGCCGACCACAGGCACTGTCACCGTAAGGGTGGTGGATACCTCTGATAGAGAGATTCACGGACTGCGCCTCCAGCTCACTCGGGAAGGTAAGAAGCGTTTTACTCCGCTCCATGGAACAAGCGATGCGAGCGGCCTGGTGACTTGGGGCAACCTGGAACCTGGCACCTACCGTTACGGACTGCTCGAAGCTGTTGGAGTGAAATTCGATCCGCCGTTCGAAACTCCTCGATTGAGCTTCTCAAGCTCAGGCGACATCGGCTCAAATGGACCGGTCCCAATGGGGCTTTCGGGTCAGTTCACCGTGACGGCAAGAGAGGATTTGCTCTTTACGTTGCTTTTCCTTGGCCGCGCGGCCATTCGCGGTTGGTTACCGGCGATCGTGAATAGAAGCGACGTGCTGTCGGTTGAAGTAAACCTCTATTCCAAGGAGGAGATAAGCAACCCGATTCCAGGCAAACCCAACGTGCTGGCGTACGTCAACCACATGCAGGCCAAGCCAGATTCAGAAGGCCACTTCCTCTTTGACCCTATTCCACCAGGTCCCAAGTTTCTGCTGGCTACATGGGAGCTAGGTCAGGTCGGAGTGTCAAGAGAAGTGTACTTCTACTCTACTGAGCTGGTCGTCCAGCCCGAAGAGGAACGCGATCTGGGAGCGATTGTCCAAAGCAGCAACCCCGGAGAGCTGACTCTCAAGAATCGGTTTGTTCTTCCGTCAGGAGAAGAGCCGACTCTTGACTACATCTTGCGTCCTCAGTCCGATTGGCGCAGGGCAAGGCAGGTTCGCCACGTTGTTTCCAGCAAGGGAACGGTTGTAGCGGCACCTGACTTTCACGCGACGATCTTCGGCAGCTGGGACGAGAGAGTGACCGTTTACGGTCTACCCCTCACTCGAGTCCTGGTTACATCGTCTCTGGTTTCTCAGCCCCAACTGGAGGAACCTTACGAGTTACTTTCCCGAGGAATGCTCGAGAACCGAGCAGAGCTAGGGACCGACCCAGTCTCGGCTCTGATGATCGATTTCCAAGTGGACGCCGTGATGGATGTCACCTTCATCGCCATCGCGACCTCATCCTCTGACAACAGGGAAATGACACTGCACTTGGTGGCCAATGACCCCAAGAGCGTACCGCGAGTACGTCAGATCGCCCTTGAGGCCCCTAGCTCAGGAGCGACCGGGAAGTGGAGCAATACCGCCCAAGTTCCGATGGGCGAGTACACTGCCTATGTAGTGCCGGTCATGGGCTCAACAACGCATCCTCCCGACCCATATTGGGCAAGGATGACACTACGCGTGGACCACGGAGTGGACACGCTTCAAGTACCGCTCTCTCGCGGGGTCTCTATCCGCGGGAAGCTCGTGAACCAGAACAACTCGCCAACCTCTGATCTATTCGCGCAGTGTACGCTGCCCGAACTCACGAGTGCGGATGGGTCGCTGGACGAATGGCTTTGGACCTCGATTCCAGAGCCTGATGGGAGTTTTGTCCTGTCGGGTGTTCCGGCCGGAGCAAAGCTCCTAGTGTTTGCGGGACTAGACATGATCGACGTCCCGCAAGTGGACTCAGACATCGGACTGATCCGGTGTCAGCTGGAATGACTCAACCGGGCCTTGGGAGTCGAGTCCACGCCCGACGTGGGGGCTGCATCGCCGTCGGTATCGGAAGGACGGGGCGCGGGGGGGCGGCTCGGGGGCGCGTGAGTGCGCGTCAGGGAGCTTCGGGCGGCAGCAGGTGGCCGAGCTTGTCGCGCTTGGTGCGCAGGTAGCGCGAGTTGGAGGGGTTGGGGGGCGTCGAGAGCGGCACTTGGTCGACGACCTCGAGGCCGTAACCGCCCAGACCGGCGATCTTCTTGGGGTTGTTGGTCAGCAGGCGCATCTGGCGCACGCCGAGGTAGCGCAGGATCTGCGCGCCGAGGCCGTACTCGCGCAGGTCGGCGGGGAAGCCGAGCGCGGCGTTGGCTT
>VGZD01000110.1 GCA_016872715.1 Planctomycetota bacterium
GCCGGTGCGCGCCGCGACCACGCGCCGCGACGGACTCGCCGGCACGGGCGGCGGCGGTCGCCGCGGCTTTGGCGGCAAGGGCGGTCCACGCGGCGGTCAGGGTGGCGGCGGTCGTCCCGGCGGCGGTCGCCCGCCGTTCAAGGACGGCGATCGCGGCGCGGGTGGCGAGCGCGAAGAGGGGCTCTCCCCGCAGGAACTGCGCGCGCTCGGCGCCAAGAAGGCGATCAACAATCCGTTCGCGGGCCTGAAGAACCTCGTGCGCGGCGAGGGCGAGGCACCCACCGGCCAGTGAGCACCGCCGAAGCCGCGGAGAGCCACCCACGCGTTGGGCCGGGCGACTTCACAGTCGAGCGCCCCGCCGCGCGTGCTCTCGGTCGCTAGCGCGGCTTGCCCTGTCCGAACAGCGCTTGCAGCGCCGGATCGGCGAGCAGTGCTTGCAGCGTCTGCAGCTTGTTCGCGAGGTCGGCCACGCCCGGGACCGCGTCGACGTCGTTCGTCGCGGGCGCGGTGGGCGCGTCGAGGTGCTGTCCAGCGCGCGAGGCGCGGTCGAGCTCGCGCGCGAGCTCGTCGCTGTTGGCGTCGAGCGTGTCGAAATCGAGCGTCACGTCGCGCGTCGGCTCGCACGGCGTCGGCTCGGCCTGAGGGAGCGAGGGGGAGTGCGCCGGGTCCTCGAAGCTGTCGAGCAGACCCAGCGAGCCCAGCGTGCCGGCGCCCTCGCGCTCGTGCCACTGCTCCAACTCGCTCAGCGTGCCGTGGATCTCGGTGCTCTCGACCTGCGGAGCATTCCAGTCGCTCGGATTCCAGTTGCCGTCGGCGAGCTCGAGCGTCGTGTCGTCCGCGGTCGCGCCGCTCGTGCCCATGCTAGTGCCCGCGTTCGTGCCCGCGTTCGGCGTCGTGCTGGTGTGCGGCGTCGTTTCGGTGGGCGGCGTGCGCGTCGCGTCGAGAGCCGCGAGGCGCTCTTCGAGAGTGCGGCGCGTGTGCGCGAGCGTCGCGCCGAGCTCTTCGAGGCTATCCTGCATCGCTGCATGGTGGACGTCGAGCCGCTGGTCGATGCGGGCGCCGAGCTTGTCGAGGCCCGAGGCGAGCTGGAACAGCGCTTGCGTCGACGATCCCGCGCTCTCGCTCGCCGAGCTCGCGTTGGCGACCTCGACGCGCAGGGCCTGCACGCAGCAGGTGTTTTCCGCGGCCTGAGCCTGCACGACTTCGAGCATCGCGCGGGTCTGCGCGAGATCCGTGGCGAGCTGCTCGAGCAGCAGGTTCGCGCTCGCGTCCTGCGCGCTGCGCGCCTGCGCGGCTTCGAGGCCTTGGCGCGTGCGGCCGAGGGCGAGCGCCAGCGCGCCGCCCGTGAAGACGCTCGCGCCGATCACGCCGTGGATGCCCAAGCCGCTGAGCATCTGGGCAGCCGTGTACGAGACGTGCGGCAAGGCGGCGATGCCCGCTCCCGTGCAGCAGGCGGCGATTCCAAGCAGCGCGAGCGTCTTGCCCCCGTTGCCGCAGGTCGTGTTCGTGGTGTGCGAGGCGTCGGTCGAAGTGGCGTTGGTCATCAGTGGCTCGTGTGCAGCGGAACGGGGGGGCGGCTGTGGAAAAAGAGTTCCGGCCGGAGGGGCTTTTTCGGCTCTCCAAGCGACGCTGCTTGAAGCTCCTCGCCGGATCCGCCCGCGTGGCCGCCTCGACCGTGCCCACGCTAGAGTGATCCGCCCCATGGCCCGCGCCCGCACCATCCACGGCACCTCGGTCTCCCCCGGACTGGCCCTCGGCCCGGTCCACGTGGTGCGGGCCGCCCCGGACGCCGTGCCGAACTGGTCGATCCCCGAAGAGGAGGTTGCGGCCGAGGTCGCTCGACTGCGCCGCGCCATCGCGGTCGCGGGCGACGAGTTGGCGCGTCGGCAGCGGCTCGTGGCCGAGCAGTCCGGAGAGCGCGACGCCCAAATTTTCGCGGTTCACCGCATGATCCTGCAGGACCCCGGCGCCGTGGAGGAAGTCGAGGAGGCCCTGCGCGCCGAGCGCGTCAACGCGGAGACGGCCGTTCACCAGCTCATCCTGCGGCTCGAACGGACCCTGCGGCCGCTCGAGGGCAACAGCGTGCGCAGCTACTCCGCCGACCTCTCGGACCCTTGGCGCGAGGTGTTGCAGGCGCTGATGAACGTGGCGCAGCCCGGCTTGCCCGTCGATGGCAAGGTGATCCTCGCCGCGGCGGTGCTGACACCGCAGGTCGTGACCTCGGTCGAGCGCGAGCGCCTGCTCGCCATCGTGGCCGAGGCCGGAGGCCGCTTCTCCCACGCCGCCGTGCTCGCGCGCGCCTTCGGCGTGCCCTGCGTGGTCGGGCTGCCGGGGTTGCTGCCGCGCCTCGAGCAGGGCATGCAGCTCGCGGTCGACGGCGGCCGTGGCACGGTCGAACTGCGGCCGGGCGAGGAGCAGATCGTCGAATTCGTGGAGCGCCGCACGCGCCTCGAAGCTCGTCGTGCCTCGCTCGCCGAGCGCGTCGCCGAGCCCGCGCGCACGCCCGATGGCGGCGTCCTCGGCGTGGCGGTCAACATCGAGAGCCTGCGCGATTTCGACATCTTCGACGTCTCGCACGCCGACGGCATCGGCCTGTGCCGCACCGAATTCCTCTACATGGAGCGGCCGCAGTTTCCGTCCGAGGACGAGCAGTTCCGCATGTATCGACGCGTGCTCGAGCGCATGGCGCCCAAGCCCGTCACCCTGCGCACGCTCGACATCGGCGGCGACAAGCAGCTCTCGTACTTCCAGACCCCGCGCGAGGAAAACCCGGCGCTGGGCTGGCGCGGTCTGCGGGTGAGCCTCGAGTGGCAGGATCTGCTGCGGGTGCAGCTGCGAGCGGCCCTGCGCGCTGGAGTGGGCCGCGACCTGCGCATCCTGCTGCCGATGGTGTCCTCGCTCGAGGAAGTCGAAGCCACGCGGCGCATCTTCGACGGCGTGCGCGCGTCGTTGCTCGAGCAGGGCTGGGAAGTCGAGGCCGACGTCCCGGTCGGGATCATGGTCGAGGTGCCCTCGGTCCTGTTCTGCATCGAGGCCCTGATGGCCGAGGTCGACTTCGTCAGCGTCGGGACCAACGACCTCGTCCAGTACATGCTGGCCGTCGACCGCGACAACCCGTGGGTTTCCAAGTTGTACGAGCCGCATCACCCGGCCGTGATCCATGCGCTGGCGCAAGTGGCCCGGGCCGCGCGGGCCGCGGGCAAGCCGAGCTCGGTGTGCGGGGACATGGCCGACGATCCGGCCACCGCCGTGCTGCTGCTCGGGTTGGGCTACGACTCGGTCAGCGTGGCGCCCTACTTCCTGCCGGAGATCAAGTTCGCCATCCGCCGCACGACGCTCGCGGCCGCGCAGGAGCTCGCCGCCGAGGTGCTCGCCGAAACCTCGGTCGAGGGGGTCAAGCACGCGCTGGCGACCATGCGCGAGCGCCTGCACTTCTAGGCTGGGCGCTCAGGAACGCCCTTTTCGGGGGGGGGAGCGGCCTTCGCGGCCAGAATCCGGACCGGAAACCCGAAAGAAGTTGCACTTTTTTCCACCCGCTCCGTCCAAAGGCACGGACGCTACGCTGGCAGTCGCATTTCTTGATTGCGAGGAGGAACACACGTGGCACGGCTGCATTGGAGCGGAGATGACGCAGCGCGAGGCACCCGCAAGGGGCGCTGGACGCGCGCGGAAGTCGATCGTCTCAAGGACATGTACGGGTTGCGGCCCGAGGCCGCGATCGCCCGGGATCTGGGCCGTTCGGTCGCCAGCGTGCGCAAGATGGCCGACGAGCTCTTCCGCACCGCGTCGCGCCGTCAGGGCCCGTGGACCGCGGGCGAGATTCAGGACCTCAAGCGCTACCTCGGAGCCTCGGGCCCGGAGGTGATCGCGCGCATTCTCGGCCGTGATCCCGAAGAGGTGAAGCAGCAGGTCTTCGAGCTCGGCCGCATCCAGCACAACAGCCGCTGGACCCGCGAGGAAGTCCAAGAGCTGCGCCGGCTGTATGGCACGCGCACCGACGCGGACCTCGCCGCGATTTTTGGGCGCAGCCTCGACGCCGTGCAGCGCATCGCCAAGAAGTACTGCCTCGCCAAGGACAAGGCCTTCTTGAGGCGTCAGAACGGCAAGGGCGCGAGCCGCATGCCGCGCTGGGACGAGGCCGAGCTCACGATCCTGCGCGAGATCTACCCCAGAACGCCCAATCTCGAGATCGCCCAGCGGCTCAACCGCTCGGTGAAGAGCATCGTCTCCAAGGCTCACCACATGGGCATCAAGAAGGAGATCGATCGCCTGCGCGAGATGGGGCGCGAGAACGTCGGTCACCGCTACCGGTGAGGCGCCAACCACGCGCGAAACGAGCGCGCTGCGCGAGGGCGGTCCACGAGCGGGATCGCCCTCGCGCCGTTCAGGCCAGCAGCTTCATGCAGAACACGCTGCCGCCGGACTTGAGGAACTCGCTCGTCTCCAGCTCGCGCACCGTGAAGCCCGCGGCTCGCAGCGCCGCACTCGTGCGCTCGCAGCCCCGCTGGAGCAACACGTTGCGGCCGTCGGGGCAGCATGCGTTGCAGGCGAGCAGGGCGTGGGCCTCGCGCGGATCGGCTGCGATGCGGCGTGGCACGAGTCGCTCGACGAGCGCGCGCGAGTGGGGGCCGAGCGCGTCGGGCAGCCACAGGCACGCATCTTCGGCGAGCAGCGCGAGCGCCGTGTCGAGGTGGTAGAAGGCGGGCTCGACGAGCTCGAGCAGCACCACCGGCGCCTTCACGTGGCGCGCGAGCGCGCTCCACGCCTCGGCGCTCGAACGCGGACCGACTCCCGCCCACAGGAGCGCTCGACCGGGATGCCACAGGCCGTCGCCCATGCCCTCGAGGCGCTCGCTCGTTTCGAGCACGAGCTGTTCCAAGCCCGCCGCGGCGAGCGCGCGCGCGACATGCGGCACCTCGCCGCGCCGCTCGGGCCAGCGCATGTTCGACAGCACGAAGCGCGCGCGTCCGTCGCGCGTCGTCGCGCTCGGCAGCGGCAGGACCTGGTTCGCGCAAAACACGAGATCCGGATGTCCCGCGAGCGGCGGAATCGTGCACACCTCGAGTCCGAGCGCCTCGAACTCGGCCTTCAGCGCACGCCACTGCTCGCGAGCGAGTGCGCGATCGACGCGCTTGAGCGTCCCGTCCTCCGCGCGCATGTGCGGGTTGATGTCGTAGGCGACGTCGAACTCCGCCGGATCCGCCATCCACACGCGCGTCGGCCGGGGGACGGTCGCGAGCTCGCGCAGTTCGAAGTCGACCTCGCTCGCGCTTCGGTACAGGGCCATGTCCGCGATGCTAGCGCACGAGCGTCGGATGCTTCGTGTCGAGCTCGCGTCGCAGGCGCTGGAGCGTGCCGGGCACGCTCGGATCCGTAGGCGGCCACGAAGCGAGCAGGTCGTTTTCCTCGAGCCAATCGGGGGTGGGCGTCGGCGGCACGGTCGAGAGGTCGAGCGGGCCACCGCGCAGCAGGTCGTAGAGCTCCTCGACGAGGAGCGGCGGGCCGCCCGCGGGATCGGGCCGCCACTTGCGCACGAGCTTGAAGCGCGCATCGCGCAGCGCCTGATCGTGGCGATTGCACACGTAGCCCTGCGGCGGACCGCCCCCCAGCGGATCCGGAACGAAGTTGGGCCCGAAGACCTCCGTGTACACCGAGCGCCGCGCGCTCGCGCTCTCGCCCCGCAGGATCGGCAGCAGCGAGCGCGAGTCCTCGGCCAGCGCGGCTGCAGGCGCGCCGGCGATCTCGCGCACCGTCGCGAACACGTCGACGAGCGACACAAGTGCGTCGCTCGTGGCTCCGGCGAGCCCGGGCGCGAGGTGCGGCGAGCGCACGAGGAACGGCACCTGCACGCCGGCCTGATAGACGCTGCCCTTGACGCGCGAGGGCTGGTACGGCGGTAGCGTGGCGAGCTCGCCCGTGCCGTTGTCGCTGACGAGGATCACCGTCGTGTCGCTGAAGTCGAGCGCGCAGAAGAGCCGCGCAAGCTGCTGGTCGAGCGCCGTGAGCGAGCAGCGAATCCGGCTCGCTTCCAGCGTCATGCCCGGCAGGGAGCAGGCACCGCCCACCGGAGCCCCGAATCCGCACGGATCCGACGGCAGGCCTGCGGGCAACTCATGCGCCGGGCCGTGCGCCGCATTCGGCGCCACCCACAGAAACCACGGCTCGGGCAGCTCGCGCACCAGCTCGAGTGCGTCGTCGATCGTGTCGACGGTCGGGTAGTCCTCCACGTCGAGGTTGACGTCCATCGCGCGCAGGCACGGCGGCTCGCCCGACTCGCAAGGGCTCACGCCCGCGCGCACGCGCGTCGAGTACGCCTTCTCCCAGACGTAGTAGCCGCTCGTCCAGTAGGGGAGCGTCGGCTGCGACTCGAAGTTGAACCACGCGCCCGCGTGGCGATCGAACCAGCGCGCGACCGGCGTTCCGAGCGGATGCGCGGGCCAAGCCTCGAGTTGCTCGCTCGAAGCCAGATGCCACTTGCCGACGGCTGCGCTCGCGTAGGGTGTCGGCGCCGCGCGCAGGAGCTGCGGGAGCAACTCGACGTCCGGCTCGAGTCCCGGGTTGACGCTCGGGCCGCGCGGCAGGAGCACGCGTCCGATTCCCGAGCGCATTCCAAGCCGTCCCGTGAGCATCGCGGCGCGCGACGGCGTGCAGCTCGGCAGCGACCACGCGTTCGTGAAGTACAGCCCCTGCGCGGTCATGTACGCATCGATCGCCGGCGTCGCGGCGGCAACTCCGCTGGGCCGACCTCGCGCGCGCAGTACGTCATCGCAGCTCGAGACGAGCTCCGCACCCACGTCATCGAGCACGATGACGCACACATTGCCGCCCGGCGCGGACGGTGCATGCGACACGTGGGACAGCAGTCCCAGACAGGCGGAGAGCAGTGCGAGCATAGAGCGAATCGAAGGCGGCGGGAATCTCCGAACGCCCCTCTGAATTCTCCGGCACGTGCGCGCCCGTCGCCAGATGGAATCCGGCGAATCAGCGCGTCGCGAGCTCGCGACTCACAGCACCAGCTTCGGATACAGGGTATCGAGCTTGCTGCGAAGCACGCCGAGTGCGTTCTGTGCCTCGTAGTCGAGCGCAGCCGCACCCGGCGCGATCAGGTTGTTCGTCTCGTTCCAGTCGGGACCGCCCGCCGCGCCCTGCTCGAGGTCGAAGAACTGCTCGGTCAGGATCGGCGGAGCTCCGTTCGCGGCGCGGCGCCACTGGCGCACGAGCTTGAAGCGCTCGTCTCTCAGGGCCTGATCGTGGCGCCAGCAGACGTACCCCACGGGCGGCAGGCCCGTGATCGGGTCTGGCGCGAAGTTCGGGTCGAAGCGCTCGGCATACAGACGGTCGCGCGTTGCAGTCTGTGCACCACTGAGGATCGGCAGCAGCGAGCGCGAATCCTCGCCGTGCGCCGCCGCCGGAGCGCCCGCGAGCTCTCGCACCGTGGCGAAAATGTCGACGACCGACACGAGCGCGTCGCTGCGCGTGCCGCGCAAAGTCGCCGGAATCGCCGGCGAACGCACGAGGAACGGCACTTCGAGCCCGCCTTGGTACACCGTGCTCTTCGCGCGCGACACGAGGTACGGCGGCACGACCGAGTCCTTGGCCCAGCCGTTGTCGGCGATGAGAATCACGGTCGTGTCGCCGAAATCGAGCGAGCACAGCAGTCGCCCGAGCTGGTGGTCGAGCGCCTCGAGCATGCAGCGGCGCGCCGACTGCGGCGGGCCGACTCCCGGATAGGAGCAGGACGAGCCTGGCGCCGACACGCCGCGGCAGGGGTCCGCGGGCATTCCGTCCGGCAGCGGATGCGCCGGAAAGTGCGCCGCGTGCGGTGCGACCCACAGGAACCACGGCTCCGGCAGCTCGTTGGCGAGCACCAGCGCGTCTTCCACCGTGTCGACGCTCGGGTAGTCGAGCGGCGTGATGTTCACGTTCATGTCGAGAACGCACGGCGGCTCGCCCGCGGGGCAGGGGTTGAGCGCGAGCTCCACGCGAGTCGAGTAGGCCTTTTCCCACATGTAGTAACCCGCCTCCTGATAGGGCTGCGCCGCGAGCGCGCTGAAATTGAACCACGTGCCCGCGAAGCGATCGAACCACGGGTTCGCGCTCACGCCGAGCGGATGGACTGGGTTCTGCGCGAGCTGCACCTGGTCGGCGAGGTGCCACTTGCCGACGGCAGCGCTCGAATAGGGCGGGGTCGCTGCGCGCAACAAGCCGGGCAGGAGTTCGGCCTCGTTGCCCAGTCCTGGGTTCGGGCGCGTCGCGCGTGGAGGCACGACGGTTCCGATGCCGCTGCGCAGGCCGAAGCGTCCCGTCAGCACCGCGGTGCGTCCGGGCGTGCAGTACGGCAGCGCCCACGCGCGATCGAACGACATGCCCTGCGCTGCGAGCAGCGAGTCGATTGCGGGCGTCGACGCGGGGCGCGCGCTCGGTCGACCGCCCGCGACGGCCGCGGCGTCGAAGCTCGCGATCATCCCAGGCGCCACGTCGTCGAGCACGATGACGCACACATTGCCCCCGGTCGTGGGGAAGGACTGCGCGAGCGCGCTCGCGGCGAGCAACAGACCGTGGGTGAACATGGTGGGGGCGTGAGGGGACCGCGCGTGCTCGGCCCGAGTCCAGATCCGCGCGACAGTCTCTAGCATCGAGGACGATCCGCAGTTGTGCAATGCGACCCGCGCTTCCCTCCCCGCGAGCGGCACTTTTTTCCACTTTGCCTGCGTACTCAGTGATAGTCGCGCGAGGCGATGTCGCCCGTTGGAAGCTCGAGGTCGGGGCGCCACAGGCGCTCGGCGACGAGGTTGGTGACGCCGTCCTGTGTCTGGACGCGGCCGGTGACGCCGAGGAAGGTCTCGGTCTTGGCGACGAGCTCGAAGCGCTCGAAGACCTTCTTCCAGACCACGAGGTTGACGAAGCCGGTCTCGTCCTCGAGCGTCATGAAGGTCACACCGCGCGCCGTGCCGGGGCGCTGGCGACAGATCACGACGCCGGCGTAGCGCGCGCGCGTGCCGTGGGGGAGCGCGTTGAGCGTGCGCGCGTCGGGCAGCTCCTTCGCCGCGAGCTGCGCGCGCAGCGCCGAGAGCGGATGCCCGCGCGCGCTGTGGCGCGTGCGCTCGTAGTCCCAGCCGATCTCCTCGAAGCGCGAGAGCGGCGCGAACTCCGCCTTGCGCTCGTCGAGCTCGAACAGGCTCGGCTGGTGCACGGCCTTCGTCGCCAGCGCGGTCCACAGCGCCGCGCGGCGGCGATCCTCGAAGCCCTCGAGCGCTCCGGCCTGTGCGAGCGCGGACAGCGCGCGCGTGTCGAGCCCCGAGCGCTTCTGGAGGTCCGCGAGCGACGCGAACGGCGCGCTCTCTCGCGCGCGCACCAGCCGCCGCGCATCCGCGTGCGAGAGCGACTTCACCGTCGCCAGCCCCATGCGCACCGCGCCCGGCGTTGGAATCGTGCACTCCCACTCGCTCTCGCGCGCATCGACCGGCCGCATGTCGAGCCCGTGCCGCCGCGCGTCGTCGACGATCGTCGCGGTCGAGTAGAAGCCCATCGGCTGCGCGTTGAGCAGCGCGCAGGTGAACTCGGTCATGTAGTGCCGCCGCAGCCACGCGCCCGCGTAGGAGAGCAGCGCGAAGCTCGCCGCGTGGCTCTCGGGAAAGCCGTACTCGCCGAAGCCTTGGATCTGCTGGAACACGCGCTCCGCGAACTCCGGCGCGATGCCCTTCTTCTGCATGCGCTCGACGAGTTTTTCGCGGTGCTGCCCGATGCGTCCGCTCTTCTTCCACGCGGCCATGTCGCGCCGCAATTGGTCCGCCTCGCCCGGCGTGTAGTCGGCGGCGACGATCGCAAGCCGCATCACCTGCTCCTGAAACAGCGGCACGCCGAGCGTCTTTTCGAGCACCGGCCGCAGGCACTCGTGCGGATACTCGACCGGCTCCTCGCCGCGCCGACGCCGCAGGTAGGGGTGCACCATGCCGCCCGAGATCGGGCCGGGGCGCACGATGCTGACCTCGATCACGAGGTCGTAGTAGTTGCGCGGTCGCAGCCGCGGCAGCATCGACATCTGCGCGCGGCTCTCGATCTGGAACACGCCGACCGTGTCGCTGGCGCAGACTTGGTCGTAGGTCGCCGGATCCTCGGGCGGAATCGTGGCGAGCGAGAGCTCGACGCCGCGGTGGCGGCGCACGAGATCGAAGGCGCGGTGCAGGTGGTTGAGCGCGCCGAGCGCGAGCAGGTCGACCTTGAACAGGCCGACCGCCTCGACGTCGTCCTTGTCCCACTGGATCACCGTGCGACCTTCCATGGTCGCGTTCTCGACCGGCACGAGGCGCGCGACGGGCTCGTGGCCGAGCAGGAAGCCGCCGGGGTGGATCGAGAGGTGCCGCGGGAAGTCCTCGAGCTCCTCGGCGAGCTCGCACAAAAGTTGCGCCTCGCGCGAGCGCGGATCGATGCCGGCGTTGGCGAGCGCGCGCTGCGAGAGACCCTCGCCGTGCGACAGCGGCCGCACGAGCCGCGACAGCGTGCTCTCCTGCAGCCCGAGCACCTTGCCGACGTCGCGGATCGCCGAGCGCGCGCGGTAGCGGATCACGTTGGCGACCATCGCGGCGCGCGCGCGGCCGTACTTCTCGTACACGTGCTGGATGACCTCTTCGCGCCGCTCGTGCTCGATGTCGAGGTCGATGTCGGGCGGCTCCGCGCGCTCCTTCGAGAGAAAACGCTCGAACAGGAGCCCCATGCGCACCGGGTCGACCGCGGTGACGCCGAGGCAATAGCACACGACCGAGTTCGCCGCCGAGCCGCGGCCTTGGCACAGGATGTCGCGCGCGCGGCAAAACTCGACGATCTCGCGCATCGTCAGGAAGTAGCCGCAGTAGTCGAGCTCGTCGATCAGCGCGAGCTCGCGCTCGAGCTGCGCGCGCACCGCCGCCGGCGTCTCGCCGCGCCAGCGCTCGCGCGCGCCCTGCTCGCACAGCTCGCGCAGCCATTGCGACGACGTGCGCCCATCCGGCAGGCGCTCCGACGGATAGCGGTAGCGCAGCTCGTCGAGCGTGAAGCGGCAGCGCTGCGCGACCTCGAGCGTGCGCGCGACGGCCGCGGGCTCGTCGTGGAAGAGCTGCGCGAGGGCGTGGCGACTCTTGAGCCCGTGCTCCGCGTTCGGCTTGAGCCTGCGTCCGGCCTGCGACAGCGTCGTGCGCGCGCGGATGCACGTGAGCACGTCCTGCAAGCGCCGTCGTTCGGCCTGATGGTAGAGCACCTCCGGCGCCGCGACGAGCGGCAGGCCGAGCGCCCGAGCGCGCTCGCGCAGCCGCGCCTCGGCTGGCACTTCCTCGTCGCGCCGATGCCGCGCGAGCAGCGCGTACAGGCGATCGCCGAAGGCGTCGGCGAGCGCGCGCGCCGCGCGCG
>VGZD01000111.1 GCA_016872715.1 Planctomycetota bacterium
GCGCGGTCGACGCGCTCGCCCTCGATCAGCGCGGGCCCAAAGCGCGCCCCGAGCCACGCGCGCGTGTCGCTCGCCTCCAGCTCCGCGTGGGCGAGCGCGTCCGCGTCGAGCACCCTGCCCTCGGGACCGGCGAGCAGCGCCGCCACGGCGGACTTGCCCGAGGCGATGCCGCCGAGCACTCCGAGGAGCAGCGGCGGGGTGGGGGAGTTCGAGGCGCTCACGCGGACAGGGATCCCGACGGTGGAAACCGCAGGCGCTCGGCGGGATAGCCCTCGCCCCGAAGGCTCTTCCAAGGGCCCCCGGGAACCGACCTGCAGGCTGCGACGAGCCTAGGGAGCGCGCCGGAACGGTCAAGGGACCCCGGGTTCTCCCTTGCCGCGCCACCCGCCGTTCGGGTATCACCACACGCCCCAACGGCCAGTCCGGACCTCCCGCAGGGTCGGACCCGCTGAGCCCGTGCGGGCGCCCGCGTGGCGTCCGATCGTCCCACCCCCTCCGGAACCCTCCGGGAGCCCCTAGGTCTCCCCCGACGACCGCAAGGATCGATGTCCATGAACCGTTCCCGCCGCGGAGCTGCCCGCGTCCACGTCATTTGGCTGGTTGTTTTCCTGGTGCTCTTCATCATCGGCGTCGTGATGGCGTGGAGCGCCTCGAGCGAAACCGAGATGTTCCGCCAGCGCGCCGAGGCCACCGCCAAGGAAAAGGCGGAGATCGCCGAGCGCGACCAAGCCAGCGCCGAAGCGCGCGTGCGCCTGTCGGAAGTGGTCGGCTGGTCGCCGGCCGACGCCGCGGCCGCCAACACGAACCTCGAGCAGATGAAGCTCAGCTTCGGCGACTGGAAGGCCAACTTCCCGAACATGGGCGACGACATCAAGACGGTCGAGCTCGCCCTGCCCAAGGCCAAGGACGCCTACCTGTCCCAGCAGCGCACGATCGCGACTCTGAACGATTCCATCCGCACCCTCGAGGGCGAGAAGGAAGCGCTCGAGCGCGGCCTGCGCGAGGCCCTGCGCGGCAAGGACTCGGAGATCTCGAACCTGCAGCGGCAGGTCGCCGACGAGCAGAACACCGCGGCCCAGCGCCAGTCGGAGCTCGAGTCGCGCGTCGCCTCGCTCCAGAGCCAGCGCAACGAGCTCGACGCCCAGCTGCGCGAAGCGCGCAACACCATCGAAGCCAACAGCCGCAAGTTCGAGGACGAGCGCCTCGCCGCCCAGACGCGCATGAAGGCCATCACCAAGGCGCTCGCGTTCCAGCGCGAGCCCGAGGCCGCCGACGGCAAGGTGCTTTCGGTCTCCAAGGACCTCGCGCTCGGCTGGATCGACATCGGCTCCAACCAGCGCCTCGCCCGCGGCACGCGCTTCCGCGTCGTGTCCGGCAAGGTCGGCTCCCAGAAGCTCAAGGGCTGGGCGGAAGTCACTCAGGTGCAGCCCACCATGGCCGAGGTGACCTTCACGAACGTCGCCGACCGCTTCGACCCGATCATCGAGGGCGACATCGTCTACAACCCGGTGTACGACCCCAAGAGCGAGCGCACCGCGGTGCTCTGCGGCCGCTTCTCGGGCCAGTTCAACGAGACCGAGCTCAAGGTGCTGCTGTCGAACATCGGCATCACCGTGCAGCCGACCCTCGGCCCCGACTCGGACTACCTGATCGTGGGCGCGGAGCTGTTCGTCGACGCCGACGGTCAGGCGCTCGAGACGCCGCTGCCGGCGAACGAGCTGCCGGTGTACAAGAACGCCGAGTCGCAGGGCACCCAGATCGTGCCGATCAAGGACCTGCGCTCGTACTTCAAGTTCTAGCCGCTCCGCTGCGAGTGGGCTGCTCGAGCGTTCCGCTGCGAGTGGGCTGCTCGAGCGTTCCGCTGCGAGTGAGCTGCTCGAGCGTTCCGCTCGAGTGAGCTGCTCGAGCTGACTCGCCGTCCTAGGCCGAACGACGCTCCGCGCGGGCGGGCCCCTCTCGGGGGCTCGCCCGCGCGGCTTTTTGCGGGCCTCGTGAAATTCGCGAGCTTCGGGAAACACGCGCTCGCCGCGTCCTGTCGCGGCGCTACATTTCTGCGTTCATGGCCGAGCAAGACGATCCGTTCCAGCACACGCGCATGTCGCTCGGCGAGCACCTGCGCGAACTGCGCACGCGCCTGTTCCGCGGAGCGATCGCGGTGGTGGTGGCGTTCACCGTCGCCTTCTCGTTCTACGACCCGATCTTCGACATCGTCGCGCGGCCGATGAACGACGTGCTCTCCGAGGTCGACCGCGAGCAGCGCGCGAAGTACGAAGCGCTGCTCCTCGAGGAGCTCAAGACGGCGCCGAACACGCCGCGCACGAAGTACTTCGTGGTCGAGGATCCCGCCGACAATCGCCTGCAGGACGACTTCACCGTCTCCCAGCGCATGACGCTGGTCGGCGTCGGCGACGGCTTCTCGGTCGTGATGCGCATCTGCATCATCGCCGCGCTCGTGCTCGGCATGCCGGTCCTGCTCTGGCAGCTGTGGCAGTTCGTCGCCGCCGGGCTCTACCCCAACGAGCGCCGCGCGATCCTCAAGTTCTTCCCGATCACGGTCGGGCTCTTCGTGGTCGGCGTGCTGTTCGGCTACTACGTGATGTGCCCGCTCGGGTTCAAGTTCATGGTCACCGTGTTCGCGCCCGAGAAGGTGACGTACATCGCGTCGGTGGCGCCCTATCTCGACTGGCTGCAGGCCGTCACGCTCGCGCTCGGGCTGATGTTCCAACTGCCGGTGGTGATGTACCTGCTCGTCAAGGTCGGCATGTTCGAGCGCCGCAGCCTGGTGCGCTTCCGGCCCTACTTCATCCTCGTGGCGTTCATCGTCGGCGGCATCCTGACGCCGCCCGATCCGATCACGCAGTTCCTCGCGGCGGGGCCGATGATCCTGCTGTACGAGGTGGGTCTGTTGTGGACATGGTTCCTGCCCGTGTCGCGCGAGCGCGGCGCGAAGGCGGCCTGAGCGTGGGAGCGTGCGGTGCTCGGTGAAGTGAGGAGCGCGGCCTGCATCGCCGTGGGGGACGAGCTGCTCGCCGGTGACTACCCCGACTCCAACTCGGGCGCGATCGCGCGTGGCTTGGCGGAACTGGGCATCGTGGTCGAGCGCTTCGTCGTGCTCGGCGACCGCAAGGACGAGCTCGAGAGCGCGATCTACGAGCTGTGCGCGCGCTACCAGTTGGTGGTGTGCACCGGCGGCATCGGGCCGACCCTCGACGACGTGACGCGCGAGGCCGCCGCCGCGGCCGCCGGCGTCGCGCTCGAACGCAACGAGGCGGTGCTCGCGGAGCTGCGCGCGAGCTACGCGCGCCGAGCGTGCGCGATGCCCGAGTCGAACGAACGTCAGGCGTGGTTTCCGCGCGGCGCGCAGGTCATGCCCAACGCCGTGGGCACCGCGCCGGGCTTCCGCGTGTGGATCGACGGCGGCACGCTGTGCGTCTTGCCCGGTCCGTCGCACGAGATGCAGGACATGCTCAGGCGCGAGCTCTTGCCGTGGCTGCGCTCGACCTGCGGCCAAGGTCCGGGCATCGTGCGGCACTCGTTCTACCTGCTCGGGCTGCCCGAGAGCGCCTTCTCCGATCGCGCGGGCGAGTGGATGGCGCGCGGGGCGACGCCGCTGTTGGGCGTCACGGCGCACACCGGCATCCTGAAAGTCACGCTGCTCGGCAAGGGCGAGAGTGTCGAGGGCGCGCGCGCACAGATCGCCGCGCGCGCCGCGGAGCTGCGCGCGCGCTTCGCCGAGGAGATCTACTCCGAAGACGACCCGCGGCCCGGCGCGGCGATCGTGCGCCAGCTCTCCGAGCGCGGCGCGACGCTGGCCGTGGCCGAGTCGTGCACCGGCGGCCTGGTGTCCGAGCTGCTCACCGAGGTCCCCGGCGCGAGCGGTGTGTTCGTGGCGGGCTGGGTGAGCTACTCCAACGCGTCCAAGGTGCGCGCGCTGGGCGTCGATCCAGCGCTGCTCGAACGTCACGGCGCCGTCAGTCGCGAAGTGGCGCTGGCGCTCGCGCAGGGCGCCGCCGAGCGCTCGGGCGCGGACTTCGCGGTTTCGATCACGGGCGTGGCGGGGCCCTCGGGCGGCACGCCGGAAAAGCCCGTCGGGTTGGTCTGGTTCGGCCTGTGGCGCGAGGGACGCCTCGAAGCGTTCGAGCGGCGCTTTCCGCCCGTCGATCGCGCCTCGATCCGCCGCTACGCCGCGCACACGGCGCTCAACCTCGTGCGGCTCGCCTCGCGCTGAAGGGGAGCGCGCTCTCCCCCGGCCCCCGAAGCGAGTTTCGAGGGCACAGCGAGAGCGTCCCGAGCAGGCCCGAGCAGGCCCGAGCAGGTCGGCGCACCCCCGCGCACCCCCGCGGCCGGGTTCGCGCTCACCCCACGCCGCCGCTGAACGATTGACGCGGCGCCCCGCCGTTGGTTCAATCCTCGCCCCCTCGGCTACCCGATGGTGTAACGGCAACACAAGAGGTTTTGGTCCTCTCGTTCCTGGTTCGAATCCAGGTCGGGTAACCCCCCTCCGAGGCTGCGTGCGACCCCCGAGCTACCCCGTGGTGTAACGGTAACACTAGAGATTCTGGTTCTCTCATTCATGGTTCGAATCCATGCGGGGTAACCACCCAGCGGCCGAGGGCGCGGGTGGCGTCGCGCGCGAGCGCGCGGGTAGGGTCGCGCGGGTGGTTCGGTAGCGGAGGGCTTCGTCGCGGGTGGCGCGCTCAGCGGCGCTCGAGGAACTCCCGCGAGCCGAAGCGGACGGCCAGCTCCTTGGCGCGGCCGCGCTCGAGCGCATCGGGCACGTCGGCGACGAGCCGCACGCCGAAGTGGGCCTCGATCGCCTCGCGCAGCGCCGGCGCGAAGCCGTGCGGCTCGAGCCCGGGCGCGACGTGCTCGAGCGTCGCGATGTCGCCCTCGAGCGGCGTCGTGCCGAGCTTGATCGAGCCGTGGTGCAGCACACGACCCTTGGAGCGACGCTGGGCCGAGCCCACGCCCTTGCGCTCGTTCCACACGAGGTCGAGCGGCGAGGACTTGTGGAAGCACATGCCGGTGTCCGCTCGCTCGCTCGCGAGCGCGCGCTCACCGCGCAGCTCGGCCGTGACGCCGAAGTCCGCGAGCGCGCGCGCGAGCGCCGCGTGCACGCGCACGTAGGACTCCGCGATCGGTCCGCGGTACAGCGGGTGCTCCGCGTCGGCCGCGATGGAAAACGTCAGCTCGCGCTGGTGGTGGATCGCTCCGCCGCCCGTGAAGCGCCGCACCACCGCGCGCGCGTCCGCGGCCGCGGGGACGTCGGCGCGGCGCTGGAAATAGCCGAGCGAGAGCGCGCCGGGCTTCCACGAATACAAGCGCACCGTCACCGGGGCGCCGAGCGACTCGAGCAGCGCCTCGTCGAGTCCTAGGTTGAACGCGGGCGGCGCGTTCCACGTCGTGACGAGGCGCCACGTTTCCACGGCGGTCGAGGCTCGCGCGTGCGGCGCGCGCGACTAGTGCTTCTTCGAGGCCACGAACGCCTCGTACTCCGCCGCGTCCATCAGTCCGTCGAGCTTCTTGCTCTCCGGCTTGACCTTGATGATCCAGCCCGCGCCCCAAGGGTCCTTGGAGAGGATCTCGAGGTGGTCCTCGATGGCGGCGTTGATCTCGAGCACTTCGCCGCCGATCGGCGCGTACAGGTCGCTCACGGCCTTGACCGATTCGATCTCGCCGAAGGTCTCACCGGCGCAGAGCACGCGGCCCGCATCGGGCAGGTCGCAGTAGACGAGGTCGGACTCGTTGCCGTTGGAGAGCTCCTGCACGGCGAAGTCGGTGATGCCGAAGATGGCGACGTCGCCGTCGAGCTTGACCCACTCGTGGGACTGGGCGTACTTGCGATCGTTGGGGCGCATGGTGGGGGCTTTTAGGGGGAGAGTCCGTGAAGAAAATGGGATCGGTCGGTCCGCACGCTCACACGCGCGTGCGGGAGAAGAACGGGAGCGCGCGCACCGTGCACGGCTGGCGCTTGCCCTTGAAGTCGACGTCGAGCGCGGTGAGCGGGGCGCCGTGCTCGAGCGCGACGTAGGCCGAGGCGATGTTGGTGCCGAGCATGGGGGACACGGCGCCGGAGCACACGTAGCCCACGTCGGTCGCACCCGCGAACACCCGCGCGCCTTGGCGCGGCACGCGCGGGCCGTCGGTCGAGAGGCCGACGAGCTTGCGGCGCGGCGCCGAGCGCACCGCCAGCAGCGCCTCGCGGCCGATCCAGTCGCCCTTCGCCTCGTGGAAGGAGACGCCGAAGTCGAGCCCGGCCTCGATTGGGTTGTGGGTCGCGTCGATTTCGTGTCCGTACAGCGGCATGCCGGCTTCCAGCCGCAGGATGTCGCGCGCTCCCAGTCCGATCGGGCGAACTCCGGCGCTCGCACCCGCGGCGAGGATCGAGCGCCACACGCGCACGACATCGCGATTGTCGAGGTAGAGCTCGTAGCCGAGCTCGCCGGTGTAGCCCGTGCGGCTGATGCGCGTGTTGGGAAGGCCGCACACGGTGCCGAAGGCGAATTTGTAGTAGCCGATCTGCGCGAGGTCGCAGCCGCTGACGAGGGGTGCGAGCACCTCGGTCGAGTGCTGGCCTTGGATGGCGAGCATCCCGGTCGCGTCGCTGCGGTCGTCGATCTCGACCTCGTAGCCGCGCGCGTGCTCGCGCAGCCACGCGAGGTCCACCGGCGTGTTCGAGGCGTTGACCACCAGATACACGGCGTCCGCCTCGCGGTACACGAGCAGGTCGTCGATCGGGTTGCCGTCGGGCTTGCAGAACAGCGAGTAGCGGATCGCGCCGACGGGGATCTTGGCGACGAAGTTCGAGCAGACGCGGTCGAGGAAGCGCAGGTGGTCCTTGCCGCGCACGTGGACGCGGCCCATGTGGCCGAGGTCGAACAGTCCAGCGCTCGTGCGCACGCAGCGCGCCTCGTCGAGGATCGCGCCGTACTGCACGGGCATGTGCCAGCCGCCGAATTCGATCAGCTTGGCCCCGAGGGCGGCGTGGACGTCGTGCAGGGCGGTCTGCTTCATCGCTGGGAACGGGCTCGCGCGGGCGGTGGTGGGGTGGACTGCGGAAAGAACTTCCGAGCCTCTCCGGCGGGGAGCGGGCCGAAGACTCTAGACGATGCGGGCCGTGCGATCCATGCGCGGCGCCCTGCTCCCATGGCCGCGCGCGGGTGTAGCCTTGGAGGGGCCTCTCGCGGCTCTCCATCCATGGTCGCCGCCTTGCTCGCCGCCGCGCTCGTCGCCCTCGCCCAAGGAGGGCCTTTCGAGCCCGGCTTGCGTTGGCGCGAGTCCGCGCCCGCGGGCTCGCCGTGGCTCCCCGGCGCACTCGCCTTCGTGGCGCATGGCGAGGGTCTGTTCGCCGTGGCGTCGGGCGTGGCGCCGCGCGCGAGCCTGCACTCGACCGCGCCGTGCGCTGGCGCGCTCTCGCTCCCGCCTTCGCGCGCGCTCGCACTCGGGGGAGCGAGCGGTCCGATCGCGGCCGCCGCCGGAGACGACTCGCACGAGCTGTTCGTGCTCGTCCAGACCTCGCTCGGCAGCCCCTCGTCCAAGCGCACGGAGCTCGTGCGCCTCGAGCCGGGAGCGGGCGGCGCGCTCGTCGAGCGCTGGCGCACGCAAGTGGGCGGCATCGGCAACACGAGCGGTCGCCTTGCACTCGCGCGCGATGGCAGCCGCGTGGCGCTCGTGTTGCAGGACGCGAACACGCAGCAGTTGCTGTGTGAATGGCGCTCGGCGCTCGACGGCTCCGTGAGCGCGGCGCGCGTGGAGAGCGCGGGTCCGCTGCGCGCCTGCGAAGCCACAGCGAGTCTCTCCAAGCTCGCCTGCGTCGCCGGCAACGTGCTGCGCGTGCTGCGCGACGACGCCACGCTCGAGCATGTCGAGACGCTCGCGGGCTCGACCACGGCGCTCGCGCTCGACGCGCAGGGCTCGCTGCTCGCCGTCGGAGCGAGCGCGAGTGTGCGCGTGCTGCGCTCGAACGCGTCGCTGTGGGCCCCGAGCGCGGAATTTCAGGGCCTGTCGGGCGAGCAGCCCGTGCGCGCGGCGCTCGACGACTCCGGCGCGACCTTGGCGCTGGGCTGGTGGCACGCCGCGAGCGGCCGCGGCGCGCGCTTCGAGACGTGGAAGGTGCAGGACCTCGTGCGGAGCTTCTCGCGCTCGTTCGTGAATCCGGTCGGAGGACCACAGGACTTTCCCGAGGCGCTCGCGCTCGCTCGCGACGGCTCGCGGCTGGGCTGCGGCCGCTGGGGCGGCGACGCGGTGGCGCAGGCGTGGCTGTTCGACCTCGCCAGCGGAAACGAGCTGCTCTCCGCGACCCTGCCGGGCAGCGTGCGCTCGCTGGCGCTCGATGCGAGCGGCACACGGCTCGCCGTCGGATGCAAGTCGACGCACGCGGGCAGCTTCTCGAACGCGGGCGAAGTGCGGCTGTACGACACGGGCGAGCGAGCGTTGCAGAGTCTGGAGGAGCCGCTCGCGGGCGCGCTCCTGCGCGTCGAGCGCCGCGCGCCGCTCGCGTCGCGCGTGCTGTTCTTCTTTGGTCCCCTGCGCCCGCAGCCCGTGGTGCAGCTCTCCGTGCCGTGGTGGATCGAACGCTCCGCGGCGAGCGTGGAGCTGCGCGCCGTCGATCCCGATGGCGTGGCGCGACTCGAGCTGGCCATCCCGGCGGCCGCTTGGGGAACGTCGTTGGGCGTGCAGTGCGTCGAGCGCTGCCCAGGGAGCCCGTCTCGGGTGACGAGCGAAGTGCTGCACGTCGAGGTTTTCTAGGGCGTTCCCCCGGTTGTCTCGGGCGGCTGTCTGCGCCTCCCGAGCGCCGCTCGCGCGCTCGAACGCAGCGCCGCGCGGTCGTCGAGGCACTGCGCGGTCGTAGAGGCGCTGCGCGGCTGGGCACCTGCGGCATCCGCGAAGGAAGCTCGCGCGAAGGAAGTTCCCGCGCGCCCTTCAAGAACGCGGCGAACCGACGTCGAAACAGGACCGACCCACGCTCCCTCGCGAGTCGTGGGACCGTCAAGGCATGCACCTCGCCGACACCGCCACGCTCCGCGCTCCGACGTTTGCTCCCACTGGCATCGCGCGCATGAAGTCCGAGCTGGCGGGTGCGGAGCGCACGCCGCGGCCCGCCCTGAAGTCGCTCGTCGAGCACGCCGCGAGCGCGATCGACGAGCCGACGGCGCAGGCGTGGTGTCTGGAGCTCTTGCCGTACCTCACCGCGAACCCAGACGATGCGCTGGCGCTCGAAGCGCTGCTCGTGCTCGGCCTCGCGCACAGGGAGGTTCACGACCGCCATCGCATCTCGATGCCCCAAGAGGGGCGGCGGTTCGCCATCTTGCTCGAACGCGCCGGTGACTCGGCGCGGGCGGAGGACATGCTGCGGCTGCTGCTCGAGATGTTCCCGGGGAACGAGACGCTGCAGCTCGAGCTGCGCGCGCTCGAGCGCCGCGACGGGAGCATGGGGCGGCGCGTCGAGCGGCACCTGCGTTCGGCCGAGGAAGCGCTGCGCGCGGGGCAGCGCGACGAGGCATTGAGCAACCTGCGCGAGGTGCTCGCGCTCGAGCCGCGTCGGCGCGACGTCGCGCGGATGGTCCGCGACCTGCGCTTCGAAGCGCAGCTCTCGCGCGAGCGGTGGCGGCTGCGACTGCGCAGGGCGGCGCTCGCCTGCGTCGGCGTGGCGGCGCTCGCCGTGGCGTTCGAGCGCGAGCGAGCCATCGAGGCCGAGCGGGCGGCCCTGCCCGCGGCGCGGGCCGACGACCTCGTGTCGAGCCGCGAGCGTCTCGCCGGGCTCGAACTCCTGCTCGAGAGCAACGTCGCGTGGCTCGGCATGGGCGCGGTGTCGAGAGAACGCACGCTGCTCGCGCTCTCGATCGAGCGGCTCGAGGAGCGCGAGATCGCGGCGGCGCAGCGGCGGCTCGAGCTGCGCTCGCGCGCCGCACTGCGCGCGGATGCCGAGCGGTCGGCGGCGTTCGTGGCCGCCGATCGCATGGACTTCGAGCGAGCCCTCTCGCACTTCCGAGGTGCGCTGGAAGCCGCGCCGGAGGACTGGGAACACCGCGCTTCGACGCAGCGTGAAGTGGCGTTGCTGGAGCAGTGGAGCACGACGCGCGCGGGAGAACGCCGATGAAATTCCTCGATCGTTGGATGGCGCGCTCGCGTCTGCGCGCGGCTCGCGCGAGCCTGGCGCAGGATCCGAGCGCCGAGCACTTCGCCGCGCTGGCCTTGGAGCACGCGCGCATCGAGGACTTCGCGCAAGCCGAGCGCGTCTGCACCGAAGGCCTCGCGGCGCTGGCATCGCATCCCGAGCTCTCGCGGCTGCGCGCGCGCATGCGCGTGCTGCGGAAGGAAGAGCGCGCCCGTGCGCTCGCCAGCGAGTTGCGCGAGGCTCCGCGTCCGGGCCTGTACCGAGAGCTCGCCGAGATCTACCTCGAATGCGGGCGCCTCGAGCGGGCCGAGGAACTCGCCTCGGCGTGGCTGGCGGCGGGTGGGGCGGGGGAGGCGCAGTGGATTCGTGCGCAGGCCCGCGTCGCGCGCTACTTCGCCGATCGACGCCGCGAGGACGCTCGATTGGCCCTCGATCTGCTCGCGGCCTGCGAGGCGGCGCTGGCGCGCGACGAACGTCCGCTGCGCCTGCGACTCGACGTCGTCTGCCGTGTCGGTGCGTGGGGCGAGGCGCGGCGCAGCGTGGCGCAACTGCTCGAGCTGCACCCCGGCGATTCCGCGCTCGAGGCGCGCTATCGCACGTACACCGCACTCGCAGACGACGGCCCCACGCTCGACGCCGCGCTACGCGAAGTCGAGCGTCGCGGCACCTTCCCCGAGGAACAGGCCCACGCCCGCGCGCTCCCGACGCGTCCTGCCAGCCGTCCGGTGCGCGCCGAGCTGCAGCAGCTCGTGGCTCAGCCCAGCGTGCAGGTCGCCGTGTTCGAGCGCGGCGCCACGGCGCTCGTGCAAGGTCCCTGCGGCGCGACGGCCGAGCGCTGCGCGCGGGCGGTGCGCGACGTGGCCCAGCGCAGCCGCGCGGCCGCGCGGCGCATGGGTCTGGGCAGCGTGGTCGAGGTCGAGCTCGAGGGTCGCTCGGGCAGCCTGCTCGTGCTGCCGCACGACGAGGGCGTGGCGGCCGTGCAGTCGAGTGCGACGTCCCTGCCGGACGGTCTGCGACCCGCGTTGCTCGCCCTCGCTCACGCCCACGTCGAGGCCCACGGAGCTAGCTCGCCATGAAGGAAGTTCTCGAACCCTTGGCGGCGATCCCCGGCGTGCGCATCGCGCTGCTCGTGACACCCGACGGCGTGCCGATGGCGTTCTGCGGGCGCTCCTGCGGTCCGCAGCCCGAGGATCCCT